>CAZCPB010000100.1:0-13951 GCA_964500365.1 uncultured Phycisphaeraceae bacterium
ATCCGTCAGCGCGTGGGGCACGTGTTCATGAAGGCGGCGATGGCCGAGCATTCGTGCATCTTCGGGGGCGAGCTCTCCGGCCACTTCTACTTCGCGGACAACTTCAACGCCGACTCGGGGGCGATCGCGCTGTGCGTCGTGCTCAGCGTGCTCGGGCGGAGCGGCAAGAGCCTCAGCTCGCTCATCGCGCCCATGGCCCGGTACGCGCAGTCGGGGGAGATCAACTTCCAGATCGAGGACAAGGAGGGGGCGCTCGCGCAGCTCCGCAAGAGCTTCGCACGGACCCCGGGCGTCCAGATCGACGACCTCGACGGGGTGACGATCGATTGCTTCCAGTCGCAGGGCTGGTGGTGCAACGTGCGCATGAGCAACACCGAGCCGCTCCTTCGTCTCAACGCCGAGGCCAAGGACCGCAAGACGCTCGAAAGGATCATCGAAGAAGTTTCGCCGGTTCTGGGGAGACGCGTCGATCACTGTCCGGGGCGTGAACGTGGCGCGCCGGCCGGGGACGGCGCGCGAGCGGGGAGCGGGCGTGCGACCCACGCCGGCAGGATCGCCATGACCCTCAACGAACTCCTGGCGCACTGGTCGATCACCGAGAACCCTTTCCGGGGCGAGGAAGCCCGCGACGACTCCGTGTTCGCGCGCATGAGCACGTCTGCGGACCGCAACGCGCCCGAGATGCTCCGCGGCTCGCACCACTCGGACTTCGAGAAGATCCTCGGCGATCTCTCCCGCCCGGCGACGGCGATCGTCTTCGGCGAGAAGGGCAGCGGCAAGACCGCGATCCGCCTCCAGATCGCGGGCCGGGTCGCCGAGCACAACGCCGCGAACCCTTCCGCCAAGGTGCTGCTCGCCGCGCACGACGACCTGAACGCCCACCTTGGCGCGTTCCACGAGCGTGCGGGCGCCAAGACCCCGCTGGAGAGCTTCCACTCGATCCGTCTTGTCGATCACCTCGACGCCCTGCTCATCACGATCGTGCCGCGCCTCGTCGACGCGGTACTCGACGGACCCAACGCGGGGGAAATGATCGACCTGGGCAGCGAGGCGCGCCGGGCCATCCGCCGGCTGGATGCTTCGTCGCGCCGCAGCCTCCGCCTCCTTCAGGCGCTGTACGACCGCCCCGAGCAGGTGGAACGGCGCGCGGGGGCGCTCGCGCGGCGGCTGGGCGCGTGGCCGCGGCCCGGGCGGATGCTCCGCGCCCTGGCCCTGTGGTGCGGTCCCGTGGTGCTGCTCGCGCTGGTCGTGGGGTGGTGGTTCTGGCTCGACGAGGCGCGCCGGGCCCCGTGGATGACGTGGGCGCTGGCGGGTCTCGGCGCGATGTACCTGGGCCTGCTGGCCAAAGTCGGCGCGTGGGACCGGTTCACGGGCATGAAGGTGGCCCGGCGCGTCCGGCGGCAGATTCGCGTCAGCACCCGTCCCGCGGCGTCGTACTACCGAGTGCTGCGGCGGCTGGACCTTGCGGGCGCGGGCGACCTGCCTCTCACCGACTCCGACGAGCCGCGGTACCGCCTGTTCGGCGAGCTGCGTCGGATCCTCGCTTCGTTCGGCTACGCCGGGCTGGTGATCATCGTCGACCGGGTGGACGAGCCGACGCTGGTCTCGGGCGACCCCGACCGCATGCGTGCGATCGTGTGGCCCCTGCTCAACAACAAGTTCCTGCAGCAGCAGGGGGTGGGGGTCAAGCTCCTGCTCCCGATGGAGCTGCGCCACCTGCTCTTCAAGGAGTCGAGCGCGTTCTTCCAGGATGCTCGCCTCGACAAACAGAACTTCATCGAGCGCCTGAACTGGTCGGGGGCGATGCTGTACGACCTGTGCGACGCGCGGCTGCGCGCCTGCCGCCCGCCCGAGGCCGCGCCGATGTCGCTGCTCGACCTGTTCGCGCCCGATGTGACGCGCCAGGACCTGGTCGACGCCCTCGACCAGATGCACCAGCCGCGCGACGCGTTCAAGTTCCTCTACCGCTGCCTCTCCGAGCATGCCTCCGGGGTGACACGCGACGAGAACTCGTGGAAGGTGCCGAAGCTGGTGCTCGACCACGCCCGCAAGCAGGAAGTGGACCGCGTGATGCAGCTGCAGCGCGGGATCAGGCCGGCGTGACCCGGACCGGCACGCGACGATGATCGCGCGCGGCCCGGCTTCATCGCTTCGGATCCGATGCACCGAGCGCCTTCGACCAGAGCGCTTCGATCTCCGGCTCGCCGATCGCTCCACCGCCGGGCCGGCCAGAGCCGAAGAGCGCGACGCGCCATTCCTCGAGTGCCCAGCGGTACCGTTCGACCTCCGGGGGCATCGCCCCCGGGCGCATCGCCCATTCCCCGGCGTCCACGTTCACCGTCGGCGCCGCGCGGCGTGCCTGTGGCAGGGGCGCCTTGCTCTTGTCGGGACGCGGCGCGCGCGGGGGCGCATCGTCCCGGTGGTTTGTGCGCTCGGACGACATGGTCGCGGCGACCCATGCGGTGAACCGCTTCCATCGCGGCAACAGCCGCCTCAGCGACTCTTTTTCGACCCCCGAGCCGTCCTCGCGCAGCGCCAGCAGACGGTCGCGGAGGGCCTCCACGTACACGGGGTACGCGCGGAGCCGTTCCCACGAGAGCACTCGCACGAAGCCCTTCGGCATCAGGTACGCCGCGTGCTCGCGCATATCGGCGACGCTCTCGGCCCACAGGCGCGGCGTGCCGCCCGAGAAGCGCTGGGCTACCCGTTGTCGCGCGGCGAGGACGCGCGCGATCGCCTCGCCGACCTCGCGCGAGCCGGCGCTCAGGCGTCCCCACATCTCGCGCGATCGCGCTTCGAATTCTTCCGCGGTCCGCACCGGGGCCTGGTTCCAGAGAAAGACGCGTTCGGCGATGACGGCCGCGACATCATCGTTCAGGCTCTCCGGGTCACCGACCGCGCCGTACTGCTTCGGGGCCTCGCGCCACCCGGGGAGCGCGGCCAGGTAGTGCGCCACCTCTTCGCGGCAGGTCAGGGCGAAGAGCCTGCGGCTCCCGAGCAGCGTGTGCGCGCCGGCGGCGCGGGCCGAGTCCGCGAGCACGATCGAGACGGAGTCGCCGTCATCGACCAGGGAGGGGAAGGCCTCACGGCCCGCGTCACCCTCCGGGGACGCGCGATCCGGCAATTCACCGAATCCCCACGTCGTGATCCCGCGGCGCTCGATGCCGGCCCGCGCCGAGGCGCCCCGCGCCCGCTCGAGGCGCCCGGCGAAACGCTCATGCAGCGCGCCGACATCGCGGTCAGCGCCGAGCTCGCGCCCGCGGTCGTCGAGCACTCGAACCCGCATCCGCAGATGCGTCGGGAGCGCCTTCGGGTTCCAGTGGGACGGCGGAACGCGGACGCCGAAGAGCACTTCGATCGCCTCCCCGAGCGCCGCCGGCATGGACCCCTCGCCGAATTTCATCACCTGAGCGCACGCTGCGCCGATCACCGGGATCTCCGCGTGGCTTTCGAGCGCCGCTCTTTCCTGGCGCGGCAGCGATTTCACGATGGCCGCGATCAGGTCGGGGAGCATCCCCGGCACCAGCCACCCCGCCCGCTCGGAGGAGAGCGCGGGCAGCCGCAACAGCGGAAGGTCGAGGGTCAGGCCGTCGTCTTCTTTTCCGGGGGAGAGGGCGTAATGGAGCGGACATGAGACCCCTTCGAGATCGATCGAATCGGGGAACAGAGATCGATCCGCGCCCGACGCTGAGTCCGGGCGGAGCACATCCCGCAACGACAACTCCAGCACCGATCCCTCGGGATCCTTGATCGATCGCAGCCATTCATCGAGCGACGCCGGATCGCGGACGTGAGCGGGCACGCGGCCGGCGAACCACTCGACTAGTTCGCCGTCGGGGCGGAGCAAGTTTCGTTTCCGCAGCCGGGCTTCGACCGACCGGGCGGAGTCGAACACGGCGCGGTTGTGCATCATGAAACGCCGGTCGGTCCGCCACTTCATGAGCGCGAGGCCGTCGCGGACGAAGACCTCACGCGCCGCGACGGGGTCGGTCCGCGCGATCGCGGCCCTGCGGCGGGGCACGACGACGATCCCGCTCATCGTCACTCGCTCCCAGGCGCTGGGCTCGCCGGTTTCCACGTCGAGGTGGCGGTCGCTGAGTTGACGCCGGAACATGTGGCCGGCGAGTTCCTCGATCCACTCGGGCTCGACGCGGGCCACCGTCCGCGCGAAGAGCTTCGTGGTCTGGACGACTTCCGCGGCCATGATCCACCTGGGGCTCTTGCGGAAGAGCACCGAGCCGGGGAAGAGGCTGATGACGTTGCCGCGCACGCCGCGGTAGTCGAACGAGCCGCTTTCGCCCTCGCGGCAGGCGACGTTGGTGATCAACCCCGTGAGCAGCGCCCGGTGGACCGCGTCTTCGCGAGCCGGTTCGGCGTTCGGCTTCAGTCCCAGCTCGGCGGCGATGTCAGAGAGCTGCCGGATCATCTCGACCCACTCGCGCATGCGGACGCCCGACAGGAAGTGATCGCGGCACCACGCCGAGACTTCGCCGTGCGACCGGGACGTCGCGGCGTGCGAGTACTGGTCCCAGAGTCTGAGCAGCGTCAGGAAGTCGCTCGACTCGTGCCTGAAGACCGCCTGCGCGTGGTCGGCCTCGTCCTGGCGCGATGCCGGGCGCTGGCGCGGGTCGGGGATCGAGAGCGCCGCCGCGAGCACGACGATCTCGGCGACCGCGCCCTCGCGCTCGGCGGCGAGCAGTATCCGCGCGATCCTGGGGTCCGCAGGCACGCGGCTCATGGCACGGCCGAGCTCCGTCACGTTGCCGGCGCGTGACGGTTCTCCGATCGCGCCGAGCTCGAAGAGCGTCTCGTGCCCGTCGCGGACGGCCGCGCCGTCGGGCGGGTCGAGGAACGGAAACTCGTCGATCTCGGCGAGCCCGAGCGACTTCATCCGCAGGATCGCGCCGGCCAGGCTGGTGCGTCGGATCTCGGGGTCCGTGAACGCAGGGCGCAGCCGGTAGGACTCCTCCGAATAGAGTCGAACGCAGACGCCGGCGGCAACACGCCCGCACCGGCCCGAGCGCTGGTTCGCGGAGGCCCGCGAGATCGGCTCGATCGGCAGGCGCTGGATCTTCCGCGCCGGGTCGTAGCGGTTGATGCGTGCGAGGCCACTGTCCACGACGCAGCGGATCCCCGGCACGGTCAGCGAGGTCTCGGCGATGTTCGTCGCGAGGATGACGCGCCGGCGCGGGCCGGGATGGAAGATACGGTCCTGCTCCTGGTTCGTCAGGCGCGCGACGAGCGGCAGGATATCGGCGTCGATCCCCGATCTCCGGAGCGCCTCGGCCGCGAGGCGGATCTCGCGCTCTCCCGGCAGGAACACGAGCACATCGCCCGCGGGCCCGACCGCCAGCTCCTCCACGGCCTCGCTCACGGCGCTCACTTCGAGACGCTCGAAGTCTTCGGCGTCGTCGGCGGTGGGGCGGTACCGGACCTCGACCGGGTACGTTCGTCCCGATACTTCGATCACCGGCGCCGCGCCCGGGCCGCCGAAGAAATCGCTGAATCGCACCGGGTCGATCGTCGCGGAGGTGACGATGACTTTCAGGTCGTCGCGCCGCGCGACCAGGCCCTTCAGATAGCCGAGCAGGAAATCGACGTTCAGCGACCGCTCGTGGGCCTCGTCGATGATCACCGTCGAGTACGCCCGGAGGTCGCGGTCGCTCGAGAGCTCGGAGAGCAGTACGCCGTCGGTCATGAGCTTGATGCGCGTCGCGCGAGTCGTCTGATCGTGGAAGCGGACCTTGACCCCGACCGTCTCGCCGAGACGTTCGCCGCGCTCCTCGGCGATGCGTGCCGCGACGGCCCGGGCCGCGAGGCGCCGCGGCTGCGTGTGGCCGATCACGCCGCGGTCGCCCAGCCCCATCTCAAGGCAGATCCGCGGGAGTTGGGTGGTCTTCCCCGAGCCCGTCTCGCCGCACACGACCACGACGCGGTGCGCGCGGATCGCGCCCTCGATCTCGGCTCGCCGTTCCAGGATGGGGAGCGCGAGGGTCATGGTCGGCCGGCGGCGGGGGAGGCCACTCGCACTCCCGCGCCTTCGAGCGCGGCGCGAACGGCGCGCGCGATCGCGATCGCGTCCGGCGTGTCGCTGTGCACGCAGATCGTTTGCGCGTCGATCTCGAGGCGAGTGCCGTCGGCGGCGGTGACCCCCGCGCCGGTCGCGATGGCGACTGCCTGCGCGGCCGCCTCGTCCGGCTCGGTGATGAGAGCTCGGTCAAGCGATCTCGAGCGAAGCGAGCCGTCCGGCTCGTACCGCCGGTCAGCGAACGCCTCTCGAAGAGTCGGCAAGCCCATCGCCCGCCAGCGCACGATCGCGCGGGCGCCCGCAAGGCCCACGAGGTGCGCGCCGGGGGCCACGGGGGCCGAGCCCGTCGCGACCGACCGGGCCACGCCCTCGGAGTTCATTGCCGCGTGGTAGAGCGCTCCGTGCGGTTTGACGTGAACCACCCTCACCCCGAATTCCGCCGCGATGGCGGCCAGCCGCCCGACCTGCGCGCCGACGAAGTCTTCAATCTCCGCGTCTGTCATCGCTAGTTCGACTCTTCCGAATCGCGCGGAGTCCGGGTAACCCGGGTGTGCGCCGACCGCGACGCCCCGGTCCGCGGCGAGCCGCACGGTCTCGCGCATACTCGATTCGTCCCCGGCGTGCCCGCCGCAGGCGATGTTCGCCGAGGTCACGATGTCCAACAGCCGGGCGTCGTCGGCGCGCCGGGCCGGGTCCTCGCCGAGATCGCAGTTCAGGTCGATCGTCGCGCCGCTCACTCGATCTCCTTGGCCCGCGTCTCCGGGAGGAGCATGACGAGCCCCGCGCCCAGCACGTAGAGCACCGCCGTCATCGCCAGCGCCCGCCCGAGGCCGCCCGGGGCCATCGCCCCGATCGCCGCGGGCGCCAACGCCCCCGCGCCGCGCCCGATGTTGTAGCAGAGTCCCTGCGCCGTGGCCCGAACGCCGGAGGGGAACAGCTCCGCGAGCATGGCGCCGAAGACGCTGAAATAGCCGTGCCCGAAGAAGCCCAGCAGGGGCCCGAGCACCATGAGCAGGCGCTCGTTCTGGCCGCTGGAGCCGTACAGAGGGACGATCGCCGCCGCGCCGAGCACGAACGCGATGAACGCCGGGCGGCGCCCCAGCGCGTCGGCGATGAACCCGAAGGCGATGTACCCCGCCAGCGCGCCCAATTGCATGGGGATGAGCCAGCGGACGCTCTTGAGCACGCTCATCCCGGCGCCGCCGGCGTCGATGGGGCGCGCCAGGTACTGCGGCAACCACGTCACCAGGCCCCAGTACGCAAAGAGCAGGGAGGTCGTGAGCAGGGAGGCGATCACGGCGCGCCGCAGGTACGGCGGGCGCAGCAGCACGGCCAGGGCGCTGAGCATCGGGGCCCGGGCCTGGGTCGATCTGACCCACAAGGGAGGCTCGGGGATTCTCCGCCGGATCCACACGAGGAGCATGGCCGGCGCGACACCGATCGCAAAGAGCCACCGCCAGCCCAGTTCCGGGAGCACCGCCGCCTGGAGGCCCGTCGCGATGATGTACCCAACCGCCCACCCCGACTGCATGATGCCGATGGCCTTGGCGCGGTGCCGCGCCGGCCACGTCTCGGCGATCAGCACCGATCCCGCGGACCACTCGGCGCCCATGCCCAGACCGACGAGGATCCGCCACAGGGTCAGGTCCCACACCGTCTGCGCCGTCGCCGTCAGACCCGTGAAGAGCGAGTAGCAGAGGATCGACAGCGTGAGCATCCGCACGCGCCCGATCCGATCGGCCAGCGCGCCCGAGACCACGCCGCCGACGGCCGAGGCCACAAGGGTCGCCGACATCAGCGCCCCGGCCTGCGCATCGCTCAGCGCGAAGTCCCGCTTGATCTCGCCGAGCGCGAACGTGAAGAGCAGAACGTCCATGGCGTCGAGCGTCCAGCCCGCGCCGCCGGCCGCCAGCGCGCGCCACGCGGGCGGCTCGATTTCGCGCCACCAGCCGCTGCCTGATGCCCTCGTGGTCACGGGCTCACCGCCCGCGCGACTTCGCGCGCCCGGTCACGCTTCAGTTCCCATGCGCGCTCGACCGTGATGGGCTCGAAGCGGACCGCGTCGCGGGGGCGCAACTGCCCCAGCACCGGGAGATCGACGCTCGCCACGCACGCGATCACCGGGTAGCCGCCCGTGGTCGGGTGATCGCACATGAGCACGATCGGCTGTCCGTCGGCGGGCACCTGCACCGCGCCCCACATGACTCCCTCGCTGGCCATCCGTCCCTCGTCCGGAACTGCGATCGCCGGACCCGACAGCCGGATCCCGACGCGATCGGACTGTTCGGCCATCCCGAAAGGGGAACTCCAGAATCGTTCGACCGCGTCCGCGGAGAATCGCTTGTAGTGCGGCCCCGGCACAGCACGAAGGATGCGCCGCGACAGCAACTCATCGGCGAGCGAGACTCCCGGCGCGGTCAGGCCCGCGCCGGCCGGCCCCGGTGCTCCCGTGGACAGTTGGTCGCCCGCGCGAAGGGCCCGGCCCTCATGACCGCCGAACCCGCCGGACACCAGGGTTGAGCCGCTGCCCAGCAGACGCGGCACGGTGAAACCGCCCGCTACGCACAGGTATGCGCGGCAGCCGGCTTCGAAACGCCCGAATCGGACCGTGTCGCCCGCCAGCACCGGCACGCGTGTCCGATCGGTCCACTCGCGGGCCGGCGCGCCGTCCCGATCGATCCAGCCGCGCACCCTTGCGCCCGAGACCGCGAACGCCGACGCCGATGCGAACTCGCACGTGAGGCCGGTCAGCGTCATCTCGATCGCCGGCGCGCCCGGCGCGTTGCCCAGCACGCGATTGCCGAGTTCGAGCGATACAGAGTCGGCCGCCCCGCCGCGGGGCACGCCCGAAGCGCCGAACCCCGAGCGCCCGAGATCCTGCATGGTTGAGAACAGGCCCGGCACGATGATCCGGATCGTGCCCACCTATGCACCGTTCCCGGGTTGGAGTTCGGCGAACTTCGCGGCGGTGATCGGCACGAAGCGCACCCGGTCCCCCGCGGCGAGCATCGACGGGGGTTCTCGCCCCGCGTCAAAGAGCTTCAGCGGGGTACGGCCGATCAAGTTCCACCCTCCCGCGGTCGAGCGCGGATACACCCCCGCCTGTTCTCCAGCGATCGCCACGCTCCCGGCCGGCACTCGAACGCGGGGCCGGTCCAAGCGCGGCACGGACAGCACCCCGGGCAGCCCGCTCAGGTACGGGAAGCCGGGCGAGAAGCCTATGAAGCACACGCGATACTCCGCCGCGCTGTGGCGTACGACCACGTCCTCCGCGCTGAGTCCGCACTGCGCCGCCACGGAATCGAGGTCGGGCGCGAACGGCCGCTCGTAGCACACGGGGATCTCGACCTCGCGGGGCGAGCCGGAGTGCACGCTCGCATGAGCTTGGTCCAGCGCCGAAATGACAAGCTCGCGCACGCGCCGAGGATCGACGGCATCGTCCTTCAGGCGGATCAGCAGCGTCGCATACGCCGGGACCACGTCGTCGAGTTCGTGAATCGCGGCCCGCGCCAGTGCTTCCGCGGCCGCCAGCACGCGCCGGCGCGTCTCTTCCGAGCGGTCGGCGCCGGCACGCACGCGCAGGTGCGAGTCGCCCGCCCACTCGACCTCGAACCCGCCGTTCACCGGGCACGTCTCCCGTCTTGCCGCGGATCAGCCCACGCCTAGTATTGACCCGATCGCCGAGGTAGCTCAGCTGGTTTAGAGCGCTGGATTCATAACCCGGAGGTCGTGGGTTCGAGTCCCACCCTCGGCACTTCTCCCCACCGTTACTCGTGCTTTGATTCGTTCGCCGCGGGCGCTGCTCCGTGCGCCTCAGGATTCTCGCCCGGCGCGGTGTCGTGCGCGGGCGGCGATTCGGGGGCACCCGCGGGTTCCTCGGTGTCGCCCTGAGCGACCCGGTCGCCCCACGACACCCGGTCGGCGCCGAGCAGGGTGCCCGTCGCGAACGCCAGGTCCACCTGCGCGATCTGGTACGCCGCGACCGCGAGGTGGAAGCCGACCTTCGCGTCTGCCGCGCGGGTCTCGGCGTCGAGCACGTCGGTGCTGGTGCGCATGCCGAGCTGGAACTGCCGTCGCTCGGCCTCGAAGTTCCGCTCCTCGGCCCGGACGGTCTGCCGGGCGGCCTGGATCTGTTCCCACGCCGTGCGCAGGTTGTCCAGCGCGCTGAGTACTTCCTGCTTGATCGATTGCTCGCGGTCCTCACGCGTGGCAAGGCGCTGGAGCCGCTCGAGAATCGCCCGGTGAACACGGGCCTCGGCCGCGGCGTTCCCCAGGGGCACCTCGACGTTCAGCCCCACGATCCAGCCCAGCGACTCGGCCCGGCCCATCGCGTAGTTGGCCTCGCGCACGCCTTCGCCCATCCCGTTGATCCGGAAGGCGTAGTCCAGCGTGCACAGGGGCAGCGCCTGGTTGCGGGCAAAGTCGATCGTGCTCAGCGCCTGGGCGATGCGGAGCTCGATCTCGAGCAGCTCGCCGCGGTTCACCAGCGCCATAGCCATCATCGACTCGTCGTCGATCGCAAACGGCACCAGTCGCGGCGGGGAGTCGACCGTCAGCACCACCGGCGAATCGACATCGGCCCCCGGCAGGTTGATCACCCGCTTGAGCTGGCGAAGCCGCTCACGGTGCTCGTTCTGCGCGCGGAGGATCGAGTCGATCCGGCGCGCCAGCCCCGCCTCGGCCCGCACGATCTCGATCTCGGGCCCGACGTTGTTCTTGAACCGGGCCTCGGCCTCCTGCACCTGGCGCATCGCCGTGTCGAACTGCCGAGCGCGCACCTCGAGGATCCTTTCCGAGGCGTACAGCAGCCAGTACGCGCGGTCGGCCGCCGCGAGCTGGCGGATCACCTCGACCTTGGTCCGCGCCTCGGTCGCCTGCGACTCCATCGACGCGATGCGGATCGAGTAGGTCGCCGCGTCGCGGCCCGCATCGCGCAGCAGCGGCTGCGAGAACGCCAGTTCCACGTCCTGCGACCAGTCCCCCCCGAACGCGGGCAGGTCGCCGAACTCCTCGTTCTTGACCAGCGGGAACCGCACGACCGCCTCGCCGCCGGTCCGCAAGGGAACCCGAACCCCCGGGTCGAGCGAGAACGGCTCAACGTCGCGGTCGGGGAACACGACGGGGCGCGACGGGTCGGCCATGCTCCCCTCGACCCGGGCGAAGAACGCGGCCTCGAACTTCGCTTCCTCGACCGACAGATCTTCCTTGGCCAGGCGAGGCTCGAACAACGCCACGTTCAGGTTCAGGTTGTGGCGGAGCGTCCACGCGCGGCACTGATCGATCTTGACCGGCGCGGTCGGCGCCCCCGCGAACGGGTCCGCCGGCCTCTCCCGCTTGAAGGTCTGCGACTCGGGCGGCGCCGGGAGCGCCAGGCTTTCCAGCTCCAACGGGCCCGCCGAGTGCAGCCGCTCGGGATCGAGTCGCAGTCCGTAGTCGGAGTCCTTCGGCCCCAGCGGCCCGTCGCACCCCCCCGCGCCGGCGGAGAGGGTCGCGAGCGCCCATATCCATCGAACGCGTCGTCTTATGTTTCGCTCACGCGATCTGTGCATTCGACCCCCAGCGGCGGACCGTACAACGAGTGCCGGTCCCGGGACCCGCGCCAGTGTAACGAATCGGCGCGGACCCTTGGCGCGCCGCCGGGCGGTTTCCTGTATACTCGGCGTTCAGGCCCGAGGGGGACCGATGTCCAAGAAGATCTTCCGAGAGACCGCGCTCGAGCGATTGTCCTCTCCCGAGCAACTCGACCGCATGATCCGTGTCACGAGCCCGCGCGGGTGGATGTCGCTCACCGCGCTCTGGGCGGTCGTCGGCGCGGTCATCGCCTGGTCCTTCCTCGGGCGCGTTCCGACCACGGAGGCGGGTAAGGGCATCCTCATTCCGACCGGCGGGCCGCAGCAGGTCGTCGCCCCTTCGGCCGGGCGGCTGAAGGCCATCCTCGTTTCATTGCACGGCGAGGTCAAGGTGGGCGACGTCGTCGCCGAGATCGACAAGCAGGACCTCCAGGCCCAGCTCGCCCAGGCCGAACTCAGCCTCAGGGACCTCCGCGACCGGAAGGACCGGCTCGACGCCTCCGACATCGAGCTCCGCGACGTCCAGCAGAACGTGTCCGCCGTCGAGCGGCGCGAGCTCGAAGCGCTGATCTCCAAGCTCACGGAAAAGATCGCCTGGCGCCGGGAGTACAAGGCCTCCGTCGCGCAGCTCGTCGCCGACGGCATGATGACGGAGATCGACGTCAAGCGCGTGCAGGAGGAGATCGAAGCGATCGAGGCCACCATCGAGGCCTCGCGCAGCCAGCTCGAAAAGCTCGGCGCGCAGGCCAAGTCCGCCGACGCCCAGCGCGACCGCGACCGACTCAACCGCCAGCTCGAGGTGGACAAGGCCGCCCGCGAGGTCGAGCTGCTCCGCGACCGCATCCAGCGCGAGAGCCGCATCGTCAGCCAGGTCTCGGGGCGCATCGCCGAGATCCGCGCCGCCGTCAACACCAACGTTGCCGCGGGCGACCCCATTCTCTTCCTGCAGAGCGCCCGCGGCGACCGCGCCGAGCTGACCGCCGTGCTCTACGTCAAGGCCGGACCGGGGAAGAGCATCAAGAAGGGCATGGAGGCCTTCATTCTCCCGAGCACCGTCAAGCGCGAGGAGCACGGCAGCATCATCGGCCAGGTTGAGACCGTCGCCGAGGTGCCCACCAGCCGCTCGGCCATGCTCGTCCGTCTCGGCGACCCCAGCCTCGTGGAGCAGTTCGTCCGCGACGTCGGACTTCCGCTCGAAGTCACCGTCAGCCTTGCCGTGGACACGACCACGACGAGCGGCTTCAAGTGGACGTCCGGGAAAGGCCCGCCGGTGCAGATCTCCGAGGGCACCCTCTGCACCGGCTGGATCACCATCAAAAAGCAGCGCCCGGTGAGCCTCGTCATCCCCCAGCTCGGGGACGAGGGTTGAGCATGGGCGAGACCGAAACTCCGGACACCGCCGAGACCGAAGAGTCCAAGCCCCGGCGACGCCGGCGCCGGCGCGTGCACGCCCCGACCGTCCTCCAGATGGAGGCCGTCGAATGCGGCGCGGCCTGCCTGGCCATGTGCCTGGCCTACCACCGCAAGTACGTCGCCCTCGAGCAGCTCCGCGTCGATTGCGGCGTTTCGCGCGACGGCAGCAACGCCGCCTCCGTCCTCGGCGCGGCGCGCCTCCATGGCATGACCGGCTCGGGCTACAAGATGGAGCCCGAGCACCTCCGGGACATCGCCCTCCCCGCCATCATCTTCTGGGAGTTCAACCACTTCGTCGTCCTCGAGGGGATCGGCCGAAAGCTCGTGTACCTCAACGACCCCGCCTCGGGTCGCCGCACCGTCACCCACGCCGAGTTCGACCGCTCCTTCACCGGGATCGTCCTGGTCATGGAGCCGGGGCCCGAGTTCAAGCGCGGCGGGCAGCGGCCCAGCGTCCTCCGCGGCCTGGCCTCACGCTTCGCCGGCGTCTCCTCGGGCGTCACGTTCTGCGTCCTGGCGGGCCTGGGCATGGTCATCCCGGGCCTTGCCATCCCGACCCTCGCCAAGGTCTTCGTGGACAACGTGCTGGTCGCCAATTTCGACAACTGGATCGCGCCGGTGCTCCTGGGCATGGCGGGCGCCGCCGTGATGCGGGGCATTTTCACCGCCCTGCAGCGGTTCTACCTGATGCGCGCCTCGACCAAGCTCTCGGTGGTCATGACCGGCAAGTTCCTCTGGCACGTGCTCCGGCTGCCCACCAGCTTCTTCGCCCAGCGCTACGCGGGCGACGTCAGCGGTCGCGTGGCCAGCAACGACCGCGTCGCCCAGCTCCTCACCGGCGAGCTGGCGGCCAACTCGATCGGCCTGCTCACGGCCGTTTTCTACGCGATCCTCATGGCCTGGTACGACCCGATCATGATGCTCGTCGGCGTCTCGCTCT
>CAZCPB010000101.1:0-13671 GCA_964500365.1 uncultured Phycisphaeraceae bacterium
ATCAGGCGGCGGAGGCGCGACTTCTCGGAGACGATGCGGGCGTAGTGGGGGGCGTTGACGGCGCTGGGGACGCTCTCGGCGAGCTCGGCGAGGTAGTCGGGGCCGCCGACGCCCTCGAGCTGGGCCTTGTCGCGCAGCAGTTCGACGATCTGCACGAGGTCGCCGGAGTGGTGCTTGTCGTAGACATCGACGATGGCGCGGAAGATCTCGGCGTGGGCCTGGTTGTAGAACTCCTCGGGCTTGCGGACCATGGAGAGCACATCGCCGACCGCCGCGGGGTCGAGGAGCATCGAGCCCAGGAGGGACATCTCCGCCTCGAGCGAGTGGGGCGGGAGGCGGTCGAAGAGTTTTTCGATGCGCTGGGTGAACTCGGGGTCGAAGCGGCGGCGGCGGTCGGAGGGCTTGGCTTCCAGTTGCGACATCGCCGACAGCCTCCCTGCTCCGCGGGCTCGGCGCGTGCAGAGGACAGGTGATCCACACCTTGTCCCCGCGCGCCCCGTCGATCCGTCGGGTCAACGGTAGCCGGTTATCCGGACAGGCCCCCGGGATTCGCGCAGCGCGGGCCGCGGCCGGTTCATGTTCGGTGGCGCATGAGTCGAAAGTAAGGAGAAGAGCGGTTCCCGGTCCGTGCCCGGATCGTTGCAAGAGGGGGTCGGCGGCGTGCCCAAGGCCCGGTGCGAATTGACAGCGGAAGAGGTCGTCGAGCTGCACGCGCAGCTCGATGTGCGTCTTTCGCGGATGGGGATCGCGACCCAGCCGGATGTTGCGGCGCGGATCGTGGAGCTGGTGTCGAACCCCGGGGCGCAGGTTCAGGAGTACGCGCGCGCGATCCGTACGGACCCGGCGCTGACGGGCCGGCTGCTGCGGCTGGTGAACTCGGCGTTCTTCGCGCAGCGGGAGCCGGTGACGGCGCTGGACCGTGCGTGCACGCTGCTGGGGATCGAGCGGTTGAGGTCGTTCTCGCTGGGGTTTTACCTGAGCCGGACGGCGAGCACGGACCGCGAGGCGCGGTACTCGAGGCGGGTGTGGGGCGAGTCGGTGCTGCGGGCGTGCCTGGCGTCGGAGCTGGCGCGCCGGCTGTTCCCGAGCCTGGCGTCGGAGGCTTTCATCGTCGGGCTGATGATCGACGCGGGGCTGCCCCTGATGGAGAAGCTGATCGGCCCGGCGTTCGCGGCGATCGTGGAGCGCGACGAGCCGCCGTCGCGGCAGTTCGTGCTGGAGTTCAGGTCGCTGCCCTTCACGCACGTGGACGTGATCAAGGTGCTGGCGACGCGCTGGAAGCTGCCCGAGGTGCTGTCGCGTCCGCTGGAGTGGCACCACACCTCGCCGGGCGACACCTCGCGGGCCGACCGCGTGTACCGCCTGCAGCGGCTGGCGTACTACGTGGGCGCGGTGCGGTTGAGCGCGCGGACGGGGCTGCCCGAGGAGGGCGCGCCGCTCTCGACGATCGCGGGGCGGGTGCTCGGCGTGGACACGGCGGCGCTCGAGGGCTCGGTGACGAGGGCGCTGTCGGAGTACCGCTCGGCGCTGTCGCTCTTCGGCGACGTGGCCGAGGGCGTGAAGGACGGTGAGGACCTGTCGATGCGGGTGCACCACCAGCTGGTGGACGTGATGGAGCGGGCGCTGGCGGGGTCGATCCAGGCGGACCGGTCCAACGCGCCGACCTTCAGCGTCGGCGGGTTCACGCTCCGCATCACCGGCGACGAGGACGAGAACGCGACGGCGACGCTGGTCGATTCGTCGGGCAGCGCGCTGCTGACGCACCGGTTCCGGCGCTCGGGGGCCACGCCGGAGCACGTCGTGCGGAGCCTCGGGATCGATGCGGCGACGGCCGACGAGCTGCGCGAGCTGGGCGAGTTCATGCGGTCGATGGCGGCGTGAGCGGGTCTCTTGAGCGGCCGTGCCCCCGATCGACGCGCGATGTGCGCCGTCACCGGCCGCCGGCGCGTTCCGACGACCGCCCGGCTCGGCCGCCGCCCGCGGCCCGGATTTGATCGACCAGGCGCGCGGCCCTGATGGTCTCGGCGTCGTCGGCGCCGGCCCTGGCCTCGTTCAGGCGCAGGCACTCCTCGGCGAATTCGAGAGCCTCGTCCGGCTTGGCGTGCCGGTTGAGGATGTCGGCCAGCGCGTAGAGCGCCGCGAGCGTCGCCGGGTGCTGCTGGCCGCGCACGCGCCGGCGGTCCACGAGTACGGATCTTGCCATGGTCTCGGCCTCGTCGAGCCGTCCCTGCTCGGCGCGGAGCAGGGCGAGGTTGAAGCGTGAGGCGAGGGTGTCGGGGTGGTCGTGGCCGAGGGCCTGCTCGCGCCGGGCGAGGTTGGCTTCGAGGATCGCGGCGCCTTCGTCGAGCCTCTCGCGCCGGACGAGGTAGGCCCCCAGGTTGTGGTTGATGACCATGGCCTCGATGCTGTCGGGCCCCTGCGACTCGGAGATGAGGGCGAGCGCCGCGCGGAGATGGACCTCGGCCTCGTCCCAGCGTTCCATGGCCTGGAGCACGGAGGAGAGGTTGTCGCGGAGGGCGGCGAGCTGGCTGGCGTCGCCGTGCCCGGAATCGAAGCGGGCCTGCTCGGCGCGGAGGGCTTCCTCGTAGAGGGCCAGGGCCTCGTCGCGGCGGCCGAGCTTCTCGAGCAGGAACGCGGCGTTGGACATGGCCAGGCACGTGTCGGGGTGGTCGGGCCCGCTGACGCGCCGCCGGGCGTCGAGCACGCGCGTCTGGATCTCCCACGCGCCGCGCAGGTCGCCGGCGTCCCAGTAGGCGGTCGAGAGGTTGTTGAGCGCGAGCAGGGTACCGGGGTGGTCGGGGCCGAGCGCGCGGGTTCGGGCCTCGACGACGCGCTCGTACATCGGGATCGCGTCGTTCACGCGCCCGAGGTCGTGGAGCGTGAAGCCGAGGTTGTTGACGATCGCGAGGGTGTCGTTGTGTTCCGGGCCGCGGAGGCGTTCGCTGGCGGCCAGCGCGGCCCGCAGCAGCGACTCGGCCTCGTCGCGCCGGCCGAGGTTGCTGATGACCGCGGCGCGCTGGGCCATCAGTTCGCCCACGCGCGGGTCCGAAGGGTCGAGCGCGGCGAGGGTTCGCTCGGCCTCGACGAAGAGCGCCTCGGCCTCCGCCCAGCGCGAGCGGCGGAACTCCAGGGAGCCCAGGTCGTGGAGGCTGGTGGCGGTGTCGGCGTGACGGGGTCCGAGGACGGCGCGGCGGAGTTCGAGGGCCGAGGTGAGGTGCTTCGAGGCCTGCGCCGCGTCGCCGAGGGCGAGGTAGGCGCGGCCGAGCGTCTGGTGCAGCGAGGCGCGGACGGTGGGGTCGCCGGGGAATGAGCTCTCGATCTCCGCCGCGGCACGCCCGAGGACCTCGTCGACGGTGATCTTGCGCCCGAGGGACTGTTCGGGGCTGGCGGCCATGAGGAGCTTGTTGATGAGGAAGTCGTTGATGCCCTTGACGGTGCGGGCCTCGACGTCGGCGCGCTCGCGGGCGCGCTGGGCCGAGGCCATGCCGAGGCTGGTGCCGACGATGCCGAGCACGAGGACCGCCGCGGCGGCGGCGAGGCCGGCGACCAGCCCGCGGTGCCGCGCGGCGAACTTGCGGATCTGGTAGGCGGCGCTGGGGGGGCGGGCGCTGACGGGCTCGTCGCGGAGGAAGCGTTTGAGGTCCTCGGCCAGCTCGGAGGCCGACTGGTAGCGCCGGGCGCGGTCCTTTTCGAGCGTCTTGCCGACGATCGTTTCGAGATCACCCCGGAGCGTGCGGTCGCTGGACGAGAGCGGCGCGGGGTCGTCGGTGCTGATGATGCGCGCGGCCTCGGCGATGTTCTTGTCGAGCACGCGGTGGGGGAGCGAGCCGGCGAGGAGCTCGTAGAGGATGACGCCGAGCGTGTAGACGTCGGAGCGGGTGTCGAGTTCCGCGGCGTCGCCGGCGATCTGCTCGGGGCTCATATAGGGGACGGTGCCGACGAGCTGGGCGCGGTCGGTCTGCATGGTGGCGGTGGCGACGTCGGAATCGGTCGCGCGGGCGACGCCGAAATCGAGCACCTTGGGCTGACCGCCGTCGTCCACGAGGATGTTGCCGGGCTTCAGGTCCCGGTGGATGACGCCCTTGGCGTGGGCGTGCTGGACAGCGTCGCAGACCTTGATGAACAGCTCGAGCCGCTCGCGCACGGGCAGGGTCGCGCCGTGCTCGGTGAGCGGCCTGCCGCGGACGAGCTCCATCGCGAAGAACGGGACGGTGGCGCCGTCGACGTCGGCGGTGCCGGCCTCGTGGATCTGGGCGATGCCGGGGTGGTGCAGGCGCGCGAGCACCGAGGACTCCAGCTCGAACCGCCGG
Organism: uncultured Phycisphaeraceae bacterium; assembly: GCA_964500365.1. GTDB lineage: Bacteria > Planctomycetota > Phycisphaerae > Phycisphaerales > UBA1924 > CAZCPB01. Next base: position 4,311 of record CAZCPB010000101.1, read on the forward strand.
AGCAGGCGGGGCGAGGTGGCGCCCGCGCGGACGACCTTGAGCGCGACCTGTCGGTGGGGGCGCTCCTGCTCGGCGAGGTAGACGACGCCCATGCCGCCCTCGCCCAGCACGCTGAGCACGGCGTAGCGGCCGATGCGGCGGACGGGGGGCGAGTGCAGGTGAGGCGGGGGGACCTCGACCGGCACGCCGGTGCTGTCGCCGGCGATCGTGGCGCTGGCGTGGCGGGCGAGGACCTCGAGCACGCGCTCGCGGATCCGGGGCTCGAGGCCGGCGAGCAGCGCGTCGCGCTGGGGCGCGGGCAAGCCCGCGGCCCGACGCGCCAGCTCCATGACCTGCTGCCGGACGTTTGCTTCCAACGCTGCCTCCGGGAGCCGCGGCGACGGGGGGCGCGGGCCGGGCGCGGGCCCCGCCCTACGCTGTGCGTCAGCATGAACCTCTACGTCTTATCGGCGCTCGCGGCGGCGGTCTGCGCTCTGGTCTTGTCCCCGCTGGCGGCCCGGGGGCAGGCCCCGGCGGTGTCGCCGGCGCAACCCGCACGCTCGGCGCGCGACGACCGCGCCGCGGAGAGCCTGGGCTGGCAGCTGGGTCTGCAGGCGTGGACCTTCCGCGACCGCACCGCGTTCGAGGCGATCGAGACAGCGGCCCGGCTGGGCTTGCGGTACATCGAGCTCTACCCCGGGCAGCCGCTGAGCCCCGAGAACCCGTCGGCCGAGGTCGGGCCGGGCCTGAGCGGCGAGCAGGTGGACGCGCTGAAGCGGAAGCTCGAGAGCGCGGGGGTGAAGGCCGTGAGCTACGGCGTGGTGGGGATGAAGAACGACGAAGCGGAGGCCCGCGGCCACTTCGAGTTCGCCCGCGCGATGGGCCTGCGGACACTGGTCGCCGAGCCGATGCCCGAGGCGCGGGACCTGACGTCGCGCCTGGCCGACGAGTACGGCCAGATCGTCGCGATCCACAACCACCCGCGCCCGTCGATCTATTGGAATCCCGAGACGGTGCTCGAGGCGCTGCGGGGCCGCTCGACGCGGCTCGGCGCGTGCGCGGACACGGGGCACTGGCCGCGCTCGGGCCTTCGCGCGACCGAGTGCCTCAGGACCCTGGAAGGGCGGATCGTCGAGCTGCACTTCAAGGATGTCTCGAAGGGGCTCGACACGGTGTGGGGAACCGGGGACGCCGATGCGCCGGGGATGCTCGCCGAGCTGAAGCGCCAGGGTTTCCGGGGCCAGGTGTACGTCGAGTACGAGGTCGGGCGGGGGAAGGAACTCGAGGAGAACGTCGCCCGCTGCATCGAGTTCTTCGACAACCAGGCCCGCGCACTTGCCGCGCGGGGCGACGATGCGCCGCCGGCCGGGACCGCCCCGCGATAACGAGAAGTTCAGGCCGATTCGGGTGCGGTCAGAATCACTTGAAGCGGATCGACCGCCGATGTACACACGGATGTGGGGTGTGGAGGCGCGGGTGGGCGTTCGGGAACTCGCTGCGATCCTCGGCGCGGTATGGGTTTCGGCGGCCGCGCGCGCCGATACCGTCTGGTTCGTCCGCGCCTCGGCCGGCCCCGGCGGTGATGGGCTGTCGTTCGCGACGGCGTTCTCGACGCTGGACGAGGCGCTGGTCGCGGCGGCGTCGGGCGATGAGATCCGCGTGGCCGCCGGCACCTACGTGCCGTCGGTCCCCGGGGACCGGACTTCCACGTTCACGCTCAAGGCGGGCGTGCGGGTCTTCGGCGGGTTCGCCGGGGACAACGATGCGTTCGAGTCGCGCGATGCGCCGACGTATCTCACCGTGCTCTCGGGCGACCGCGTGGGCGATGACGAGCCCACGTGGATCAACCGCGACGACAATTGCACGCACGTCGTGACGGCGTCGGACCCGGCGATCGGAGCGAGCACGGTTCTCGACGGGTTCATCATCACCGGCGGCAACGCCGACGGGCCGGACCTGCGGGGCGGGGGACTGCTGGTGACCGATTGCGGGCCGACCGTGGTCGGGTGCACGTTCATCGAGCACGCGGCGGTCTCACCGAAGGAGGAGGGGTCGGGGGGCGCGGTCTGTGTCGTCGGCACGGGCGCGGCGATCTCGGCGCGGTTCGAATCGTGCCGCTTCGAGAGCAGCCAGGCGACGTACGGCGGCGCCGTGAGCGTGTCGGGGGGCGGCGCGCGGGTGGAAATGGTCGGCTGCGTGTTCATCATGAACGTCGCGGGCGCGGGCGGGGCGGTCCACGCGGGCGCGGGCGCGGCGGCGGACATCGCGTTGTGCCGGTTCATCGCCAACTCGTCCGTCGTCGAGGACGGCGGCGCCGTCCTGAACGCGGGGGGCGCCGTGCGGATCGCCAGCAGCGAGATCGGCTGGAACACGAGCGCGCGGCGAGGGGGCGGTGTGCATTCGGCGTGCTGCGGGGAAACGCGCCTGACCGGCTGCACGCTGGTCGGCAACTTCGCGCTGATGCGCGCCGGCGGGGTGCGGGTGGACGCGGGCGGGTCGGCGTTCCTTCACAACTGCATCCTGTCGGACAACAGCGACATGTTCGGGCTCGGCGAGGGGGCGCAGGTGCACCTCGAGAACGGCTCGGCCGCGGCGGACGTGCAGAGCTGCCTGGTCACCGGGTGGACTGGCGCGCTGGGCGGCTCGGGGAATTTCGATGCGCCCGCGGGCTTCCTCGACCCCGAGGGCGCGGACATGTTCCAAGGCTCGGAGGACGACAACTACCAGCTCGCGGCGGGCTCGGCGTGCGTCGAGTCGGGCGATGACTCCCTCGTTCCGCCCGACTGGGCCGACGCCGACGGCGACGGCGATCGCGGTGAGGCCATGCCGTTCGATGGGCTCGGCGTGCCGCGGGCCATGGACGGCGACTTCAACGGCTTCCCCCGCACCGACCGCGGCGCGTACGAGTACCGCTGCGCCGCCGACTTCGACGTGAACAACTTCGTGAACGGCGACGACTTCGACCTGTTCGTCGAGGCGTTCGAGGCCGGCAGCCCGAAGGCGGACTTCGACCGCAACGGGTTTGTGAACGGCGACGACTTCGATGGCTTTGCCGCGCGCTTCGAGGGCGGGTGCTGAGGGCGGGGCCGTGGTATAACACGCGGGGGTATCACCCGAGGGAGGAACCATGGCACGCCGCGTCCGGGCTTCATCGAACATTTCTCGGGCCGTCCAGTTCGCCGTCGCGCTCGACAACACGGCCGGCACGCTGGCCGACCTGTGCGCGACGCTCCGCAAGGCCCGCGTCAACATCGAGGCGCTCTCGGTCAGCGACAACACCGACTGCGGCTGGGTGCGGGTGATCGCGACGCCCGCCGTCAAGGCCCGTGCGGCGCTCGCGCGGCACACCGTGTGCGCCCAGCAGGTTCTCGCCGTCGAGGCCGTGGACAAGCCGGGCGAACTCGAGCGGCTCGCGCGGGCGCTCGCCCGCGCGGGCGTCAACGTCAACTACGTCTATGGGAGCACGGCGCGGGGCAGTCCCTCGCGTCTCTTTTTCGGCGTGAGCGACGTGGACCGGGCGTTCAAGGCCCTGGCCTGAGCGGTATCTACGGGCGCGGCCACAGGAGCACGAGCAGAAGCCCCGCGCCGATCACGATCCCGAACGCGGCCCCCAGGCGAAGGCCGAGACCTCGTCCGCCGATCACCCATGCCGCGCCGCCCTTGAAGACCATGTTGGAGATCGACGCGAGGACGATCGCGCGCCACGCCTCCGACGCGGCCACTCCGCCGGCGGTCATCCGCGATGTCGAGAGCGTGATGGCGTCGAGGTCCACCAGCCCCGCGAGCAGGCCGACGACGTAGAGACCGCGGTTGCCCCACCAGTCCTGGGCGGCGGCGGTCGCTAGCAGGGCGACCGCGTAGATCGCGCCAAACATGAGTGCCGACTTGAGCTCGCTGGGGTTTCCCTGCTCGGGAATCGCCGTCGGGCCGTGCTCCGTCCGCCACCACAACGCCCCCGCGACCCCGGCGGATACCAGCAGCATCAGCCCGATCGGGAGGGCCATCGCGGAGAGCGCCGCCGGCGCGGCGATCGCGACCAGCACGAGCACCCGGGCGTACGCGACCGTGGTGGCGATCATGATCACGAGCACGGCCGAGTTCACCGCGGCGGGTGAACTCTTGGCGCGGCGGGCGAAGCTGATGGTGGTCGCGGTGCTCGAGATGAGGCCGCCCAGCACGCCGGCCACGAGGTCGCCCGAGCGCGCCTTGACGAACTTGTAGGCCGCGTATGCCGCGAGGCTGAGGCCCACGATGAGCACGACCATCATCCAGATGCGGCGGGGGTTGAGGGCGTCGTACGGGCCCATGTCGCGGTCGGGGAGCACGGGCAGGATCACGGCGCTGATGAGCGCGAACTGCATGATCGCGCGCACGTCCCGATCGCCGAGCTGGCGGATGAACCGGTGCAGCGGGGCCTTGAACTGCAGGAGCACCGCCGCGCCCCCGCCGATTGCCGCGGGGATGCCCCGCTCTCCCGCCCCCAGGAGCGCGCCGACGAAGTACATGACGAGCGCGGCGACCTCGGTCGTGATCCCGGGACCGGGTTTGGTCGGCGTCTTGCCGAGGAAGTTCCCCATGATGAGCAGGGCCGCGAGGCCCGCCGCGCCGGCCGCGACGACCCAGGGGCTCGCCAGCACCGAGGCCGCGAGGGCCGACCCGCAGCCGAGCACCGTGATCAGCGCGAACGTGCGGACGCCGGCCACCCGCCGGTTGGTGCGCTCGCGCTGCATGCCGACGAGCAGCCCGAGCACGAGCGCGATCCCGAGCGATGCGAAAGGCCCTTCAAGAAAGGAGGGCGCGGAAGAATCGGCGCCGGACGTGTCCTGGGATTGTGCGAGCAGGTGGAGCATGGGGTCAGGGGCCGCACGCGCGGGCGGCCCGCGTCGGGAAGAAACCCGCCGGTGCTCATCCAGCATACGGACTTCGCCCGGATCGGCTTCACTGCCGCGGGCGGCCGTCTGGCGCACATTCTGCGTTCCCGACCGCCCGCCACCCCGATAAACTTCCATCATGACCACCGCGCCAACCCGCCCGGCCGCGACCCCCGCCGTCCCGCCGGCCGTCGATCCGAACGCCGTAACCATCTCCGGCCTGGTCCTCGATCCAGCGTATACGCCGCAGTCGAAGCCCGAGTCGCTGGCGAACATCGACCGCGACCTCGGCAAGGGGGCGCAGCCGGGGCAGTTCCCGTACACGCGCGGCCTGTTCCCGCAGGGCTACCGCACCCGCCTGTGGACCATGCGCCAGTTTGCCGGCTTCGGCTCGGCCGACGATACGAACAAGCGCTTCAAGTATCTCCTGCAGGCCGCGAAGGGCACGAGCGCCAACACCGGCCTGTCGACGGCGTTCGACCTGCCCACGCTCATGGGGCGCGACAGCGATGACCCGCTCTGCGTCGGCGAGGTCGGCAAGTGCGGCGTCGCCATCGACACGATCGAGGACATCCACAGGCTCTACGCCGACATCCCCGTGGACAAGGTCACGGTGTCGCAGACCATCAACGGCCCGGCGGCCGTCATCTGGGCGATGTACCTCGCCCACGCCCTGCAGCGGGGCATGTCCTGGGACAATCTCGGCGGCACGCTCCAGAACGACATCTTGAAGGAGTTCCACTCCCAGAACGAGTTCATCTACCCGCCCGAGCCCTCGGTGAAGCTCGTCGTGGACACGATCGAGTTCCAGTCCGCCTACGTGCCAAGGTGGAACAGCGTCTCGATCTCCGGCTACCACATCCGCGAGGCCGGCTCGACCGCGACGCAGGAGCTGGCCTTCACGCTCCGCGACGGCATGGAATACGTCGAGGCCTGCATGGAGCGCCACGCGCAGACCGGCAACCTCGACATCGATTCGTTCGCGCCGCGCCTCAGCTTCTTCTTCAACTCGCACAACGAGTTCTTCGAGGAGATCTGCAAGCTCCGCGCCGCCCGCCGCATCTGGGCCCGCGTCATGAAGGACCGCTACGGGGCCAAGTCCGAGCGCTCGTGGTTCATGAAGACCCACGTGCAGACCGCCGGGTGCTCGCTCACGGAGCAGCAGCCCCTCAACAACATCGTCCGCGTCGCGTACCAGGCCATGGCCGCGGTGCTCGGCGGGTGCCAGAGCCTGCACACGGACAGCATGGACGAGACGCTCGGCCTGCCGACCGAGCAGGCCGTGACGGTCGCGCTGCGGACGCAGCAGATCCTTGCCCACGAGACGGGGGTCACCCGCGTGACCGACCCGCTGGGCGGCTCGTGGTTCATCGAGCAGCTCACCGACACCATGGAGCGCGAGGCGCTCAATTACATCGACGAGATCGACCGGATGGGGGATTACGGAGGGGGGACGAAGCGACGGAGCGACGAAGCGACGAAGGGTGCCGCGTCGCACCCGGCGTACGCGCCGCACTCCACGTACGGCCGCGCCGTCGTCGCCGGCATCAACAAGGGCTACTTCCGCCGCCAGATCGCCGAGGCGAGCTACCGCTTCAGCGAAGAGTGCGAGGCCGGCGACCGCATCATCGTCGGCGTCAACGCCTACACCGACAACGACGAGAAGCGGCCGATCGACATCCTCAACATCCCGCACCAGGTCGAGGTCGATCAGTGCGAGCGCCTGGCGGCATTCAAGAAGAAGCGCAGCGCAAGCGATGTCGCCAGGGCGCTCGACAACATCCGTGCGGCGTGCCAGGGCCGCCCGGTCTCCTATCTCAAATCTGAAATCTCGAATCTGAAGTCTCTGGACTCGCTCCACGCGACCAACGTCATGCCCGCGCTCATCGACGGCGCCCTCTGCAACTGCACCCTCGGCGAGATGGTGCAGGCGATGGCCGACGTGTACGGCAGGTACAACGGCGGGCCGGAATGGTGAGTGTGCCGATCTCCTGCGACGTCATGCGCGACGGCTCGCGCCACTTCGCATCGCTGCCTCAGCGAGAAGACTGGGATGTGCTCGAACGGCACATGGCGAGCCTCGACGGCGCGATGAACGTTTCCCTCGTCACCGACGGCGTCGTGGAAGCGTGGATCGATTTCGATTTTCGCCGGCACCATTTCACCGTCAACAACCAACTCGGCGAGTACTGGTTTTTCGTCAGTGATCCCGCGTGCCATGAGGAATTCCTCTCTCTCGTGGTCGAACACGCGGCAAGGCCGCTCGCACCGAGCGGGAACGAGCGGACCTAGGCGCCGCGATCGTGCGCACGCGCCCCGCCGATCGTGCGCACGCGAACCGCCGCGGCTTCAGGTGCCATCGTTTCCCCCGGGGTCGCGCTCGCCGCGCCGGCCCGAAACGCCGCGACCCGAATCCGCCCGCCGTGATCAACCGAAGTCCCTCTGCATGTCGCCAACCATTTCCTTCTTCGCGGGAGCCGCCGTTGCTGCCGCGGCATGTGTTTCGTTCATGCTGCTCACTCCCGGATGCGGCACGCCCGTCAGCGGACGAACCTTTGACCCTCTGGCTCCGACGTTCCCCGAGGTCTCCGGCGACAACCTGAACGGGCGCAACATCGTCATCCCGTCCGGACTGGATGCCCCGTTCAACATCCTCATGGTCGCCTTCTACCAGCGCCAGCAGCCCGACGTGGACACGTGGATCCCCGCGGCACGCGACATCGCCGCCGACCACGCCAACGTCGAGTACTACGAGCTGCCGACGATCTCGGGCTCCTGGGGACTGGTCAGAGGATGGATTGACGGCGGCATGCGATCGGGCATCCCCGCCTTCTCCGCCCGCGAGCGCACCGTGACCGTCTACACCGACACCGAGAAGTTTCGCACGCTCGCGGGCATCGACAACCCCGCGCGCATCTGGGTCGGCGTCGTCGACCGCGAAGGGCGCGTCTACTGGTCCGCCCGCGGTCCCGCGGACGAAGCGTCGCTCGTGGAACTCCGCCGGGTCGTACGCGAGGTCGCAAGCCCCGGCGCCCCCGAGCCCGCCACGCCGTGAAAGCCCGGTTGTTCTCCCGGACATCTCGATGCGCGGGCCTGACCGCTCGGAACTGCGACGGCGGCGCGCGTCGCGCCTCCCCGGCGCCACGCCGTGTCCTTCGGGGCGCTCCACTCTGAACCGGCGCCGGTCACCCGCGTCGTCTTCCGCCCCGAAGAAGCACCCTGGTCACGCCCGCGCAGTAGACTGCCCGGCGCGCGATAGGCAGTGGCCGAAGTCGGTCCGCGATCGGCGTTCCGGGAGAATCGCACGTCCATGACCACAGGCTCGCACGGCGCGCGGCCGCAGCAAGGTCGCTGGACAACCCTCGCACGGCGCGCGCTCGCCCGGACCGCGCTCGGCGCGATCGTCGCCTGGTCGGCGGGGGCGCTCTGGCTCGCGCCCATCGGGGGGCACGCCCTCGACCCGCTGCGCCCCGTCCTGGCCTGCGCGTTTCTCGGCGCCGTCGTGTTCGCCTTCGCCAGGCTGCGGCGCGGCGAGCTCGCGGTACTCGGCGCCTGCGCCGTCGCCGGGCTCCTGTGGCTCACGGTGCGCCCCAGCAACGCCCGCGACTGGGCGCCGGAGCAGGCCGTCCTGCCGTTCGCCGAGGTCAACGGTGACCTGCTGACCATCCGCGGAGTACGGGCTTGCGAGTACCGGTCTCTCGAAGACTTCGACGTCCGCTTCGAAGACCGGACGTACGACATGAAATCCCTGACCGGCGCCTGGTTCGTCCTCGAGGAGATCGATCCCGCGATCGGCCTTGCGCACGCCATGATCACGTTTGGTTTCGAGGACGGGAGGTGCCTCGCGGTGTCGGTTGAGATCCGGCGCGAGAAGGGCGAACGGTACTCGCCCCTGCGCGGCCTCTTCCGCAACTACGAGCTCATGTACGTCTTCGCCGACGAGTCCGACGTGATCCGTCTCCGGACCACGATCCGCGGGCATCGCGTCTACCTGTTCCCGATCGCTTCCTCTCCCACGCGCTTGCGCGCGATGCTCCTGCTCATGCTGGACAGGGCCAACGCGCTCCTCGCGGCGCCCCGGTTCTACAACACGCTGACGGAGACCTGCACGACGACGATCATGGAACACGCCAACAGAGTCGCCGACGTGGAGGTGCCGTGGTCGCTTCCCGTCGTGCTCCCGACGGGCGCGGCGCGGCTGGCCTACCGGCTCGGGCTCCTGCCCCGCGATTCCACGTTCGAGGAACTCCAGTCCCGGTGCATGATCTCTGACCGCGCCCGCGAATGGGCGGGCGATGGCAGTTTCTCCGCCTGGATCCGGCGGTGAACCGGCCGAGCCCATCGGCGCCTGACCCGCAGCACCGTGATCGGTTTGCTCGACCTGCTCAGCAAGCTCTGCGCGCTCGCACTCTTTCTCGTCAGCCCGAAGGGCTGTTCGTGTGCAGCCGGGGGTGGAGCGAGTCCGCGAGCGAAACCCCCGGATAAGGACCTAGACGGGGCGCACCCCGAAG
>CAZCPB010000102.1:0-13645 GCA_964500365.1 uncultured Phycisphaeraceae bacterium
GCTGTGGCGCGTGGTGGAGCGGTTCGGTCCGCTGGTGGCGCTGCTCTTGCTCGTCGCGGTCGGCGCGGCGCTCAAGGAGCCGTTCCGCGACCCGGTCAACTTCCAGAACATCCTCTGGAACGCGGCGCCCGTCGGGCTCGCGGCGATCGGGATGACGTTCGTGATCACCCTGGGAGGGATCGATCTCTCGGTCGGCTCTGCCGCGGCGTTGCTGGGCGTGGCGGCGATCGTGGGCATGAACCGCGTGGACCCCGACGGGGCGGGGCGCTGGGGCGTGCTCCTGCTCGCGGCGGCGATCTGCATCGGCGGGGGCGGCGTGCTGGGGGCGTTCAACGGCGCGATGGTGTCGGTCGGGCGGATCGCGCCGTTCATCGCGACGCTGGCGACCATGGCCGCGTTCAAGTCGGTCGCGCAGACGCTGGCCGACGACGGGACGGTGAGCCCGAAGAACGACTTCTTCGCGCTCCTGGGCACGCGCGGGATCCCGCTCGCTCACGAGGGCGAGCGCGTGAGTCTCATGATCCCGTACCCGGTGGTCGGCTTTGTCGTCGTGGCGGCGCTCGCGCACCTGCTCCTGACGCGGACCAATTTCGGGATGAACGTTCGGGCGATCGGCGACAACGAGACCGCGGCCCGGTACGGGGGCGTGCACGTGGCGCGGGTGCGGTTCCTGACCTACTCGCTCTGCGGCGCGACGGCCGGCGTGGGCAGCCTGATGGCCACCAGCTACCTGAACTCGGCGAGCCACAGCGGGACGGGCGTCTTGTGGGAGCTCGACGCCATCGCCGCGGTGGTGATCGGCGGCACGCGGATGTCCGGCGGCGTCGGCACCATCGCGGGGACGGTGGTGGGGGTGGTGATGCTCGCGGTGATCGACAACCTGCTGGTGATGTTCGACGCCAACCCGGCGCTGCAGGGGCTGTTCAAGGGCAGTATCATCGTCGCGGCGGTGCTTCTGCAGCGCGGGCGGAGGTAGGAAGAGGATTCACCACAGGGACGACACAGAGGCACAGAGAAGAGGCACGGACGGAACGGTGAGAACAAGCAGCAGCGATCAACGTGAAGTGGTTGTGCTCAGGAGTGCAGCGATGAAAATGCTCGTGTTGGCCGCCACCGTGTGGCTTGGGCTGGGGACGATCGCAGTGGCGGCGCCGGCCGCGTACGGGAAGCCGAGCACGGTGCCGGGCGCCGAAGCGCAGCCGGCAAAGAAGCTCCGCATCGGCGTGTCGGTGCCCGCGGCCGACCACGGCTGGACGGCGGGCGTCGGCTGGTGGGCCAAGGAGGCGATGAAGCTCTACCCCGATGTCGAGTGGCAGTTCCAGACCGCGGGCGACGCGGCACGCCAGACCCGCGACATCGAGGCCATGATGACCAAGGGCGTCGACGCCCTCGTCATCCTCGCGTACCAGAGCGAGGCGCTCACGCCCGTCGCCGAGCGGGCGAGCAAGCGCGGCGTATTCATCGTGAACGTGGACCGCGGCTTCACCAAGCCGGTCGCCGACATCTTCATCGAGGGCGACAACAAGGCCTTCGGACGCCGGAGCGCCCAGTTCATGGCCGAGAAGCTCGGCGGCAAGGGCGACATCGTGATCCTGCAAGGGATCAGCGGCGTGACCGTGAACACCGACCGCGTCAACGCGTTCCTCGAGGTGATGAAGGCCTACCCCGACATCAAGGTCCTCGACAGCCAGCCCGCCGACTGGAACCGCGAGAAGGGCCTGAAGGTCATGAAGACCTTCCTGACCAAGCACAAGAAGATCGACGCGGTGTGGGCGCAGGACGACGACATCGCCCTCGGGGCGCTCCAGGCGATCAAGGAAGCCGGGCGCGAAAAGGAGATGTGGATGCTCGGCGGCGCCGGGATGAAGGACGTGGTCAAGATGGTGATGGACCAGAGCTCGATCATTCCCGCCAACATCACCTACCCCCCGAGCATGATCGCGACGGGGATCCAGCTCGCGGTGTCGGTGCTGCGCGACGGCAAGAAGGACGAGATCATGAAGTTCATGCCGCGCCACCTGCTGATCGACGTGGAGCTGATCACGCCGGAGAACGCGAAGAGCTACTACTTCCCCGAGAGCGTGTATTGAGCGACCCTATTCCCCTTTGACTTCCGTATCCCCGCATTCCGGGCACTTGGACAAGCCACCGGGGGCAAGGTTGTACCCGCACCGCTGGCAGTGACCCTCGGCGTAGGTGCCGCGCGACGCGATGCGTGCGAACCGTGTCGCTCTCAGCACCAGTACGAGCCCGGCGCCGATGTACACCGCGGCGTACAGGAACGGCCACAGCCAGGCGTTCGCGAAGCTGATGCCAGATGTGCCCGGCGACGGTGTCTGAATCAGCGTCAGCGTCGTCGAAACGGCGCCCTGGCCGAGCTGCACGGCGCCCTCGGCGATCAGGTAGATCCCGACGATGCGCACGAGCACGAGCGCGAAGAGGAAGGGGCTCATCCGGGCAGTCTACCGCAGCCAGTCGCCCTCAACCCGCATCCCCGCCGCCACCGTCGCCGCGTCCCCTGTCTCAACCATCCCTGCCACCGGGTACGCGCAGTAGTCCACGCTGAAAGAACCGGCCGGCCGGTGATTCCCGGAAAGCCCCAGCCCGCCGAACGGCAGCTTGCTCGACGCGCCCGCCGTGCCCGTGTTGATGTTGATGCACCCCGCGCGGCAGTCGTGCATGAAGCGATCGGCGGTCGCGGCGTTCCTCGTGAAGATCGACGCCGCGAGGCCGTAGCGGGTCGCGTTGGCCTGCTCGATCGCCTCGTCGAGCGAGCGGACGACCGAGACCCGGGCGATTGGTCCGAAGATCTCGACGTCGCACCCCGCGTCGCGCTCGTCGGACGAAGTCGTGAAGCGATCGACGCGGACGACGCCCGGAGAGACGTAGAAGCCCTTGTCGGGCGTGTCGATCCTCGTGGGCGGCATGAGCACCTCGGCACCGCCGCGGGCGAAGGACCCGGCGCCGGCGATCACCGCGTCGCGCGCCGCCTCCCCGATGATCGGCCCCATGAAAACCGGGTGCGACGCCCGCGGGTCGCCGACGATCAGGTTGCTCGCCGCCTTGCAGAACGCCGCGATGAACTTCGGCGCGACCGCCTCGTGCACGATCACGCGGCGCGTGCAGGTGCATCGCTGCCCGGTCGTGATGAACGCGCAGCGGACGCACTCGATCAGCGCCTGCTTCAGGTCCGCATCGTCCATGACGACGGCGGCATTATTCCCGCCCATCTCGAGCGCGAGGATCCGCGACGGGCGGTCGAGGTTGGCCTCCATGATCCGCCGCCCGACGGGCCAGGAGCCCGTGAACAGGATGCCGTCGAAGCCGTCGTGCTTCGAAAGCGCCGCGGCGATGTCCGCGCCGCCCTGCACGAGGTTCACGACGCCGGGCGGCGCGCCCTCGGCGTCCAAGGCTTCCTGGAATAGTTCCGCCAGCATCTGCCCGCACGCCGGCGCCTTGTCGCTGGGCTTGAGCACGACCGTGTTGCCCAGCGCCAGCGCCGGCACGATGTGCCCGTTGGGCAGGTGCATCGGGAAGTTGTACGGTCCGAGGACGCCCATCGCGCCGTGGGGCTTGAACCACGCCTTGCCGCTGCGCGTCCCGCCGAGCGAGACCTCGAAGGGCTTCACGCGCCGCATCGCGCCGAGCGCAGACTCATCGAGCGTGATGTCAACCTTGGCCGCGAGCAACCCCGCCTCGCCCGCCGCGTCCCACATCACCTTGCCGGTCTCGTCGCAGATCAACTCGGCGATGTCCTTCTCGCGGGACTTGCACACCTGCTGGAAGCGGCGAAGGACGGAGAATCGCCGCTCGCGGGGCCACGACGCCCAGCCGGGCAGCGCTTTCCTCGCAGACTCGACCGCCGCATCGAGATGCGAGGCAACGGGGGCCCCGGACCAGACGACGCTCTGCGGGTGTGCGGGATTGCGCGAAACGACCCGATCGCCGGGAATGGGTTCCCACTTCCCCCCGACCAGATTCGAGGGCGGCCTGCGAAGCGACGGGTGATGCTCGCCCATGACCTCAGGCTCCGACGCGCTTGCGCGAGCGGCGGGCCTTGCGGGCCGGCGCCTTGGGCGCGCCCGGCGCATCCTTCAAAGGCGTGAACCCGACCTCGGCGCCGGGCGCGGCGTTGATCAACTCCATCGCCTCCTGCGGCAGGCGCAGCGCCCGTCCGTCCAGTTCGCACGCGCACTCGGTCGCCCTGAACTCGCCCTCGGGCGACAGCGTGCTCACGATCGCGGGCGTCGCGGCCTTGTCGGCCGAAATGGGCTTGCCGACCTGCACTCGGCGCGTGGATTTCACCAGCCCGATCTCGTCGGTGGGGCAGTCCAGGTGCGGCCCGCCGTCGAAGGGGTCGATGTAGCCGCGGTACTTGAACCCGAGGCTCTCGAGCATGCGTCGCGCGGGGATCGTCTCGCGCGACACCACGCCCACGGTGTTCAGCACCTCCAAGGGGAGCAGCGTCAGGAAGATCTCGCTCTTGGGCAGCAATTCATCGATGAACCGGCGGTTGTGCTGGCAGAAGCGGTCGGCCTCGGCGTATTTCACCGGGATGAACTTGCGCCCGATGTGATCCCAGAAGATGTTGTCGCCGTCGCTCGAGACCGGCGCCATCATCTCGGCCAGGATTGAGTCGGCGAAGTACGACCGGTACAGCCCCATGAAGTGGAACCGCACGAACGACAGGAACCGCCCGGGGCGCTTGTCGTGCCCTCGGTACGACGGCTGAAGGATCAGGCCGCCGATCTCGGTGGGCCCTGATTCGTCGCCGTCGAGACGCGCCGTGGTGTGCGTCGTTCCGACGCCGAGGCTCGTGCTGAAGAACTTGCGTTCCTCGAGCTTCATCCGCCAGTTCGGGTCGCCCCGCCCCCCCTGGTGCGAGCGGACTTGCGAAGTCCCGATCACCGAGCCGGCCTCGGGGTCCTCGATCGTGAACATGAAGAGATGGCTGGTCTGCTCGCTCCCCGCAAAGCCGCCCTCGCCGGGTTTGCCCTTGCGGCGCGATTGCCCCGCGCGGCTGGGCTGGGACTGCGGCACGTCCTGGGAGCCGCCCGCGACCGCCTTGAAGCACGAGGCGCTGTGATGGATCTTGGCGTCGATGATCCGTTCGTCGGGCGGCAGGTTGATGAAGTACACCATCCGCGCGAGCTTGAACAGCGTGGGCGTGTCGCCGGGCTTGGAGTGACGGATCAGGAACACCGGGGGCTCCAGAGGTCAAAGAATCTTGTTGACGGTCGCCGAGCGGGTCGGCGAAAAGTGGGCGATTGTAGCCGCGAGCGCGCTCGGTTCTTCACACGGGAACGCTCGGCGCGCCGCTTCTTGCCTCGGGAATCGCGAATAATCGCCGATGGCCGATCCCCCCGAAACATGCTGCCCCTTCCGAACCTGGGGCGAAGTCAACACCGACTTTGACGACAATTCGCTCACGCAGTTCAAGAACGCGTGTTCTCTGCCGGTGGCGGTCGCCGGCGCGCTCATGCCCGATGCGCACGTGGGCTACGGCCTGCCCATCGGCGGTGTGCTGGCCACGCGCGGCTGCGTGATCCCCTACGCCGTGGGCGTGGACATCGCCTGCCGCATGAAGCTGACGGTGCTCGACCTGCCGTTGCGCTCCATCGAGAAGGACCACGACCGCGGGCTGCTCGGGCGGGCGATCGAGACCGAAACCCGTTTCGGCGTCGGCGCCTCCTTCGACCGGCGCAAGCAGCACGACGTGCTCGACAAGGACTGGTCGGTCTCGCCGGTCACGCTTCGGTTCAGGGACAAGGCATGGTCGCAGCTGGGCACCAGCGGCAGCGGCGACCACTTCGTCGAGTTCGGCCGGCTGACCGTGACGGGCGAGGGGCTGGGGCTCGCGCCCGGCGAGTACGTCGCGCTGTTGAGCCACTCGGGCAGCCGCGGCACGGGGGCCTCGGTCTGCGACCACTATTCCAGGCTCGCCATGTCGCTCCACCCTGATCTGCCGCCGGAACACACCCGCCTGGCGTGGCTCGACCTGGACTCGCAGGCGGGTCGCGAGTAATGGGACGCGATGAACCTGATGGGCGAGTACGCCAGCGCCAACCACGCGATCATCCACCGCGAGATCGCGCGCCACCTGGGGGCCAGGGTCATCGCGGGCGTCGAGAACCACCACAACTTCGCGTGGAAGGAGCGCCACGTCGTTCGCGACGCGGGCGGTGTCGAGCGCGAGGAAGAGGTCATCGTCCACCGCAAGGGTGCGACGCCCGCGGGCGAGGGCGTGCTCGGGGTGATCCCGGGCTCGATGGGCACGCCCGGCTTCGTCGTCCGCGGCAAGGGGAGCGCCCAGAGCCTGCACTCGGCCAGCCACGGCGCCGGTCGCCTCATGTCACGCAACAAGGCCCGCGAGAAATTCCGCTTCGGCGCGGTGCGCGGCACGCTCGAAAAGCAGGGCATCACGGTGCTGTCCGCGGGCGCCGACGAATCTCCCGGCGTGTACAAGGACATCCACCAGGTCATGGCCCGCCAGACCGATCTGGTCGAGCCGATCGCGCGGTTCGATCCCGCGATCGTGAAGATGGCGCCAGAGGGCGAGAAGGCCGAGGACTGACGCTGCCGGCGTCCGCCGCATCGAGCGTGCCGGAACTGCGACAGGGGTTTCAGTACGAACCACGAACGAAGTGAGTGTCAAGGGCACGAGGACCGCCCCTCCGCCAATGGACGAAAGGGGCACACGGCCCGTCACTTCGTTCCGGGTTCGTAGTGAACGCTCGTTGTGGCGTGAGAACGGCTTGACGTGTCGGCTCAGCCGACCCGCAAAAGCCCGCGCTCCACGCACGCGAACACCCGCGGCCAGTCCTCGAGCTTCATGACGCCCAGGGGCGGCAGCACGCGCACGTGGTACGGCCCATGCCCGCAGTAGAAGAGCACCACGCCCTCCTCGAGGCAGAGCTTGCAGGCCTTGAGGATCTTGTCCTTGTTCCCGCCGAAGGGCGTGAACCGCATCATGCCGCCCAGGCCGCCGACGAGTCTTTCGCCGCTGCCTCCGAGCGCATCGACTGCCGGGAACCACTCGGGGTGCTTCTGCATGAGCTTCGAGCACTCGGCACGGAACGCCGCGTGGTGCTTC
Organism: uncultured Phycisphaeraceae bacterium; assembly: GCA_964500365.1. Classification (GTDB taxonomy): domain Bacteria; phylum Planctomycetota; class Phycisphaerae; order Phycisphaerales; family UBA1924; genus CAZCPB01. The sequence goes on from CAZCPB010000102.1 coordinate 7,094, forward strand.
TCAATCGCGCCGCCCGGGCCGTAGTAGCCGCCGTCGCGGAGCCGCTCGACCACGCGCTGGCCGACGCGGAACGAGACGCCCTCGCCCGTGAACGTGCCCGAGAGCAGGGCGGTCTTCGGATTGAACTCCTCGGTCCACATCGTGGCGCACGCCTGGGTCATCTTGCCGACGCAGAACACGTCCACGTACTCGCCGAGTTCGAAGTGCTCGTAGGCGAACATGCGCGGCAGGCGCCCGAAAGTCTGGATCTCGTCGTCCCACACCGCGATGCGGTGCGCCTTGCACACTTCAAAGAGCGCCTTGAAGTAGTCGCGGTCGCCGACGTGGAACCCGCCCTCGCCCTGCACCAGCTCGAAGATGAAGCACGCGTGCGCGCCCGGGTAGCGGTGGATGCAGCGTTCGAGCTGCGCGACCGCGCCGTCGATGAAACGCTTCTTGCCCGGGGCGCCGCCGCCGAGGCGCTCGACCTCGGCAGGGTCCCAGAAGGGCATGTAGTCGACCGGCACCGAGCCGGGCAGGCCCTCGCGCCCCTGGTGGTTGTCGCCGACGTTGGCCATGGTCAGCGAGCGGCCCATGAAGCAGTCGGCGAACGCCAGCACGCGCATGCTGGGCGAGAAGTTCGCCAGCAGCGTCTCGGGCTTGATCGAAGCCCCGCCGGCCAGGGCCGTGAGCCCATCCAGGTATTTCTTCTGGAAACAGACCTTGAGCGCGTTCTCGTTGGCCATCGCCCCGCCGGTCGCGATGTAGGCGTGGCGCAGCCGGCTTCCCTTCTTCGCCTCGTTCAGAAGCGTCTCGGCAAATGAGTAAGGCTCGAAGTTGGTCTGGAGGTTGCCGTGCTTGACCGTGTCGTCGAGCCCCGCCAGGAGCGAGGCCTCGGCCAGGTCGGGGTCGGAGTGCCCAAAGAAGTGCACGCCGATGCCGCAGATCATGTCCCACTTCACGCTGCCGTCGGCCAGTTCGACCAGCGCGCCGTTGCCGACACCCGAGCCGATGTAGGGGTACAGCAGCCCTCGCCCGCGGACTTCTGCCGCGCGCTTCATCAGCGCGTCGTAGCTTTCCTTCAGCGCCGGGTTGGGCGGGCGAACATCGGTGATCCGGGCCGAGGCGGCTTTGAGCTCGTTCACGATCGTCTGGATCGCAGAGCGCGCCGCGGCGCTCGAGTGCAGCGTGGCGCCGACGGTGGTGCTGGGAGAGGGGGCGGGGGGCTGAGCCACGGGGCTCGGCTGACGGTGGGCGACCTTGGTCATTGGGGTTCCATTTCGGGGGCGTGCGGCCGCCCTTGTGTATCAGAGAGTCAATCGGCGGTTTCTGCCTGAATCCTTCGCCGCGGAGCGTGCCTCCGCCACTTCCGGAGCGGTTGAAGCTGGGCAAAACGCCTTTGGGACGCTGCCACGCGTTCTCCCGTTCTCGCGTACTCCGCGGGGGTGGGGGCCGTGCGATGTACGCGGCAGTGCGCACGGGGGCGTACATACCCTTGGTCCCTCGGTGGCCGCGGCGGAACGAAGGAGCCGGTGTGTATGTTCAACCTGATCGACATGCTCGGGCACGCCTCACCGGTCATCGACATCGTCGATGTCGGGGCGCTGTGGATGAACGAGGAGAATATTTCCTACCGGGCGATTCTCAAGCCGGGGCATTCGAGGGTGGTGGGCTTTGAGCCGGTCAAGGAGGAGTGCGACCGCCTCAACCGGCTCGGCCGGTCAGGCGAGCGATATCTGCCGTACTTCATCGGCGACGGCACCGAGCGCACGTTCGTCCAGAACAACAAGACGATGACCTCGTCGCTCTTTGAGCCCAACACGCGGTTGATCGAGCGGTTCGGCGGGCTCGCGGAACTCATGCAGCCGGTGGCGCGCGAAAGGGTCAAGACCACGCGCCTGGACGACGTCCCCGAGATCACGGCGATCGACTTCCTGAAGCTCGACATCCAGGGCGGCGAGCTCGACGCGATCCGCGGCTGCGAGCGGCACCTGAAGCGGACGGTGGTGGTGCAGACCGAGGTCGAGTTCGTGCCGCTGTACGAGAACCAGCCGCTCTTCGCGGAGATCGACCAGGAGATGCGCCGGCACGTGTTCCTATTCCACCAGTTTGGCGGGTTGTCGGGCGCGATGTTCAAGCCGTTTGCGGCGCAGAACCAGGCGCCTCCGACCCAGGTCCTCTGGACCGACGCGATCTACGTGCGCGACTTCACCCGCCTCGCCGAGCTCGACAGCGAGCAATTGATTCGCATGGCTGTCATCGTCCACCAGCTCTACCAGTCGTGCGACCTGGCGGCGCTCTGCCTTCAGCACTACGACGCCAAGATGAAGACTCAGCTCTGGAAGATCTACATGCAGCGGCTGCTCGGCGCGGCGCCGCCCCCGCCGCCCCCGCTCTGAGGTATCAAGGCGCGCCACCCGCGCCCAGTCGCGCGATCAGAATCGCCAGAAGCTGGGCCCGCTCGACCAGGCTCGGGATTTCGATCCACTCCTGCGGCGTGTGCAGCCCGCCGCCCCGCACGCCGAGCGTGTCGATGGTCGGAAGTCCCGCGTCCTGCAGGATGTTGCCGTCGCAGACTCCCCCCGTCGAGCCGAAGGGCAGGCGCTGCCCGAGGTGCTCCGCGGCGGTGCGAGCCGACTCGGCCAGAGCCCGGACGCGCGGCGTGAGCGGCTTGGCGGGGCGGTTAAAGCTCGTGAAGACCTCCGTCGCGGGAAGCGCGTCGGGCCCGGTCGCGAGCCCGCGGACCTGGCGTTCCAGTTCGCTGCCGAGCTCCGGAGTCTTGAATCGCACGTTCCCCCATGCACGGGCGCGATCGGGGACCACGTTGGTCGCCGACCCGCCCTCGAGGGGACCGACGCTCAGGATCTTCCCGCGTCCGGGGTCGGCAAACGTTCCCGCGGCAAGGACCGCGGTGCACAGCGCATTGACCGCGGATACGCCCGAGCCGAAGTCCCGTCCGACGTGCGCGGCTCTGCCGCGCGCCTCGATCATGAACTGCCCGCTGCCCGGGCGTTCGACGACCAGGCCGCCGTCGGGCAGGGCGGGCTCGAGCACGATGCCGACGTCGGCCTGCCCCGCCGCGTGCCTCAGCGCCGTTTCGGAGTGGTACGAGCCCGTCTCTTCGTCGCTGTTGAGCACAAAGGTCCATTCGGCATCGATCCCCGACTCGGCCAGTGCTTCGAGGGCGTGGACCGCGATGACCAGACCGCCCTTCATGTCCACGACGCCCGGGCCGGTCGCGGTCCGGCCGTCGGGCGAAACCGTGAGCGATTGAAACGGGCCAGTCGGATCGTGGACCGTGTCGAGGTGACCGGAAAGGAGCAGTCGCGAATCAGCCTTCGACCTCCCCGACCTGCGGCAGATCGCCGACGGTGGGGGCGGTCGCCCGGGCACCTCGCCGTAGAGCCATGGCGGGCGAGGGTCGCCGGGAATCAGTTCGACCGCCGCGCCGATCGCCGTCAGCCGCCGTACCAGGATCCCGCGGGTCTCGTCGAGCCCCGGCGCGTGCCCTCCGCCGGTCGGGATGGCGACCCACGTTCGCAGGTCCTCGAGCATGGCGCCGGCGCGTGCCGCGATCACCGAGGCAAGGCGGGATTCCCGATCGGTCAGGGGCATTCGGTCCTCCTCGCGCGCCCGTCGAATCAGGAACGGGCCGGGGCCCACACGATCCACGCGATGCTGCCGGCCAAGACCAGGAGCGACGCCGCTTTGATGATCACCGATTGACGATCGATCGGCAGCGCCCCGGCCGGTCTTCCGACCAGCCGCGCCAGCCGTCGCTGGCGCGTGGCGATCGAGCCGTGGCGCCACGAGTATCGGTGGCGCGCGGTCCCGCTCAGCGCGGCCACCGCGCCGAGCGCGCCGGCCATCGCGGCCACCGCCTCGGGAGTAATCGAGCCGGCGCCGGCCGCGTCCCCCGCCCCGGGCGTCGCGCTCAGGCTCTGCGCGGCAAAGGCGTCGGCCTGCCATTCGAATCGCCTGCTCACGAACCCGAAGACCAGGATCAGGGCCGCGACGATCGCCCCCAGGATCCACGGAGCGAGCAGGAAGTCCGGGAGCGAGGCCACGGCCGAGAGCACCGGCACGCGCCGCGCGGCTTCGAGAGCCGCGTCCGCCGCGCTCGACGCCCCGATCAGCGTCGCGAGCATCACCACGCCCAGCCACAGCATGTGCCGGCGCTTGACGTGCCCGATCTCGTGAGCCGCGACCGCCTCGACCTCGCGCGCCGAGAGGTGGTCCAGGAGCGCATCGCTGAGCAAAATGTAGCGGAGTGGGCGCAGCAGGCCGACCGCCGCCGCGTTCACCACCCGCCCGTTGGTCCGCCACACGAGCACCTCGCGGACCCGCACCCGGGCCAGGGCGCACAGCGCCGCGACGCGCTCCCTCAGTTCGCCCGGGCCGAGCGCGGCGGTGTCCCAGATCCGGACCAGCGCCGGGGGCATCAGCATCATCGCGACCGCGACGCCCGCGAGCTGTGCCGCGGCGAGACGCCAGTCGCCCTCGCCGGACTCGGGAAGGTTTGTGCTCGCCCAGCGCTCGACGCTCTCGCTCCAGGCCAGGATGACCAGGAGCGGGACGACCAGCACCAGCACCTGGTGCCGCAGCGTCATCCACACGAATTGCCATCGCGAGAGCACGGGGTAGACGGGGTCGCCGTCGTCGAGCTTCCGCAGGATCACGGCTTCGTGCAGCCGGCGCTCGAGCGGCTCGATCATCCACCAGGAGAACGTCCACACGCCCAGTACGGGCAGCACGGCGATGAACTCATCGAGCAGCACCCAGTCGCCGACCAGTTCTCTGACCGCCCCCACCCAGCCCAGCGCCAGGACCGCGGCGCCGTGCATCGCGACCGAAGCCCAGCGGAGGAGCAGCGCCGCGCGGTCGCCCAGCCGCACCGCTCGGAGCGAGCCCGTGCGGTCCACGATGCGCACGCACCGCGCCGCGACCGCCCACGCCGGGAGACAGAGCGCCGCCTGCAGTCCCGCCGTCCACGCGATCGCCGGGACCAGGTCGCCGGCCGGCAGCGAGCCGGGCAGGCCGAGCATCTCCGGGGCCGAGACCAGCAAGAACACGAGAATGACCAGGAATTGCGGCATGCGGTCCGCGGCTCACGGGGCCGGCCCCGGAGCGTACGCGCCGGGATTCATCGGCGCGCAGATCCCGGCCTCCAGAGCAATCCAGTGCGAACCGGCGGTGTCAACGAACGCGGTCCGCGGCCCGCACGAGCCGGGCGCACCGTCCCGCGTCGACGGGGTTCGACCACAGCCCGCCCTTCTTGATCCAAGAGCCGACAATCAGTGCCTCGGCGCTCTCGAACAGGGCCGGGAGTTGCTCCGGCGCGACACCCGAACCGACCAGCACGGGAAGGCGGGTGGCGGCGCGGGCTTCCGAGACGTCGTCCGGCGCCGCGGCCTTGCCCGTCGCGCTTCCCGTCACGATCACGCCATCGGCCCCGAAGAACTCCGCCGCTTCCGCCGCCTCCGCCAACGTCACGTCCGCCGTGATCGCGTGCGACGCGTGCTTCTTCTTGAGGTCGCAGAGCACGGCGATGTGCTCGGCCCCGATCGACCGGCGGTACCGCAGGAGCGGCCCGGCCTCGGCACGTGCCAGAAGACCCTCGTCGGCGACGTGGGCGAAAACGAAGTTCTCGCACCGGATGAACGATCCGCCCGCCGCCAGGGCCACCGCCAGCGCCTCGCGGTTTCCTCCAGAGAGCACCTGGACGCCCAGCGGCAGGCCCGGCGCCGCCTCCCGGACGGCGATCGCCGCGGCGGTCATCGCCGCGACGGTTTCGGGGCCGTGCTCCCCGTGGACGTACGGCCGGTCGTGCATGTTCTCCACAATGATCGCGTCGAACCCCGCCCGCGCCAGCAGCCGGGCCTCGGCGGCCGCGCCGCGGCAGATCTTCTCGACCGACGCGCGGGAGCGAGGCGCTCCGGGCAGGGCAGGGACGTGCACCATGCCGATGAGCGCCTTGCTCCGACCGAAGACGAATTCCCGGCGCGTGCGGGCCACGGCCGATTCTACCGGAATCCGCGCCCGACGCGGGGCTTGTGGACGCGCGCGAAACCCCGTAGCATCCCCGCCCATGAGGACCGGTCGTCGGGGCAGGGATGTTCTTCGGCTCGTCGCGGCGTGCGGCGTCGCGGTCGCGAGCGCCGGCGCCGGCGAGGCACCGGACCTGCTGACGCCGGGGCCGCGACATCGACAGGCACAGCCCGCCGACATCACCGGGCGGGATTTCGCCGGCGTCCGCTTCGAGATCGCCCCGCAGCGCGGCACGATCGAGTTCCGGGCCTTCCGCACCGACGCCTGGACCGAGTCTTCGGCCACCGGGACGGTCCGGCGGCTCCTGCTCCGGGAAGACACGGTCGTCACGCTCGGGCCGTACACGTTCGCCGCCCGCAACGCCTCCGTGTGGCTCCAGCGGCTGGCGCCGGGGGAGTCGGGACGCCCGGCCCTGTACCAGGTCTTCGTGTACTTCAAGGAGGTCGGCACGCCCGGGGCCGACGCGGCTGTGTCCTTCACGGCCGACCAGCTCTCGGCCCGCGCCGTGATCGAGCTGGAAGGTTC
>CAZCPB010000103.1:0-13521 GCA_964500365.1 uncultured Phycisphaeraceae bacterium
GTCGAACCAGATGTCCTGTCGGGCCGGACTCGAGAACGCGCCGACGGTCAGCCGCCCCGGGCCGGGCGCGCCCGGCCCGCTCACGCGCCCCCCCGGCGCGGGTGCGCCGCTTGCTTGAGGATCTCCACGATCTTCTCGAGGTTGCCCCGCGGATCAAAAACCTTCTCGGCGACCTTCCGCCGGATCTCGAGGTACTCCTCTTCGAAGCCCGGGTACGCCGCCTCCATCTCCTCGATGTGCTCCCACTCGTCCGGCGGCAGGCGCAGCTCTCCACCGGCGGTGAGCGACGGAGACCTGCGCGGCGGGCGGCGGGGCTTGCCCTCGTACTTCAGCAATCGCCTCCGCGCGTGGTCGAGCGCCGTGTGACCGAGCTCATCGACCGCGTGCGGATCGGCGCCGTGCTCGAGCAGGGCCGTGACGACGCCCGCATCGACGTTCATCACCCGCAGGGCCCTGACGATCGCGGGCCGGCCCTTCTTCGTCACCCAGTTGGCATCGGCGCCCCAGCCAAGCACCTCGCGTACCTGCTCGGCGTCCCCCTTGCCGATGCGAATGAAGAGCAGTCGCCGCAGGAACCACTCGGGGAACTCGCGCATGCACCGAGCATACCAGAACGGCCGTGCAGCTCAGCGCTTGCTGCTGGCTCGCCTTGACTTTGCACCCGCCGCCGATCCGCCGCCGTGGCCGATGTCCCACAGCACGGCCAGGACCATCAGGACCGCGTACCACCCGGTTACCGAGCCGTTGGCGTTGATGGCGAAGGCGTAAGCCAGGGTCGTGGTCGGAAGGAAGATGAACCCCAGGATCGGCCAGATCGCCGTCTGGTAGGCCCGCCCGAGGTAATCTGAAAAAAGCCACACGAGCACGATCGTGACCCGCGGCAGGAGCATCGCGAAGATGAGCCAGATGCATCCCATGGGCGCAGTCTATCCGTTCGGCCGCGCCGGGGCCTGCAGGTCGTGCCCGCGTGATAGGCTCGTGCCATGAAAACGCTCTTTGCCTCGCTCGTGGTCCTGACCTGCTCCGCGCGCGATGCCGCCGCGCAGACGCCCGCGGAAGACATCGGCTCGTCGCGCGGCGCTCGCATCGCGTACGCGATGCCCGCCGACCCCGACGCGCGCGCCGCGGTCCGGCTGGTCTTCTTCGCCGGGCCGATGCCCGACGACAAGTACGAGAGCCTGTCGAAGGCCGCTCCCAACGTGACGATCGTGCGCGGCCTGTCGCGCGACGCCGCCGCGGACAGCGCCGCCGAAGCGCACGGCGTCGAATCGCGCCTGCTCTCGCCCGCACTCCTCGAGCGTGCGACAAACCTGGTCTGGGTCCAGTCGATGAGCGCCGGCGTGGACCGGCTCGTCACCATGCCCGGGATCGCGGGTAACGGCAGGCTCGTCCTGACCAACATGCGCGCGGTGCACGGGCCGGCCATCGCCGATCACGCCTTCGCGATGCTCCTGACCCTCACGCGCTCGATGCGCCCGCTCGGTGATGCCCAGAAGGAAGGCCGGTGGGAGCGCGACGTCCCCGGCCCGCGCCCCGTCGCCCTCTCGGGCCGCACAATGCTGGTCGTCGGCCTCGGCGGGATCGGCAGCGAGATCGCCAGGCGCGCCCACGGCATCGGGATGCGCGTGACCGCGACGCGGCGCAGCGACACGCCCCCTCCCGCATACATCGCCAGGCAGGGCGGGCCCGAGGACCTGCTGTCGATGCTCCCCGAGGCCGACGTCGTCGCCGTCTGCGTCCCGCTCACCAGCGAGACCGAAGGCCTGTTCAACGCCGCGGCCTTCGGCGCGATGAAGCAGGGCTCCTACCTCATCAACATCGCCCGCGGCAGAATCGTGAACTCCGACGCCTTGATCGCGGCGCTCAAGAGCGGCCGGCTCGCCGGCGCCTGCCTCGACGTCACCGACCCCGAGCCCCGGCCGGCCGGCCACCCGCTGTGGTCCATGGAAAACGTCGTGATCACGCCGCACGTCGCGGCCGACGCGGAAGTGACCGACGAGCGCCGCTGGGTCCTCCTCCGCGAGAACCTGCGCCGCTTCGGCGCCGGCGAGCCGCTCCTCAACACGGTGGACGTCGAGGCGGGCTACTGAAAGTCGCCGTCAAGGGTCGCCGCCCGGCCCCGGCCCAGTCAGCACCCATCGGAAAAGTGCTGCACGAAAATGTCGAAATCGTCCCCGTTGATGTACGTGTTGAGATCGATGTCCGCGCCCGGAAGGCCCTGGTCGAAGTCGACCACGAACGTGTCGAAGTCGTCCCCGTTCACGAAGCCGTTGTGGTCGTAGTCGGCCACGCACCCTCCGATGTCGCACGACCAGCGCGCGATGTATGAAGAGGCGATGCCGCCCTCGACGGTGATGAACGTCCCGCCGATCAGGAGCGCCCCGCCGTCCACTGTCAGCGCGTTGACCGAGCCGGCGGCACCCCCGCCGGCGGGCCGCCACGCGCCACCGTCGAACCACGCAAGATTGTTGCCGACCGACCCGCACGAGAACGCCCCGCCCGCAACGATCGCGCCGTCGTAGACCGCCAGCGCCTGCACCGCCGGGAAGCACGCGCCCCACGCGCCGGGATCGCCGAGCGGGCTCCACGAAGTTCCGTCCCACGACGCCACGCAGGTCTGGGTGTTCCCCAAGCGGATGTCGTACCCGCCCGCGATCAGGTACGGCCCACGCTCGAGCAGCGCCTTCACCTGCCGGTACGGCCCGAGGCCGCCGCCGACCGGCTGCCACGCCGCGCCGTCCCACTGCGCGATGCCGTTCACGACCGTTGCGCCCGAGTGCGTGAAGTTCCCTCCGGCGTACAGAACGCCGTTGTACTCGCCGACGAGCAGCGCCCCGGCGCCGGAATCGAAGCCCGCCCCCATCGCGTGCCACGCGCCACCGTCCCAGCGCGCGACATAGTTGACCGAAGCGCCCCCGGCCTGCCAGAACGCCCCCGCCGCGATCAGGTCCGCGCCGTAGACCGCCAGCGCGTTGACCGTGCTGATCACCCCGCCGCCGAGCGGCTGCCAGGCCGCGCCGTCCCACGCCGCGATGTTCGAGACCGGCTGGCCCCCCGCCTGCGACATCGAGCCTGCCGCGATCAGCAGTCCGTTGTGCGAGACCAGGGCCCGCACGCTCCCCTGGATCCCCGTCCCCACCGCCTCCCACTCCTTACCCACCCGCCGCGCGATGCGCGATGCGCTCGTCCCGCCCGCCGCGGCAAAGTTTCCCGCGGCGTAGAGCTCGCCGTTGTGCCAGCACCACGCGTTGACGGGGCCGTCGAACCCCTTCCCCATGGGCGACCAGCCCCTCTCCCACGTCGCGATGTGCGTGGCCGGACGACCGTCCTGCTCGGTGAAGCCCCCCGCCGCAACAAGGTTTCCTTCAAACTCGCCCAGTGCGCGCACCCACTGATTGACCGTTTCTGGCACCGCGCTCCACGTGGTCCCGTCCCACTCACCGAGGAACGACACGGGCTGATCCGGACCCGCCTGGAACTGCCCGGCCACGATGAGCTTCCCGTCGCGCACAAGCAGGTCCTCGATCTCGTTGTTGAAGTGGCCCGGGATGGCGTCGTGCCACTCCGCCCCGTCCCAGCGCATCAGCGTCCGGGTGACGTTGGTGCGCCCGACGAACCCGCCGATGTGCAGTTGACCCTGGTACTCGGCGATCGAACTCACGCGCACCCCGTGCCAGGGGGTCGTCGATACGGTGCCCAGCGCGCTCCACGCCGTCCCGTCCCACGCGCCGACGTTGCTGATCGGGACGCCCCCCAGCGCGTCGAACCGCCCGCCCGCGATCAGCCTGCCGTCGAAGACCGCAAGTTCATAGATGTCCCGGTCCGGAACCGGGGTCTCGCCGGTGAGCGCCTGCCACGATGATCCGTTCCACTTGGCGATCAGGTGCGCGGGCGCGCCGTCGGCGGACTGAAACTCGCCCGCCGCGTGCAGCTCGCCGTCGAACACCGCGAGGCTTCTCACGGCGTAATCCATCCCCGAACCGACCGCCGACCACGACGTCCCGTCCCACGCCGCGACGCTCCTGGCGGCAACCGATCCGGCGTGCGTGAACGAGCCCCCGACCACTAAAAGACCGTTGAACTCGACCATGTCGAACGCGGCGGTGACCGGCCCCTGGGTCCACGTCCGCCCGGCGAGGCCATCGCCCAGTGGTTCCCACGACGTGCCGTTCCACCGAGCGATAGAGCCGACCGCTGTGACGTCGCCCGAGAAGTCATAACCCCCGGCGTACAACTGGTTCTGGTACACGCACAACGACCGGCACTCGTCGCCGAACTGTCCAGAGCGATCCGGGCCCGCCCGGAACCCGCCGTACCGCCCGATGCACTGGAAGGGCCGCCCCGCGATGGCCCCGAGCCCCGTTCCCACGCACAGGTCGCCGCGCCAGGTCGAGAAGCTCGTGGTCGCGGCGTCGAACGCGACGCCGCCGATCGGTTCCCACGCGCCGCCGTTCCACACGGCCTTCTTGTGCGCAGTGACGCCGCCGGCCTCTGTGAAGTACCCGCCGGCGTGCAGTCGGCCGTGGTGCGTGTGCAGCGCCAGCACGGTCGAGTCCGTCCCCGTCGCGAACGGCGCGAGGAACGTCCCGTTCCATGCGCCGACTCGCCGGGTTGGGCCCGTGAAGCTGCCGCCGACGATCAGCGTGCCGTCGTGAACGGTCATCGCGTACACCGGCGCGTTCGTGCCGCAGCCGAATCCCCACGTCGAGCCGTTCCGGCGGGACGTGTAGCTGGCCGGCGCGCCCTGGCCGGTCGTGAATTCCCCGCCCACGTACAGGTCGCCGCCGAACGACGCCGCGGCGTGCACGCCCGGGCCGGGCCAGCCGACGCTGGACCACGTTGCGCCGTCCCAACTCGCGACGTTCGCCGCGCCCGAGCCCGCGTGAGTGAACGTGCCGGCGGCGATCAGGTCGCCGTTGTGCGACGAGAGGGATCGGACGGCGTCGTACGCCCCGCCCGCGAGCCCGCCGCCCACGCTTTCCCACGCCGCGCCGTTCCAGCGCGCGATCTTCGAGCACGGCGTACCGCCCGACGAGTCGAATGCTCCGCCGGCGTACAACTCGCCGTTCCACACCGCCAGCGCGTAGACCCAGCGGTCAAATCCGCTCCCCATCGGCTTGAACTCGATCCCGTCCCACGCCGCGACCCATTTCACGGGCAACCCGTTGGCCGACTCGATGTACCCGGCCACGACGAGCACCGAGGGCTCCGGGCCCGGCCCGTCGGGGTCCCACTCGGTCTGCGCGTGGACCGCGGTCGTGTACGAACTCGCGACCCCCGGCAGGCCGAGGCCGCGCTCCCACCCGTCCCCGCACTGCGCCCAGGCCAGGCCGGTCAAGGAAACCGAGAGGGCCGCGACAAGCTTTCCGCGCGCCATGGCTTGCTCCACGCCGATTCGCGGCGGGCGCTGGGTCGCGGACCGCCTGCGGCGGGGCTGGCGGCCCCGCCGACAGCAAACGCGAAAACCGCCGTCGGCGTGGTCAAAGTTTTCGGCCGCCCGGGAAGGGTTGCCGCGCCGGCCTGCCGCCGCGGCCACCACGTCAGCACCCGGGACTAACAACCGGCATCGAAGTGCAGGACAAACGTGTCGAAATCGTCACCGTTGACGAAGCTGTTCTCGTCGATGTCCGCGGCAAGATCGCCCGCCGAGAACGCATCCACGAACTCGTCGAAGTCCTCGCCCGTGACGAACCCGTCGCCGTTGAAGTCGGCCAGGCACTCGCCCGGGCAGGCCGGGACGGTGAACGACTGCACCCACGTGCGCCACGAGCCGTTCTGCGACCACTCGTGATACGCCCAGAACGTCCGTGGGTCGAGCGGATCGGCCTGGACCGCGGCGTAGTCGCCCCAGCGGCCCGAGTTGTACGCCGCGTTGCTGGCCCGGCGGATCGTGACCGGCTCCATGAACCCCGCGGGGTCGCAGGAGCGTCGGTGCGTGGTCGCCATGGAAATGAACTCGGTCGGCGAGGACCGCGCGAAGACGAGCGCCGCGTGGTTATTCGGCGTGACCGTGATGGCCGTGAAGAACGTGCGGACCGTCGCCCCGGGGTCGATCGTCCCCGACTGGACGAGCGTCGGATTGTTCCCCGATGTCGGCCAGCCGTTCATCGCGATCTCGTACCAGCGGGCCTGCACGAGCGATGCGTTGATGTGGTGCGTCGCCCACAGGGAGCCGTCCCGGTACGCGACGTTCCAGAAGCGGGCGTCGAACGTGTTGGGCCGGGTCGAGGTCCCCGACTGCGGCGGGTCCTCCGGGGGACCGTAACTGGGGACGGTCAGGGTAAACGACGTGAACGCCGGCGCCGTCAGAGCGTTCTGGAGCGCCAGCAGGCGGACCTGCGTGTTCGTGCCCGCTTCCTTGTGCTCGATGAAGTACACCGCGGGCGGGCTGTCGTACGAGACCGGCGGGAACCCCGCCGACTGGGTGCTGGTCGTCATCGTCGTGGACTGGGCGATCGACGACGGCAGGCCCGCGAGCACGTTGGCCTTCGCGATGGTGTACACGGGGTAGTTTGCCCCAAGCCCGAACCCGTCGCCGGTCACGATGATCGCGTCGCTCGTCACGCCGATGTTCGGCGAGTCGAACAGGTTGCCCGCCAGCGCCGTCGTGTCGTACCGGTACTTGTACCACGTGCCGTTGGGGTCCGAGTCGTCCGAGACCGCGAGGTAGAAGAACGACTTGCCGTCGGACCGGTTGCCCTCGGCGCACATCGCGAAGAACCGCCCGACCGTGTCGTCGTACACCACCTCCGGGTCGAACATGAAGTTCTGCGCGCCCTGCGCGCCCCAGAAGCCGCCGGCGCCGTTGATGTCCTGCTGGAACTCGCTCACCCCGTCGCTCTTGCGGTGCCACGCGATCGCGCCGTTGGTCATGAGCACCACGTGGTCCGGGCCCACGCCCATGTGCGGGTCCGGCGGGGTCCAGCCCGTGTTCACGATGCCGGTGAACCCGATCGAGCCGCCCCCGCGGAATTCGACCTCCCGCTCGGCCGTGTCGATCTCAAGCGGGTTGAACGTGGGCGGCCGGTGCGGCTCGGCAGCGGCGCCCGAGGCGTCGTGCCCCGGCGAGAACCCGGCCGGCGCGGGCTTCATCGCCGCGGTCACCCCGACCTGACCGGCCGGCGTGAACGGCCTGTCGCTCAGGATCGACACCGCCGCCGCGGACGTGTCCGCGTCGTCCGCGGCACCCGCCCACGACACGACCATCGTTCCGTCGCCAGTCCTCGCCGCGCGGGCGGCGCCGGACGCGCCGAGGGCCTGCGTGCCCGGCGCGCCGGCATCGAACGTCGATCCCAGCGGGGCGCCGTTCGCGCCGAAGACTTGAACCGCGATGCGGCTCCCCGTTTCCCCGGACTGGTTGTACAAGACCGCGAAGCGCCCGTCATCGAGCGAAACGATCGCGCCGCCGTTCTGCGCACCGGCCCCCGGGTTCACTTCAACAGCCGACGACCCCGTTCGTCCCTCGGCGTCCAGGCGGCACGCGAACACCGCGTGGTCGCCGCTCTCGCCCGGGCGCACGAAGCACAGCCCCAGCCCGTCGCCCACGCGGGCGAGCGACGGCTCGAACGATTCGCGGGCCGCCGCCTCGACCCGGAACGCCGGCTCGGCCAGCGTCCCGTCGGGGCCTACGAACGCCAGGCGCAGACCGTCCGGCGCGCCGTCGGGGCTCGACGCCGCGAATGAGACCGCGAAGCGTTCGGTCCCGTCGCGCCCGCGCACCGCCGCCACGGTCGGCCACAACGCCGCCCGGCCCTCTTCGCTCAGCGAGATCTCCGGCCCCCGCGCCCGTCCGTCCCGCCCGATCACGCGGCAGGCGACCCGCGACGGCTCCGAGGCCGAGTCCCCCGACACCCAGGCAACCAGACCCACCCCGCTCGCCCCCATCGCGATGACGGGCGCCGATTGATCGCCCCGCCACCGTTCGTTGACGAGCTGTTCGCTCCCGCCCACGAGCGCGCCCGATTCATCCAGCCGGAACGTCCGCGCGATGATCGAGCCCGCGTGCCCGTCCTGGCCGAATGACTGCCACACCGCCGTGAAACCGCCGTCTGCGCGGGCCGCCAGCGCGGGCGCCGACTGGTGCGATTCACCCCACAGCGACAGCGCCGTCTCGCTCCCTATCGCGACGCCCGACCCCGTGAACCGCTGGGCGTACACGCCGTAGCGTCCCTGGTTCTGGCGCCGGCTCGACCACGCGGCCACGATGTTCTCGTTCCCCGACGCGTCGCGCGCCACGCAGAGCACCGGCTGCTCCTGCGACGAATGCGTGAACGTGTTGGCACGGAACGCCAGGTGGCTCGCAAACGAAGGGCCGTCGGCATCGGCGCCGGCGGCGCCGTGGGCGAGGCAGGCCAGACCGGCCGCGAGGCCGAGTCGACGGGCATCGATGAACATGTCTCTACTCCTCCGTGAAAACCGCGAGGCGACGAGGCTACCGGATCGCGGGCCCCCGGGCAACCCGATCCGGCCTCCCCACGCGCCGCCTTCAGCTCCCCCCGCTCAGCGTCCCCGGGACGATCACGTCCCCGGGCACGCACCGCAGCACCCGCCGCTCCTCCGGACCGGCGGCCGCGAGCAGCCGCTGCATCGGCTCGTGCGGCGGCTCTTCACTCAGCCTGAACGTGGAGTGGTGCACCGGGAGCAGGAGCTCGCCCCGCACGTCGCGGAACATCGACCACACCTGCTCGGGGTTGGCGTGCGCGTGGATCCACGGGTCGTAGGCGCCGATGCCGAAGATCGCGAGGTTGACCGGCCCCAGCCCGCCGAACGAGGCCGTGTGCGCCGTGTCGCCCGCGAACAGCACGCGCCCGCCCGGCGAGTCGATCAGGTACGCGTTGTACCCGCGGTGCCTGTCCCACACGGCCCGCGCCCCCCAGTGCGCCGGCCGCATCGCCTTGAACGAGATCCCCTCGACCGTCCGGTCCTGCCCCCAGTCGAGCTCGTGCACCGCGCCGAAGCCCCGAGGGATCAGACGCGCCGTCGAGCGCGCCGTGATCACGGTCGTCTTCGGTGAGGCCAGCGCCCTCAGCGTGGGCCGGTCGAGGTGGTCGAAGTGCGGGTGCGAAATCACCACGATGTCGATCGGGGGCAGGTCGCCCGGCTGCACCGGCGGGTCGGTCAGGCGCCCCATCCCCAGCGTCATCGGCCCCACCCGGAAGCCGATGCGGTGGGAGAGCACCGGGTCGGTCAGGATCGTCTTCCCGCCCACCCGCACCAGCACCGTCGCATGCCCAAGCCACGAGACCACCGGCGGACCAGGTTCCGTCACCGCGCGCGACCACAGCGAGGCAAACTCCGACGGCGCCATCGGCCGGACGCCGTTCATTCGCATCGATTGGATCAGCTCGCGCGGGTACCGCCGAAGCATCGACCGCGACGCGGCACGGACCAGACCCGGACGGAACGAACGGCGAGCCATGGGCCGGAGTGTATGTGCCGAGAACCCGCCCCCGCCGGTTACAGACGAGTTACCCGCCGCCGCTGAACCGGTGCGTATGCCTTCACGGCGGATCCGCCGCGGCAAGGCGCCGCGGCTCACGTCCGCTCCGGGAAAGACCCCGGCCAGCGACAGGAGGACCGATCATGCGCAGCGTGCGGAAGGCGGGGATCGTGGGGCTCGCGGCGGCCGTGGTGGCGGGAACGGGCCTGACCGGGCTCGGCGGCGGGCAAGCCGTCGCGCAGGTCGAGCACCACGCCGTCCCTCCGGACGGCCCGGTGATCATCGTGCCCCCCGTGCGTCCGCGCCCGTGGCATAGCCCGGTCGTGCGGCTCACGGCCATGAACGTCGAAGCCCGCATCGACGGCCAGGTGGCGACGACCACGCTCGAAATGAGCCTGCACAACCCGGGGCACCGGCCGCAGGAAGCCCAGCTCGTGCTCCCCGTGCCCGAGGGCGTGTCGATCCGCTCGATGGCATACGACGGCGTCGGCGTCGAGCCGACGGCGCGGCTCCTGCCGCGCGAAGAGGCCCGCCGGATCTACGACTCGATCGTGAACCGCCAGCGCGACCCCGCGCTCCTCGAATTCGCCGGGTACAACCTGATCCGCACGAGCGTCTTCCCCGTGCCCGCCGGCGGCACGCAGAAGGTGACGCTGACGTACGAGCAGCTCCTCCCGGCCGACGGGGACCGCATCGACTACGTCCTGCCGCGCAGCGAATCGCTCGAGGCCGTCGGCGTGGCATGGAGCATGTCGGCGTTCGTCAAGGCCTCGCGCCCGATCGCGACCGTCTACTCCCCGAGCCACGATGTGACCGTCGAGCGGCCCGGCCATCGTGACGCGGTGGTCCGGGTGACCGGCGCATCGGCGAGCGAGCCCGGCTCGTTCCGCCTCTCGTTCCTGCTGCAACCGGACAAGGCCGAGGGGCTCACGACCTCCGTCCTGGCCTACCCCGACCCCGAGGGCGGCGGGTACCTGATGGTCCTCGCGGGCGTGCCGGACATCCCCGGTGACCGCTCGCCCGTCAAGCGCGAGGTCGTGGTCGTCGTCGATCGATCGGGCTCGATGCGCGGGCCCAAGATGGAGCAGGCCAAGGCGGCGCTCCTCCAGGTCCTCGAGGGGCTGGAGGACGGCGAGGCGTTCAACATCATCGACTACTCCGACTCGATCGCGTCCTTCTCCGAAGCCCCCGTGGTCAAGACGCGCGAGACCATGGCCCAGGCCCGCGACTACGTGAAACGGATGAACGCCAACGGCGGCACCAATATCAACGATGCGCTCCTCGAGGCCCTCAGCGCCAGGCCCACGCCCGGCATGCTCCCCATCGTGCTCTTCCTGACCGACGGCCTCCCGACGGTGGGGGAGAAGAGCGAGCTCAAGATCCGCGAGGCCGCCAGGGCCGCCAACACCGCCGAGCGCCGCATCTTCTCCTTCGGCGTCGGCCTCGACGTCAACGCGCCCCTCCTCACGGCGATCGCCCGCAACGCCCGCGGCACCAGCACCTTCGTCCTGCCCGACGAGAACGTCGAGGTGAAGGTCTCCAGCGTCTACCGCAAGCTCACCGGCCCGGTCCTGTCGTCACCGAAACTCGCCATCCTCGACCAGGGCCACGCCACCACGCGCGCCCTCCGCGATGTGCAGCCGGCGGTCATCCCCGACGTCTTCGAGGGAGACCAGCTCATCCTGCTCGCCCGTTACCACGCCGACAAGCCCCTCACGCTCCGGTTGACCGGCAGTTTTCTCGGGCAGCCCCGCGCGTTCGACATCGCGTTCGATCCGGGAGCGGCCAGCCACCGCCACGGCTACATCCCCCGTCTCTGGGCCACCCGCAAGATCGCAACGCTGATCGAAGAAGTCCGCAACCTGGGCGCGTCCGGCTCCGTCTCGACGGCCGACCCGCGCTTCACCGAACTCCGCGACGAGATCGTCCGGCTCTCGACGAAGTTCGGCGTCCTCACCGAGTACACCGCGTTCCTCGCGACCGAGCCGGGCGAAGTCAGGCCCATGGCCGACGGGCGTTGGCGGCGCGACGATTCGGCCGGTGCGCCCGCCCCGGCCATGGCCGAGGCGCCACGCGCCGCGGCACGCGAACTCTCGTCGAAAGCTATGGCCGGGCGCGGCGGCGGCGGCGGGATCGCTCAGGACGAGAACCTCGCCGCGGGCTACACGGCCCAGCGGGCCCTGCAGGTGCAGAGCTACAAGGACGCCGACATGAAGCAGGTCACGCTCGGCGGCGTCCAGCAGGTCGCCGACCGCGCCCTCTTCTACCGCAACAACCGCTGGATCGACAACACGCTGCTCGCGAGCGAGACCGAACCCCCCGAGCAGACCGTCGAGTTCGGCACGCCCGAGTTCCAGGTCGTCCTCGACCAACTCGTCAAGGAAGGCCGCCAGGGGATGCTCGCCCGCGGCGGAGACGTGTACCTCCAGGTGCAGGGCAAGCGCGTGCTCGTCCGTTGCCCCTCCTGACCACCATTCACCATTCACCATTCACCGTTCGCCATTCCGGAGCTCACCCATGTCCCGCACCATTCCCGCGCTGCTCGCCGCCGCCCTCCTCACCGCCCACGCCGCCGCACAAGGCGAAGCGGTCACCGTCGATCCCACCGCGAACAACCCAGACGCGCCGGCCGTTTCGCCCGCGCCCCAGCCGACGTCCAGGATCGACGTCGTCTTCGTCCTCGACACCACCGGCAGCATGGGCGGCCTGATCGAGGGCGCCAAGCAGAAGATCTGGGACATCGCCAACAAGATCGCGACCGCCAAGCCCCGCCCCGAGATCCGCATGGGACTCGTCGCCTACCGGGACCGCGCCGACGACTACATCACCCAGCTCACGCCCCTCACCAGCGACCTCGACGCCGTCTACTCCAGTCTGGTGGGCTTCTCCGCCGGGGGCGGCGGCGACGGGCCCGAGAGCGTCAACCAGGCCTTGAACGAAGCGCTCACGAAATTCGAATGGGACCGGGGCGAGAAAACCCTCCGCATCATCTACCTGGTCGGTGATGCCCCGCCGCATATGGACTACCAGCAGGACGTGCTCTACTCCGCAACGTGCGAGCGCGCCGCCCGGGAAGGAGTCATCATCAACACGATCCAGTGCGGCGCCGACCCGGAGGCGACCCGCGTGTGGCAGGAGATCGCCCGGGCCGCCGAGGGCAGCTACGTCGCGATCGAGCAATCCGGCGGCGTGGTCGCGATCGCGACACCTTACGACGCCGAGATCGCCGCCCTCGGCCGCCAGATCGACGAGACCGTGATCGCGTACGGCTCGCGCGAGGAACAGATGCGCCAGACCGCGCGCCTGGAAGTGTCCAGCCGCGTTGCCGCGGCGGCGCCCGCCGCCGCCAGCGCCGACCGCGCGGTCTTCAAGGCCAGCGAAGCGGGCGCCGCCGCGATCGGCGGATCCCAGGAACTCGTCAACGACGTTGCCGGGGGCAAGGTCAGGATCCGCGACCTCAACGAGGCGGACCTCCCCGCGGAAATGCAGAAGCTGGACCCGGCGGCCCGCGAGAAGTACGTCAAGGACAAGGCGCAAGAGCGCGAAGAGATCCAGCAGAAGATCAAGGAGCTCAACGTCAAGCGTCAGAAGTTCATCGACGGGCAGAAGGCAAAGCGCGGTTCAAAGGGTGATTCCTTCGACGCCGCCGTCCTCCGCGCGCTCACGGAGCAGGCCGCGAGAAAGGGGATCGAGCTCGAAACCAGGTGAATGCTGAGCGTCCCGATCGAGCACCACGTCGAGCGCCCCGGATCACCCCGCGAGCCAGTCCGGGTGATCCGGGGCGCTTCTATCAACGTCACACCCGACTTCCGACATCCCACATCCCGCATCCCACATTCGACACCCCCGCCCTCCCGGGATCTCGTACGATCCACCAAGGACCCCTCATGCCCCTCGGAACCGTGCTCGTTGTCGAGGATGACGCCGCCATACGCCGCGGCCTGACCGACATGCTGCGCTTCGCCGGGTACGACGTGCGCGAAGCCGCCGACGGCCAGGCCGGGCTCGACGCGGCACTCACCGCCGAGGTGGACCTCGTCCTCCTCGACATCCTCATGCCCAGGCTCGACGGCTTCGGCGTG
>CAZCPB010000104.1:0-13431 GCA_964500365.1 uncultured Phycisphaeraceae bacterium
GTCAGCGGTGTGAACGACTTGAACGCAACGACCCGGGGCTCGGCGGCTCCCGGGAGTTCCAGCACCAGGGCCGGACGGCGCTGCGAGCTCTTGGGCGCGCGCACCACGCGCGTCGCGACGTGAGCCCGCCCGAACTGCGCGAGGATCGAGACTTTCTTCGTGCCCAGGTCGAGCACCGCGGGGAAGGTGATCGGACCGGGAAGCTCGCGTCCCGCGCCGTCCGGAGCGACGTACCCCACGCGCGTGGCGCCGAGCGGCCCGAACACTACGAGCTGCTCGCCCTTGGTCACCGTCGCTCTGGCCGTGAGCCGGGCGCCGGAGGAGCCCGTTCCCTCGACCTTCTTGGCCAGCACCATGTCGGGGAAGTTCATGAACGCGGTGTGACGCTCGACCGTGCCCTGGTTGTCGCTGATCGTCACGTCGATCGCCGGGTTGGACTCGCCCGACCCCGCCTCCGAGATCCGCCCGCCGGACACCAGCGCATGAGCAAACCGTTCGACGGACACGACCGTCCAGCCCGGGAACACCTCCGCGCCAGGCTCCCCCACGCCGTATTGCTTCCCCGAAACCAGAAAGTAGTAAGGGGGAGCATCGGGGGCCTGCGGCGCCGGCGGGTCCCACGTCAGGCCGTCCGCGAGCACGCGCACTCTCAGGCCGCCCACGAGGTTGGAGCCGGCGGCCTGAGCCTCGTCGGCGATCCAGTCACCGGCCGTGGCGCCGGGGTTGAGCGAGACCTCGACCGCGCGCACCGCGCGATCTCCCCCATCGGCGACGTACCGCTCCTCCTGCGAATAGTCCCAGCATTCCTTCACGACGATCCGCTGGCCCCCGACCTCGACCACGCCCGGTGCGACGGGCGCCCTGGTCGTGCCGACGATCGTCGATCGGCCCGCGTTGAACTCGGCGATCTCGAGCACCTCCTGATCGGTTTCCAGGATGTTGCTCGTCTGTCCCTCCTCCAGCACCACGTGCCCCTCGAGCCGCTCGAAGAGCGACCAGAACCCGGCGACGATGAGCAACACCAGTCCGGCGTGGACCGTGATGAAACCCACGTGCCGGCGCTGCCACGGGAAACGCGTGATGACCGCGAAGATCAGGCTCAGCGCGATCATGCCCATGAGCGCGATGAACCACCACGCGCCGTACACGGTCGCCCGCGACACGCGGGCGTCGTGCATGGACTCGAGGTACGTTCCCCACGCCAGCGCCGCCGCGACCAGGAGCAGCACCGGCACCGCGAAGCGGATACCCCCCAGGAACAACGCTGCACGGCCGAACCGCGTGCGGTGCCAGTCGTGAATCGGTTTCATTCGCCCTCCCGCGCCGCGAGTCCCGGCCGGTGCGTCGTGTCATCGTTGCTCTCACCGGCGACCCCGCCCCATCGAGCCGGTCTGGCGCTTCCGGGCGCGCTCGCTCGCCCGGGGTGCCGGTCCACGCGCACCTGCGTCGAACCGCGGTGCAGCGGCGCCCCCGGCAGTCGAACTCTGAACGTCGTCCCCGTCCCCGGGACGCTGCTGACATCGATCCGTCCGCTCTGCTCCGCGACCAGGCGGGCGCAGATCGAAAGCCCCAGGCCCGTGCCCTGGCCCACGGGCTTGGTCGTGTAGAAGGGCTCGAAGATGCGCGGCAGATGCTCGGGAGCGATTCCCGTGCCGTTGTCCGTCACCTCGACCACGCACCAATCATCCTCGCGCAGCGTGCGCACCTCGACCGCCGCCCCCTGCTTGTCCGCCACCGCGTCCATGGCGTTCACGAGCAGGTTGGTGATGATCTGCTGCACCGCCTGAGGGTTGAGCCGCACGGTCCCGGCCGGCCCGGGAAGACCGTACGACGGCGTCACCCGGACGCTCCGCTTGCTGAAGCCCATGAGGTCCACCGCCGAACGTACGACGTCGTCCAGGGCCACCGTATCCACGATGCCCCGGCTGGGGTGGGCGTAGCTGGTGAGCTGCCGGACGATCCGGAGAATCCTCGCGACCTGCTCGCGGAGGGTGTTGACCGCGTCGGGCCGTGGGCGCTCGGGATTCCGCTGCATCAACTGCAGCACGCTGTCGATGCTCGCCAACGGGTTGTTGATCTCGTGGGCGACGCCCGCCGCGAGATGGCCGATCGCGACCAGTTTCTCGTCGTGCATGAGCGCCGCCTGCTGGGCCCTGAGCTGCGCGGACATCGCCCTGATCCGCGCGATCTGGCGGATCCGCGTCACTTCGCGCTCGTGCATCGTTCGGGCCGCGAGCGTTCCCAGAAGCACCGTCGCGACAAGGCTCACGCCCCAGGCGCCGAACAGCAGCCAATCGCGCGGGCTCGACGGGAAGCCGCCGATCAACGCCGCGCCCGCGCACGCCAGCGTCGCGCCCGTCAGAACGAGCGTCGGCCACAGCGGGCGGAGCAGCCCCGCGATGCAGAGCCCCTGCGGAAGAAAAAGGAACAGCGCCGGGCTGTGCACGCCGCCCGTCCACGCGGTGAGCGCGCCCAGGCACGCGACGTCGAACATGGTCAGCGACGTTGCCAGGGCGAGCAGGGTCGAGTACTGACGCGTCAGCGCCCGGCGCAGCAGCGGCGACACCAGCAGGAACAGGTTGACCCCCGCGATCACGCCGCCCAGCGCCAGGAACCGCCAGCCCCGACCCCCGTCGCTCCCGAGCGACGCCACGCCAAGCAGCAGGACGCCCGCCGCGACCGCCCAGCGCACGATCATCAGCAGACGCGCGCCCGCGTACAGCAGCCTGGCTTTCCCACGATCGGCGGCGGTGATCACGCGGCACCCGCCTGCGCCGGGCGCTTGGGGGTCGGCGGGCCGTCGGGCGCCACGGACGCCTCGAGGTCGATCATCTTCTCGCCCGGGGCATAGTCCGCCAGGACCACGCGCCGGATGTTCTTCAGCGACGCGACCGTCCCGGCCATGCGCTCCAGGGTGGCGCGCACCTGCCTGAGCTGCGCGCCGTGGGCCGGGCTGCCGCCGATGCGACGGTCCAGAATCTCCAGCTGCAGCTCGATGATCGACATCGCGTTGTTCAGCGAGTGGTTCAGCGTCACCGCCAGCTGGCGCAACGCCTCGGTCTTGCGATCCTCGATCCGACCGAGCTGCTCGGCCAGCGAGTTGTACGCCCGCGCCAGCTCTCCGAACTCGTCGTCACGGTCCACCACGATTCGGTGTTCGAAGCGCTCCGCGGCCAGCTCTCGGCTGCCTTCGATGAGCGCGCCGACAGGTCTCAGAACCATCTGCGCGGTCCGAAGCAGCACGAACACCGCCACGTTGACCATGAGCAGCGCGGCGATGGTCAGGCCGAGCACGATCCAGCGCAGCCAGCTGGTGATCTGCCGGTGCGTCCCGAACACGTGCTCCCGGACCGCGACCGCAAGGTCGTGCCCCAGGGCCTGAACCTCGTCCGCGCCCGGCTGGCCGCCGCCCGGCTCCCGCGCTCGCGCGGCCATGTCGCCGATCGCCCGCACGCCGCGACGCACCTTCACGTCGCCCGCACGCTGCGCCTCGGCTTCCATCGCGCCGAGCGCGGCGTCGAGCCGCTCGAGCGCCGTCGCGGCCGGAACGCCGTGGGCCGTGTTCAACGACACCAGGGCCGCGTTCACCCCCGACTCGGCCCGCACGAGGCGATCGCTCTCGACGCTCGCCCGGTCGTACCGATCAAGGAGTTCCTGCAGCGACCAGACCGCACCCGCCGCGCCCAGGACAAAGGCGCAGATCAAGGGTCCGATCATGGCGAGGAAGCGTCGGCGGAGCATGGCGTTCGTCCCGGCGGTTACTTGGCGGCCGTACCCGGCGCGTCGGCGCCGACCTCCTCCTGGCTCTTGGGTATTCCCAGTTCCTCGAGCTTGCGGTACAGGCTGGACAGTCCGATCCCCAGGTGACGGGCCGTCTCGGCCTTGTCGTGGGCGTGACGGCGCAGGCTGTAGATGATGTGCTGCCGCTCGAACTGCGCCAGCGCTTCCTTCAGGTCCTCACCGACGTCCCCGCCGGCATTGCCCGCGCCGAACGGAAGATCATGGGCATCGACCTCGCGCCCCTCCGCGAAGATCACCGCCCGCTCGATGACGTTCTCGAGTTCGCGCACGTTGCCGCGCCACTCGTGGTTGAGCAGCGCCCGCATCGCGCCGTTGGAGATTCCGGCCAGCCGACGGTTCATCTCGCGCGCGTACTTCTGCAGGAAGTGGTGCGCCAGGAGCGGGATGTCCTGGCGGCGGTGGCGGAGCGCGGGCAGTTCGAGCCGGACCACGTCGAGCCGGTAGAGCAGGTCCTCCCTGAACGTGCCCGCCGCGCAGAGTTGCCGCAGGTCCTGGTTCGACGCCGCGATGATCCGCACGTCCACGGGTCGGGCCCGTGTATCTCCCACGGGTATGACCACCCGCTCCTCGAGCACCCGGAGGAGCGCGCTCTGCACGTTGAACGGGAGCGTCGAGATCTCGTCGAGAAAGAGCGTCCCCCCGGAAGCCGCCTCGAAGTAGCCGATGCGGTCCTTGATCGCGCCCGTGAACGTGCCCTTCTTGTGCCCGAACAACTCGGACTCGATCAGCGTTTCCGGGATCGCCCCGCAGTTGACCGCCACGAAGGGCTTGTCGCGCGTCACGCCGTTGTAGTGGATCGCCCGCGCGAAAAGTTCCTTCCCGGTGCCCGACTCCCCCACGATGAGCACGCTCGACCGCACGCCCGAGAGCTTGCGCACGAACTCGAACAGCTTGAGGATCGCCGGGGACTCCCCGATCAGGTTGTGGAAGCTGCTCGACGCCGCCAGCTGCTCGGAGAGCATCCGCCGGTCACGCCGGATCTCGCCGTACTCGAGCGCCCGCGCCACCCGCAGCAGAACATCGTCGAACTGCACCGGCTTGACCAGGTAGTCCGCCGCCCCCGCGCGCATCGCCGCCACGGCGCTGTCCACCGAACCCACCGCCGTGATGATCACCACCGGCGTGCTGGGCGCCACCTGCTGCATGTGCCTGAGCAGCTCCATCCCGTCCATGCGCGGCATGCGGATGTCGGTCAGCACGAGATCGAACGGACGCTGCAGCGCCAGCTCGAACGCCGCCTGACCGTCCTGAGCCTGGGTCGGCTCGTAGCCCTGCTCGGCCAGCAGCTGCGCCAGCGACTCTCTGAGAATGTCCTCGTCTTCAACCAGAAGAATCGATTTGGCCATGGCGCAGACTCGGTGAGGCGCCCCCGCGGTCAGGGGGTCTTGGCGGGCAGATACTCGGCCGGGATCGGGGCGTCCGGCCGCTCATAATCCCAGAAGACGCCGACGATCCAGTAGCGGTCCCGGTCCCTCAGGAGCTGGATGCTGTTGATGCCGCGCACGTACGGCGCCGCGTCCGCCGACTTCCGGCGCGATTCGTAGGTGCTCCACACGTGCACGATGTTGCCGAAGGTCTCGGTTTTGCGCGAGATCTCCCGGTCCCAGAATCCGCCCTTCTCGAAGTACACCTTGTTGGCTTCGATGTAGTCGGATACGGCGAGGAAGAAGGCTCCTGAAGTGCCGTCCGCGCCGGGACGAGCAGGAATAAGGCGGGCCTGCGGCACAAAGAGCGACCGGTACCGGTCCCAGTCCCTGGCCTGTCCCGGCGCCCCCGCCGGCGCGTCGTAGAACGCCTTCATGATCGCGTCCACGCTCTCGACGTCGGAGGCCTTGCCCACAGGCCAGCTCTTGTCCACTTCGGGGAGTGGGATCTGCGGGTGACCCGCGGGGATCGATGACGGCCGGTCCTTGGGCGGCTGATTCTGCCCGACGCCCGCGTACCCCCCGGCGACAAGTGAGAGACTCAACGCGATGATCGATGCTTTCATGTGGTACCTCTCCGGGACGCGTTCGCGGTTCGATGACACCGTCGAACGCGTCCATTCTCGGAATTGCAACCGACGTGCCCGTCGAAGCGTTCAGCCATAAGGCGCCAGCGTGCTTGCATTCTCGACTTGTGTATCTTATAGTCCGCTTTATTCTTGAAGTCGAGAAAGTTCCCCAAACATGGCGGTCGAAATCGCGTCATTGTCCGGCGCGGCATGGCACGCGACGTGCAAAATCCGAAGACCGGAGCTCACAATGACGGACCAAACAAAGCCCGCATCCCCAACCACACCCGGTGGGATCTCCCGGCTGGCGATCTGGCGGGACCGCCTCCGCTTCCGGCGGTGGGGCAAGTGGCTGGTCATCGGGGCGGTGGGGATGGTCGTGCTCGGCACCGTCAGTGTCGAGGTCACCTCCCGGAGTTCGTTCTGCAACAGCTGCCACATCATGGAGCCCTACTACGACAGCTGGAAGGTCGGGTCGCACAAAGACGTGGCCTGCGTCGAGTGCCACATCTCTCCCGGCGTCGACAACTTCATCGCCGCCAAGCTGAACGGCCTGGGGCAGGTTGTGGACGACGTGCTCCACCGGACGTCGCTCAAGCCGTCGGCCTCGGTGAGCCAGTTGTCCTGCACGCGCTCGGGGTGCCACTCGGTCGAATCGCTGAGCAACAAGGAAATCAAGAACGACGTATTCAAGTTCCGGCACGACAAGCACCTCGGCCAGAAGCACCTCGGCGTCGAGATCACCTGCTCCACGTGCCACTCGCACGTCCGGGGCGACAAGCACTTCGAGGTCAGCACCAACGTCTGCGTCACGTGCCATCTGGTGGGCGCCGAACGCTCCGCCGCCGACGCACAAGCCGGGGGCACGGTCCCGGTCATCCGGTTCGTCGCCAGGGACGCGCTGAGCGACCCCGCGCCGTCCCCGGAGCGCGCGTCCACGGAAAAGGTCCCGCCCGACGCGTGCACCGCGTGCCACGACGCGCCCAAGGGTGAGATTCAGTTCCAGGGCATGTCGTTCGATCACTCGAAGTTTCTTTCCTTCGGCGCCGCCTGCGAATCCTGCCACAAGGGAGTGACCGCGACGCCCCCGCAGATCGACGACGGGCGTTGCCTTCAGTGCCACACCTTCGGCGTCGAGCGGGCGCGCAGCGCCGCCGAGATGCACCGGCTGCACACCGTGGGCGAGCACAAGATCGAGTGCAGCAGTTGCCACGGCTGGGTCCGGCACGGCGCCGAAGTCCAGGTCGCCTCCCTCGAGCGCTTCGAGTGCACCAACTGCCACGCCGACCAGCACACCGCCCAGCGCTCCAACTACTTCTCCGGCGCCGCCCATCCCGCGATCCCCGGCGAGCGCAGCAACCCCATGTTCCTCGCGCACGTCGATTGCACCGGGTGCCACACCACGCCGCGCCCCAACAGCCTGCGGCCGGGCAGCGGCGAGATGGTGATGAGCGCAACCCCCGAAGCCTGCGACCGTTGTCACCAGGCCGGCTACGGGCAGAAAATGATCCCCCTGTGGCAGAACGCCACCCGCAAGCTGTACGGCGAAATCGAGGGCCAGCTCGCCACGGCCGCCGCCGCCGCCCCGGGGAACGCCGCGCTCGAGGAAGTGAAGTCGCTGCTCGCGCAGGTCAAGTCGGACGGCAGCTGGGGTGTGCACAATCCCAATCGCGCCCAGCAGCTGCTCATGGACGCTCGGAAGAAGCTCAACTCGGTCAAGGCCTCGCCCCCGAGCGCTCCCGCCGGCACCCCCGGGGGGACGCCGTGAGGCGGGTCGGGCTGTCCCTGGCGCTGCTTCTGGCGTCCACGGCCGGGGCTCAGATCTCCCCGCCCCGCACGCGCGTGCAATCGTGCACCACCGCCGGGTGTCACGCCGCCGAAACGAAGCACGAGTTCATGCACGGGCCCACCGCGGTCTCGGCGTGCGACGCCTGCCATGAGTACGCCGACCCCGCGCAGCACACGTTCAAGCTCAAGCGCGAGGGCAAGGACCTCTGCATCTTCTGCCACATCGACCAGACCGGCGACGAGGGGCCCGTCGTGCACGCCCCGGTCGCTGAAGGGAAGTGCGTCGCGTGCCATGATCCCCACGGCGGCAGCACACGGGACCTGCTCCGCGGATCGTCCTTGAACACGACCTGCCTGGCGTGCCACGCCGGGACGATGAAAGGAACGCACACCCACCGTCCCGCCGCCGAGGACTGCACCGCGTGCCACCAGGCCCACACCGCGGAGCATCCGCGCCTCCTGCGTGCGCCGAGCGCCGAGCTCTGCGCGTCCTGCCATCAGGATGTGTTCAAGGCGGTTTCGACCCTCGCTCATCCCCACGAGCCCGCCAAGGGCGATTGCCTGACGTGCCATTCCCCGCACGCGTCGGACTCGATCCGCATCCTCAAGCAGCCGCCGAAGGACCTCTGCATCAGTTGTCACTCGGAGGTCGGGCGCACGATCAGCGTCGCCACGCACCCGCACTCGGCCACCACCGACGAGCGTGCCTGTCTCAACTGCCATTCGGCGCACGCGTCGGACCACGCCGCGCAGCTGCTCAAGGACACGGCCGCGACGTGCCTCCAGTGCCACGCCAAGCCCGTGACGGCCGCGAAGGGCCGCGTCGTCGCCGCCGTCGCCGAACTCGCGGAGCCGGGGATGATCCTGCACGGGCCCGCGCAGCACGGCGACTGCTCGGCGTGCCACACCGTCCACGGCGGCGCGCTCACCAACTTCCTCGTCGAGCCCTACCCCGCGAGCTTCTACCTGACCTACTCCGAAGACGCCTACGCCCTGTGCTTCAAGTGCCACGACAAGGCGCTGATCGAGACCGCGACCGACGACGTGCGCACCAAGTTCCGCGACGGCTCGCGGAACCTGCACGCCGTGCACGTCGCCGGCGGCCCGCAAGGGCGATCCTGCCGCGCGTGCCACGCCGTCCACGCCAGCCGGTACCGGGCGATGGTCGCCGACACGGTGACCTTCGGCCAGTGGAAGCTACCGATCAATTTCACGCCGACGCCGACCGGCGGGTCGTGCGCCCCGGGCTGTCACAAGGCCGAGTCGTACGACCGCGAGCGTCCCGGCGCGCCGCCCCCGCAAGCCCCCGGCGCGGCGGCACCTTCGAACGTCCCCCCCGGCGCTCCGGCGGGCATCGCGACAGACTCGCCGCGATGAGCCGCCCGCTCAGCGACCACGCTCGTAGGTCAGCGGGTCGTGGTCCTTGCCGTGACAGCTCAGGAAGCACTCGCCGCGAAAGCGGCCCAGGTCGCGGAATTCCATGCGACCCTTTGAGTTCGGGCGCACGATGAACGTGTCGAAGTTGATCAGGTGGCTGTTGTTGACCTGGTTCCCCTGCGTCGAAGCGATCCCGTGCGCGTCGTGGCAGGCCGAGCACGGCGTGCGATTCTCCAGCACGTGCTTGCGGTGCCCCGGGAACGACGAGCCGCTCTCGCTCAGGATGTTGGTGCGGTCGTGGCAGCGATAGCACAGGGCGTAGGCGGACGCGCTCTCGGACGTTTCGTCGTACGTTTCGTACCGTGCGTTGAGAAGGCCGGGAAACGCCGACCCGTGCGTGCCGCTCGCCCCGGAACCGTCGGCGACACCGCCGGCCTCCGCGGAGTGGCACTCCGAGCAATGGATGATGCTCGCGCTGGTCCACGGGGGCAGCAGGCTCGGCATGTCCGTGTTCCGTCCCGCGACCTCGACCGGGTGGTACGAGACCGCCGACGGGCTCAGTTCCAGCCGCATGTTCGACTGAGCCAGCTGGCGTCTGATCATCGGCGGCACCGGGTTCAGGTCTGCGTGGCACTTGAAGCACACTTCGAACTCGTAGGTCGCCGGCGTCACCTTGGAGCCCGACGCGTTCACGCCGTCGATCGCGCCGAGGTTCGGCTGCACGGACGGCGCCCGGCTGGTCCCCGCGCCCATCGTGTGGGGCTCGTGGCAGTCCGTGCACGTGGTGTGGTCCTCGACCGAGCCGGGCGGGTCCACCGGGCTCTCCGTGTCGTGCGCCGAGAACATCCGCAGTTCCGCCATGACGTCCGAGGCCCCGTGCACGGTCCCGTCGTGGCAGCGTCCGCACGTCCGCGTGATCGTCGCCTCGCGCAGGAGGTACGGACCGCTCGGCGACGTGTGGCTCTGGTGGCACGCGGCGCACTCGGCGTGACCCGGGACCGTCGTCCTGCCCACGTCGTGGCACGACAGGCACAGCTCCGAGTGCGTGTTCTGCATCACCAGAAAATTGCCGTGGAAGTTGTTGTGTGCGTCGTGACAGGCCGTGCACTGGAGCTCGCCGCCGCTATCGAGCTTGATCTCCGCCGGGAGCGTCGAGGGGGGCCGGATGTGCGGGTCGCGCGACGCGAGCGACGAATCGTAGCGGAACGACACCGGGTGGTCGTCGCTGAGATCCGTGCCGATCATCGACGGGCTGGTCGTCAGCGTCTGCACGCCCCCCGACATCGCGATCGGGCCCGCGCGCGAGACCACCGCGCCCAGCGCGATCGTCCCGTCGTGGCACGACAGGCACATCTTCGACGTGCCCGTCGGCTGGCCCGGCGTCGCGTCGAGCGCGCGGCTGGCGTAGATGGTGTACGAATCCAGCGGCATCGTGCGGTTCCACAGCGGCCGCACCGGAGAGGCGTTGTGGGGCGCGTGGCAGAAGATGCACACTTCCTGTTCGCTGAGCGCCCGCGTGTGGCCGGGGCCCGACGCCGAGAGATTGTGGGGGCTCTGCACGACGCCCGACTGCTGCGCGCCCGCCCCCCACGAGAGACCCAGGACCGCCAGGGAACATGCCGCGCCGCGCACCATCACTCCGCTCCCTCCCGAAGGTACTGGAACACCTGGATCCGTTTGTTGAACGAGTCGGCGATCCAGAGTCGCCCGGATGAGTCAAAGTTCGCCCCGCACGGCAGCCAGAATTCCCCCGGGCCCCGCCCCTCCCGCCCGAAGGTGAGCAGGAGTTGACCGCCTTCATCGAAGACCTGGACGGCCTCGAAATTGGAATCGACGACGTAGAGGTGATCGTCCGGATCGACGGCGATCCCCTTGGGCTGCGAGAATGTGCCCGGCACGTCCCCCTTGGAGCCGATCTGGCGCGTGAATGTTCCCGTCGAGTCGAACTGCTGGACGCGGAAATTGAGCGAGTCGGAAACGTAAAGCCGGCCCGTCGAATCGAACGCGACGTAGGTCGGGAAATTGAACGACCCGGGGTTCGTCCCTCGTGAGCCGATCCGCGAGAGCTCGCGCCCGTCGGCCGCCAGCACGACGACCTGGTGGGCCCCGGGGTCGGCGACGTAGATGTCGCCCGTTCCCGGACGGACCGCCAGCCCGCACGGTCGGCGCAGCGCCTCGTCGCCGATCACGCCCAGGAACGTCCCGCGGTCATCGAATGAGAACACCCCGCCGACGAGCGCGTCGGCGACCAGGACACGCCCCGCCGGGTCGTACGCCGCCGCGACCGGCTGCCGGAAGGGCGTCGCGTCCTTCGGCGGCGTCCACTGGGCGTACCGCTGGCGCGCCATGTCGTACACGTGGAGAACCTGGGCGCCGCCATCGGCGATGAAGACCCGGTCCTTTCCGTCGGTGCACACCCCGACCGGGCTCACCATCCCCACCGGGCTTTCCTTGCCGAACAGCACGTCGCCGAGCGTTTCGCCCGCCGTGCGCTCGGGGTTGAGGTCCGCCGTCGAGGCGACCTGGCCGAGGTAACGGATCCGGGCGGGGTCGGGCGGCGACGGCCAGACGGTCTCGGCCTCCGGCCTCAGGAACCGGACGTTCGACGACGGTGCGCACGCCCCGAGCACGATGATCGTCGCCGCGCCCACCGCCCGCACGATTGCCCGGCCTCGCATCGCGACCTCCTCAGAACGCCCGCGTAAGACCGAACTCGAAGAGCTGCGACCGCGTGTCGGTCTGCTCCGTGCCCGTGATGGTGAACCTGATCGTGCCGTACATCGTGGTCTGGCGCTTGGTCCAGCGGATCGTGAAGATCCCGTCCAATCCGGTCGAGTGCCCCTGCGCGTCGCTCCGCTCGTCGCGGAGATCGGCGCGCAGGAGCGTGTCGAGCTCGCGTCCCCAGCGCTGGTTCCACCGCGCGCTCAGGCGCCAGAAATCGACGTGGTTGGCGGGCATCGAGTAGTCCTGGATCTCGTAGTCGGCCTGCACCGCCACCCGCGAGGCCAACCCCAGCGGGTAATCGCCCGTCGCCTGGAAACGAGTGACATCGTACGGGTTCTGCGTGCTCTGCCGGTGCTCGCGCTCGGCCTGGAGTCGGAGCCAGTCCCGGCGGTACTCCGTCCCGTAGATCAGCGTCTGCGAATCGTCCAGCGCGAACGCCGAGGGGTCCGCGGCGGTGAGGTTCTGGTTCACCGAGCGGTAGAACGTGTATACCGACAGCCCGTTGAGCAGGCCCTCGGTGAACGTGTAGCGGAACGACGCGTTCCACTCGTAGGTCGTGATGTCGCTGGCCGGCTCGGGCCCGATCGAATAGTCCACCAGCACCGACGAGCCGTTGGTGATGCCCCCCCCCAGGATCGGATAAATCTCGACCCGGTCGGGGAAGTAAGTGATCGTGTAGTCGATCCCCTCGACGTAGGTGGGGAGGCCGCCCGGCCCGGAGACGGTCACCGACCCCTCGACGACGTTCCGCTGGTTGATGGTGATCGGGCTCGGGTCGTTGTACGCCAGCTGCTGGTCCACGACCGAGACGGTACCCCCGCGGTCGCTGTTGTGCTGCGCGTTCACGCCCGCCCCCGCCGCGGCGTCGATCCGGCCCGGGCCCGCCCGCTTGGTGTAGTCGAGCGAACCGCGCACGTACTCGCTGTTGGACCGGAAGTTCTCCGAGGTATCGAAGTACTCGCCCCCCACGGTCCCGGTCGAGACCAGGCTGTCGAACAGGCGGTGCGTCACCGTCCCGAACCCGTTGATCAGCGTCTGATCGATCCCGCCCCGCTCCAGCTTCTCGGCCCGCACGTTGTACCTCGTCTCGAGCGTGCGGGAGTGAATCAGCCGCAGCTGCTCCTCAAGCCGCAGCGAGCGGAAACCGGACGTGCCCGTCTGGTCGTAGTACCTCAGGTACGTCCGCGCCTCGTTCTGACGCGTCTCGCCGAAGGTGTAGATGTCGGTCAGCAGCAGGTCGCTGCGCTGGTACGGGTTGTTCACGCCGTTCTGGAGGGTCTCGTCGATGTTGTCGTACGTGTAGTTGGTTTCCAGCCGGTGATTGTCGGAGAACCGCAGCGCGTTCTGCAGCGAGGCCGAGTACTGGCGCGACCCGTAGTCGTCCTCGCTGGAGAGATCGTCCTGCTGGTTGTCGTTGTAGAACAGGTGCACCGTGGTGGGGGCAAGGTCCGACTGGTAGTGCCCCCGAATCCCGACCTCGGTCACGGTGTCCACGATCGAGGACGCGAAGTCGCGGTCGAGGTACTGCTGGTCGCGGCGCGCGTACAACGTGATCGGCAGGTCGCTGGCGCCGAACACCAGGGCGTTCAGATCGAACAGGTTCGTGAAGTCGGTGTTCTGGTCCGATTCGCGCGCCGACTCGTAGTCCAGCCAGCGTTCCTCGAGGCCGAGGCGCACGTTTCCCGAGAGGTCGATGAAGTTCTTGTGGCCCAGGTAGGCCTCGAAGTTCACGTTGAGCGTCTCGCGGA
>CAZCPB010000105.1:0-13327 GCA_964500365.1 uncultured Phycisphaeraceae bacterium
GCCGGGTTCGGCGGCCCGGGCGGCATCGTGGACGAGGGCGGAGAGGCGGCGGGCGAAGTCGAGGTCGCCGGCGGCGCCGGCGCCCGAGACGCGGACGAGGATCGTGCGGGCGTCGGGCGCGATGAATTCGGGCGCATCGCGGAAGGTCCGCATGGAGGGCGCGAGGGAGGTGAGGCGCGGGACCAAGAACTCGCGCAGACGGAGCGGGTCGCGGATGAGCGTCTCGGCGAGGGCCCCGGCGCCGGGCCCGGGCGCGGCGAGCATGGCCTCGTTCTGGGCGAGCTGGGCGTCCATCTCGGCGCGGGTGAGGCGGTGCAGGAACGCGTCGAGCCCGGCCTCGTCGAGGAAGTACGCCCCGGCGGGGATCAGTTCTCGCTGCGCGTAATCGTGGAGCGCCGGCGGCGGCGCGAACGCGACGGCGCGGATCAGGCCCGCGGCCTCCGGGCTCTGATCGGGTCCGGGGGCGAGGCTGGCCGACAGCCGGCGCGCATACGACACGAGTGCCGCGGCGCGGTCCTCGGGGGATTGCGGGCCGGCGCCTTCGGGGAATGTGGCGAGCACGAAGAGGTCTTCGCCGGGCGCGAATCGGGCGGCGACGGCGGCGAGCGAGCGAGCGGCGGGATTCTCGTCGCCCAGGAGCGACGTGACGGACGCGTCGGGGCGCAGGCGCGTGATCGCGGCGAGCGAGAGTGCCGCGAGGGCGAGTGTCACGGCGAGCGTGAGGCGGGGACGGCGCGGGCCGACGGTGAGCAGGGCCAGGAGCGGCGCTGCGCCGGGCTTCACGGCTGCCTCACGGCGCGGGCAGGCGGGGTGAAGACGGCGTCGGGGATCTCGCGGTCGATCTCGACGGAGTCGAGGTCGGTCTCGATCGAGCCGCCGTCACCCGAAGCGACGGAGCGCATGGGGAACGGGGCGCCGTCGAGGAGCCGGTAGCGGTCGAGCGCGAGGCGCGCGACGGGAGAGCCGGAGTCATCGAGGATCTCGTAGAGGCGCGGCGTCAGGGTGGGGCGGTCGATCGTGCAGCGGACGCGGACGGAGTCGATGAGGCGCTCGACGACGATCGCCTCCTGGTCGTCGCGGATCAGAGCCGGCGGGGTTTCGAAGAACGCGGCGCGGTGCAGGGACCAGAGGCGGGCGAAGTCGCGGCGCGTGAGGCCAAGGAACGGGTCGCCGGGCTCGCGCGGGTCGCGATCGGCGAAGATCCAAAGTTCCTCGGGGGTCAGCGTGAGATCGAAGGCGGCCTGGCCGAATTTCCAGGCGCGGAGGCGGGCGTGATCGGTGCCGCGGGCGACGAGCGCGGCGTCGAGGGTCACGGTGTCGCCGTCGACGCGGGTCAGGGTGACGGAGCCGGTGGCGCGCAGGGGTGGCGCGGCGTGACGCGACGCGGCGACCGACACGGCGCTGGACGCATCGAGGCCGGGGAACGTCGGCAGAGGGTCGGTGGCGCAGGCGGTGAAGGTGAGGGTGGCGAGGAGGAGGGCGCGGACTGGTGTTCGCGAAGCGGGAGCACGCCCACCCCCCCGGCCCCCCTCTCTCTGGGAGGGGGGAGATGGGTTGATGCCCTGCATGGTTGAAATAGGAGCGGGTGGGCGGGTCACGGGGCGGATTCGATCTGGCTGCGGAGGATTTTTCCGGTTGGCGACCTGGGGAGGCTGTCGCGGAAGTCGAAGAGGCGGGGCACCTTGTAGGCGGCGAGGCGCTCGCGTGCGAAGGCGCGGAGGTCGGGTTCGCGGGGGTGAGCGCCCGGGTCGCGGGGCACGATGACGGCGCGGAGCCGGGAGACGGTCTGGCTGACGGGGGCGGGAACGACGACGCACTCGGCGATGCCGGGGTACGACGCGAGGACGGCCTCGACCTCGAGCGGGTTCACCTTGGCGCCCCCGATGTCGATCATGAGCTTGAGGCGGCCGGTGATCCGGAGGTTGCCGCGGGGATCGGCGATGCCGAGGTCGCCGGTGGGGAAGTACCCGTCGATTTGGGGGTCGGGCGCGTCGAGGTAGCCGTCGAGCATCGAGTCGGCGCGAACGAGGACGTGGCCCTCGACGCCGGGATCGAGCGGGCGCGAGGGGCTCGGGTCGGGCGCGCTGGTCACGACGATGTCGCAACCGCGGAGTGCAGCACCGACCGAGTCGGGTTCGAGAATTCCGGAGGACGGATCTGCGAAGGTCACCGAGCCGATCTCGGTAGCGCCGTAGAGCCGGCCGACCCGGACCCCCCAGGCCGATTCGAACCCTGCGGCGACGGCGCGGGGGAGGGGCGCGCCGGCGGAGTACACGAGGCGGGGGCGGGGCAGCGCGTTGGGTGGGCGGGGCGCGAGCGATTCGATGAGGAAAGGCACCGCGGGGAAGACCGTGACGCCGTGCCCCCACGCGGCGTCGAGATGTGCCGCGTCCAGCGCGGGCGTGCAGACGATCGCCGCGCCGGCAAGGAGCGGGGCGAGGAGGGCGTTCTCCATGCCGTAGGAGTGCGACATGGGGATAGCGGCGAGCACGCGGTCGGCGGGGGTGAGCGAGGCGGCTTCGGCAACGGCGAGCGCGACGGCGTCGAGCGCGCGCGGGGAGCGGCGTGCGATTTTCGGCATGCCGGTGGTTCCGGAGCTCTGGAGCAGGACGCCCCCGGCGTCGGACGCGGCGGGCGCCGGCGAAACCCGGCCCGAAAGTACGGAGCCTGGGGTTGCCGCGGTTCCCTGGGGCAGTCGTGCGGCGAGATCTTCCCCGGCGATGACCAGGGCAGCGCCCGTGGCGTGCGCGACCCGGGCGATCTCGCCGGGTCCGGCACTTGGGGGGACGGGGAGGACGTGCCGGCCTGACGCGATGACGCCGAGGAAGACGGCGACGAACTCGGGACCGTTGGGCGCCGAGAGGACGACGGGCGCCCCGGTGCCCGGGCCGGCGACGGCGCTCGCGGCGACGCGGCACGCGCGCTCGAGGGCGCTCCAGGTGGTGGCACGCCCGGCGGTACCGGGCGCGGACTCGATGATCGCGGCATCGCCAGGGCGCTCGCGGGCGTGACGCGCTAGAGCTTCCAGCACGAGCCCGGCGCGGCGCGCCGGGCGATCGGTGGAACGGGGTGCGCTCGGGGCGGTGGTCATGAGCGGAGGTCAGGCGCCGGCGCCGACCGGTTGCGCGGCGGGGATCGTGGGCGTTGCCGGGGTTGTGTGGGGCGCGGTCCGCGCGTCCTCTTCGATCGGCGACGGGGCGCTCTTCATGAGCGAGAACGGCTTGAGGCGGGGCACGAGCGCGACGTGCCGCTGGACCTTGATGAGCTGCTCGAAGAGCCGCATCCGCCAGCGGAGCTTGAAGGGCGGGCGCGGGAAGACGTGCCCGGCGAGGAGCGAGATCACGGCCTGCGGGATCTGGAAGGGCCCCAGGCCGTGCAGGAACATCTCGCGGAAGGGGTGCTGGTAATAGAGGTCGATGAGGTTGAAGAACTCGGCGGTGGTGGACCTGAGGTAGGCGATGTACTCGCGCCGAAGGCGCTCGGCGTCGGCGCGCGGGTCTCGCAGCAGCGCGATGACCGACTCGGCGGCGAGGCGAGCGTGCATCATTCCAAGGCAGACGCCGGTCGAGAAGATGGGATCGACGAAGGCCGCGGCATCGCCGACGAGGAAGTAGCCCGGGCCGGCGTATGGCTCGCAGCGGTAGCTGAAGTCGGCGCAGACGCCGTTCTGGTCCGGGAAGACGGCGTGGCGGGTGCGCTCGCGCATGGCAGGGCAGCGGGCGATCGCCCAGCGGAGCATCTGGGTGGGCGGGGAATCGGCCTGTTTCGCGGCCGCGGCGTCAAAGACGAGGCCGATGCTCGTGCGGACGGGGTCGATCGGGATCGCCCAGAACCAGCCCTCGTCGCAGACGGCGAAGAAGGGGATGCCGGCGCGCTCGCCCTCGTGGCGGTAGACGTTCTTGAAGTGGCCGAAGTAGGCGACCTTCTGGTGGTGCTCGAGAACGCGCCGGGTCTTGAGCTGGCGTCCGAGGAAGGTTTGCTGGCCGGTGGCGTCGAGGACGTAAGAGGCCGTGAAGTTGCCGCGGTCGGTCTCAACGCGGACATCGCCCTCGCGGAGAGTGGGGACGGCCAGGGCGGCGACGTTCTCGCGGACCTCGGCGCCGGCGTCGCGGGCGGCGTTGAGGAGCATGGCGTCGTAGGGGGCGCGCTCGATGTTCCAGGCGACCGTCTCGCCGCAGGGAAGGCCCGCGTCGAAGCGGAATTCACGGACGGCCTGCATGTCGCCCATGGCGAACTCGGCGCCGTGCTTAACCGTGTGCGTCAACGCTTCGAAGCGATCGACGAGGCCGAGTTCCTCGAGGAGCGTGCGGTTCCGCGGGACGAAGCTCTCGCCGATGTGGAAGCGGGGGTGCGTGACGCGGTCGAGGACGAGGACGCGCAGACCGGCGCGGGCTATGACCAGGGCCGCGGTCGCGCCGGCCGGACCGCCGCCGATCACGATCGCGTGGTACCGGTCGGCGGATGGCGACATGAGCGGCTCCGCGGGTGACTAGAACTCGGCGATTCCTTCGATTTCGACCAGCAACTCGGGGCGGCAGACGTCGGCGCGGACGCACTCGACCGATGCGCCGGGGAATCGCGCCACGACCGCGCGACGGACCGTGTCCAGGTCCTGTCGCCGGCTGACGAACGCTCGGAGCGAGCGGAACGCGGGGGCGATGCCTGCGGGAGTGCTCGCGGCGCCCACGAGGGCGTCGAGGTTTTCGAATGTTTCGGCCACCTGCGCCTTCAGGTCGCCGGGATGCACCGAGTCCTCGGCGCGCACGGCGGCGGTGCCGCCGATCAGCGCGACGGCGCCGCCACGAACCGGGACGACGGTGGCGCGGGCGAAGCAGGGCGGGGTGGGGCCGTGCCGGGCGGAGTACCGGTAGGCGGGGACCTGGCGCGGGTTTTCGACGGGGCGCCCACCGTCGAGGGCGCCGAGGGCGTGGAGGACCAGGTCCGCGCCGGCGTGCCCGACGCCGGTGGCCGTCGCGACGCGGTGCTCGACCTCGCGCCGGTCCCCGTGGATCTCCTCGAACGCGGCGAAGCGGCCGGCGTTGAAGATCATGTACCGCGAGGGGTCGCCGCCCATGGGGTCGTGGATGCCGGGGATGAAGTTCCAGTAGCGGACCGGGCGCGCGCCGTGTGCTCGCAGCCTGTCGTGGACGAGCAGGTAAAGCGACCGCACCGCCCGCGAGAACTCGGGCGGGCTCATGGAGGAGGCGCGTGCGATCGCGCCCGAAACGAACGTCCATTCACCGTCGTGGTTGATGACCGGTTCAGCGCTCTCGCGGTCGAGGAGGGGCCAGGGGCCGGCGGGGCGGGCTTCCTCGATCCACGGCGGCTGGACTGAAAGCAGCGGCGCCTCGGGAATAGCGGTCGGTGAACCGGGAATCAGCATCGCGCTCCCACGGGCCCCCTGGCCATCGACGCGGGAATGCTTCACGCCCGCGGCCATTCAGATTAGCAGCACGGTGGGGCCGGGCAAGCGGGCGGCGAGCGAACGCAGAGCGCGCCGTATTCATCGTGCGGCCGGCGAGGGCGACACGCGGAGCGCGGAAAAAAGACCCGCGGGGTCGGTGGCCAGCACGCCGGCGTCGTGCCACGGCTCCGAGCCGTCCGCGAAGGTCAGGCCAGACGGGGGCGTCGCGCCCGGCGCCCGGTAGCCCGGGAGACGCCCGGTTGAGAGAAGGCAGGCAAGGCCCGCCAGGGGCGTGACGCTGAGGGTCTCGGCGATGTGGCCCGCCGGGCTCGAGATCACGGTCGGCGAGGA
Organism: uncultured Phycisphaeraceae bacterium; assembly: GCA_964500365.1. GTDB lineage: Bacteria > Planctomycetota > Phycisphaerae > Phycisphaerales > UBA1924 > CAZCPB01. Next base: position 5,756 of record CAZCPB010000105.1, read on the forward strand.
GGAGCCGGCGCGGAGCGCGCGCGACTCGATCGCCGCGAGCAGGCCGCGGGTCGCGGAGGCGATCGCGGCAGGGGGCGCGCCGATGCGGCGCCAGGCGTCCGCGCCCGCCGATACGGCGCCGGAGTCGGCGAGCCCGCCGGGGCACGATGCGGCGCTCCAGGGACCGAGGATCGCGCGGGCGCGGCCGCCCCGGTTCGAGGCAGCGTCCCGGCTCTCGAGGACGAAGGCGACCGCGCCGCCGCCCGTGCAGGAGCCGGTGGTGCCGTCGGTGAGCCCGCACGCGTGAAGGCGGTCGTTGATGAGGGTGTGGTACTCCTCGCCGGCGCTCACGATCGCGCGGTCCCACGCGCCGGTTGAAATCCTCGCCCGCGCCAGGCCGAGGGCGTCGAGCCCGGCGGTGCGGGCGCCGATGATCGACTGGCACGAGCCGGTGATGCCGAGCGCCATGCTGAGGTGGGCGGCGGCGGCGTTGGGGACGCCCTCGGCGAAGAGCATCGGGTTGGCCGCGTCGATCCCCTTCTCGATGATCTCGCGGTAGTAGGCCTCGCAGAAGGAGGTCGAGCAGGTCATGGTGCCGAGGATCGCGTGGCAGGCGCCCATGAAGTCGGCGTGGTCGGTGATCGCGGCGTCGCGGCAGGCGTCGGCGGCGGCGGCGATCGTCGTTTTGACGTAGTCGCTCAATCGCCGGATGCGCCGGGCGTTGATGAGGTGGGCGAACTGCTCCTCGGGGACCGAGCCGGTGTCGCCGTCGAGCGGGCGGGGATCGGCGAGGCGGGGCGCGAGGGCGTCGAGGCCCACGATCCCGGGGAGGACGACGCCGACGCCGGTGATGACGACCTCGCGTGCGGTCGCGCGGGGCGCGACGGGCGAAGTTGTCCGGTCTGAAAGCACGACGCAGGCGTTGGTTCCGCCGAAGCCCAGGGACAGGTTCAGCGTGCGATGGATGGGTACGGGGCGCGGGGGCCCGATGACGAGGGCGAGCGATGGGAATTCGATCTCGGTGGCGGCGATGTTGGCGGTGGGGGCCGCGTGCTGACTTCTGAGCGCGGCGATCGAGAGGATGAGTTCGGCCGCGCCGGCGGCGCCGAGGGAGTGCCCCAGGTGGCTCTTGAACGCGACGGCGGGGATGTCGGGGAGTGAGTCCTCGAAGACCGAAGCAAGCGCCGCGAACTCGGAGGAGTCGTTGCCCGGCGTGCCGGTGGCGTGGGCGGCGATGAGGCCGATCTCGCGGGGTTCAGCGCCGGCGCGGGCGAGGGCGTCGCGCATGGCCCTTGCCGCGCCCGCGCCCTCGGGGTGGGGCTGGGTCAGGTGGTGGGCATCGGAGGATTCACCGAAGCCCTCGACCAGGGCGAGGACGGGTGCCCCGCGGGCGAGGGCGTCCGGGGCGCGCTCGATGACGAGCGCGGCGTAGGCCTCGGAGAGCTTCATGCCGTCGCGCCCGGCGCAGAACGGGCGCAGGTCGCCGCGGGCGAGCAGCCGCAGGGCGCCGAAGCCGCCGATGGCGTACTCGCTGATCGGGTCGTAGCCGCCGACGATCACCGCATCGGCCAGGCCCGCTTCCAGCAGGGTGACACCCAAGGCCGCGCTCGCCAGGCCCGACGAGCACGCCGAGCAGTTGCTCAGGGCCGGGCCCTGGACCGGCAGGCCCCGGAGCGCCGCCAGGAGCACGGGCGCGCCGAGGAACCCGCGGAGCGCCCCGCGGTCGTTCGTGCGCAGGAACTCGCCCGCGCGGCGCATCCCATGGAGGGTGGTTCCGAACACGGCCGCGGTGCGGTCGGGGGGCGCGGCCGGGCGCGCGGCCGCAAGGGCTTCGTCGATCGCGACGCGGAGCAGGCGGGTCTCGCGGACTTCGCCGGGGAGCACATGATCGGGCGGGTCGGGCGCTTCGCCGCCGGTGCGTTCGGGCGGGAGGGCCGACTCGCACCGCGTGAAGGGGCGCATGGCGCGGCGCCCCTCAAGGACGGAGCGCCAGGCCGAGGCGGCGTCGGGGCCGAGGCAGGAGACCAGGCCGTAGCCCGTGATCGCGATGTCGCAGCGCCGGGTCGTCATCGGGTCCGCCGGGGCGTCGCGACGACGCGGCGCTCGGTGTCCTCCCAGAAGACGGGGTTCACCGTCAGCCACTGGTCAGGGTAGCGGGCGACGTAACGCTCGATCACTTTCGCGAGTTCGAGGGTGGCGGGGTGGACGCCGCCCTCGTCGGGGTCGCCGGCCTCGACGAGGATCGCTGGCTCCATGAAGATGCGGACGCCGCCGGACTCGGAGCGCACGGCGAAGACGGGGACGATGGGCGCGCCGGTGGTGAGGGCGAGCTTGACGGGGCCGGTCGGGACCATGAGATGGCCGTGGGCGAAGGGGACGCGCACGCCGCGCTGGCCCGGGAGGAGCCGGTCGCCCTGCATGAGGACGACTTCGTCCTTCATGAGGGCCTGGCGCAGGCGGAGCCAGATGGCAAAGCCGTCCTCGAGGGGCTGCTCGATCACGCCGAGGCGGCGGCGCTGGAGGGAGCGGAGGCGCTCGAACTCGGCGACGGCGTCGCGGCGGAAGACGACGTGGACGTGGGGTTCGCGGGCCTTGAGCGCGGCGACGCCGATCTCGAACGAGCCCAGGTGAGCGGTCACGACGATCGCGCCGCGGCGGTACTCGCGGGCGCGGTCGTAGTGCTCGCGTCCTTCGATCCCCTCGATGTCGCCGGCGATGTCTTGGACGGAGCGGCGCTCGTTGCGGCCCATCTCGAAGATGAACTCGTAGAAGTTCGCGATCACGCCCCGGCCCAAGGCCCGGCGCTGCTCGAAGGTCGAGCCCGGGCCGAGCAGGCGGACGGCGTTGGCGAGCGTCCCGGTCCGCATGGCGCGGCTGGTCCTCCAGGCCCCGCGGACGTACCAAGGCTTGGTGGCGCGGGCGTACCACGGCAGGTGGCGGGCGCTCCACATCAGGTGCGCGACCCACCAGCGCGCAAAGAGCCACCGGACCCACCCGAAGCGCCCGCCGCCGGCGCGGAGCGTGCCCGGGTCCTCGCCCTTCACGGCGTGCACGGGGCCGGGCGCGGGGCGCGCCGCCGGGTCGGCACTCACCGCGGGCGCTCCGGCGCGGCCCCGCGGGGCGCGGCGGCCTCGCCCGGCGGCAATCCTTCGAGGGGGCGAGACACGCGGGTCCCCTCGGGCACTTCCAGCGCGACGGCGCCGTCGTCGAGGCCGGTGTTGGCGCGGGTGTTCGAGAAGGCGAGCACGGTCCGCTCGCCGTCGGCGTCGGTGATGGTCACGGCGACGGCCAGAGCGGCGCGGCGGTCGATCGTCACACGGACCGACTGCACGCGTTCGCGGAGTGAGGGCTCGCGGGGCGAGAGCTCGATCCCGAGCATGTGCTCGGGCGTGCCGGCGGGGAGCTCCACGCGGGCGATGTCGAAGTGCCGCCGGACGTCGTCGAGACGGGGCAGGGGCGTGGCGGCGATGCGGCGGAGGGAGTCGGTGAGCGCGTAGACCTCCATGGACTTCTGGTCGGGGTAGTAGATGCGCATCTCCGAGTCGTCGATGAGCATGGTGCTCGGGCGCGGGGAGGTGGTTTTCCAGAGCGTCCGCGGTCCCTTGACCTTCACCGTTCCCTTTGACACCAGCGGGTTTTTCAGGAGGACCGAGGTGCGGGTCTGCTCGAAGTCGGCGGTCAGGTCGCGGACGTCGGCGTTGCGGCGATCGATCTCGCGGAGCTGGGATTCGAGGTCCGCGTCGGCGTGGGGCGCCGGGGCCGTCGATGGTGCGGGCGCCGACGCCGGCGGCGGCTGCACGGCAGCGGCGAGCAGCGCCAGAAGCAGGAACGCGCCGGTCATGACGCGACCTCCGGCGGGCGCGCGAGGGCCGGGGCGGACAGGGCGAGCGTGCCGCGTGCGATCCGGCGATCTTCGATGCGGGCCTCGACTTCGAACTGCAGCAGCGAGCCGAGGCGCCGGACCAGTACGGTGGTCAGGGCGATAACGGCCGGCGGCGTGGCTGCGCCGTCGAAGCGGAGGTCGACGTGGGCGAGGCGCGCGCCCGGACCAGCCTCGGCGGCCAGGCCGCTCAGTTGGGCCAAGGCCTCGGCGACCAGGACGCCGGGGACGACGGGGTTGCCGGGGAAGTGTCCCTTGAAGCACGGTTCGCTGCCGTCGATGCGCCACTCGCCATCGGCGCGGGTGCCGCGCTCGATCGCGACGACGCGGCTGACGAAGCGGAAGTCGGGGCCGTGCGGCAGCCTGAGGACGATGTCTTCGCCGAGGTGGGTCACTCGGTCAGCCCTCGGAGCCGGCGGCGCGGGCGTTGTCGACGAAGCGGGCAAGCGTGTCGAGCGATCGGAACGTGTCTCGCCCCATCGAGCCCTCGGTGATGCGCACGCCGAACTCCTTTTCGATGCTGGTGACGAGCATGAGGAGGTCGAGCGAGTCGAGGTCGAACTCGCCGCCGGCCAGCGGGAGGTCGGCGGGCAGTTCCGCATCAGGGCCGAGCTTGAGATCTCGCCGCATGATCCCGCGGAGTCGGTCGATGGTGGATGGATTTGCGACGGCGTCGGGCATGCGCGCGCACCTCAACGGGAGCGTCCATCATAGTGAACCGGGAGCCTGCAGGCCGCGCCGACTCTTTCGCCCGCCTCACCTCTGGGCGTTGATCGGGACCGGGTTGTGGGCCGTGAGCCACGAGTAGGCGTCGAGAACGGCCTGAACGTAGCGAGCGGCGGGCCGATCCGCCCGGGCGAACTCCCACGCGCTCCGGCCCAGCCGGCGCGACCCCTCCCGGTCGGTGAGTGCGTCCACCACCGCGTCGGTCCATGCCTTCGTGTCGGGAGAACGCACGAGGCGGCAGGTGCGGCCTTCCTGCAGGAAAGAGACGTTCGGATCTGCCGCGGCGAGGATGGCCATCCCGGCGCCCATGGCGTCGAGCAGGATGCTGCGCTGCTCGCCGGCGCGATCGGGGTGGATGAAAAGGTCGCCGTGGAGGAGCAGTTCCCGCCGCCCCTCCAGTTCGTCGATAAGCGTGAGGCGGTCGAGAAGGCCGAGCCGCTCCGCCGCGCCCCAGGCCCCCGCGCGTCGCGCCGACCGTGCGTCCATGAAGACCATGAAGTCGGCGGCTTTTTTTCTTGCCGCGGCGAGCGCTTCGAGCACCGCGGAAGTTGCGGCCGTGTCGCGTCCGCCGCCGATGACCATGATGCCCGGGAGGCGGTCGTCGGTGAGGATGCGGCGACAGGAACTCCCGACATGGACGCCCCAGGGCGCAGCGCGGACGGTGGACGCGCCGGCGTTTCGGAGCGAACGCTCGATGGCGGGGTCGGGAGCGAGAAAAACGGCGTCCTTGAGCCCCGACCACGGGGCGTGTCCCGCGCGGGTCGCCAGGCCGGTGCGCCACACCTCCAGGGCCAGTGCCGCGCCGGTGCGGTCCGCCAGGAGGCGGGCGAGGCTCCAGCACGCGCCCCCGAAGACGTGGATGACGCTCAGGGGCTGCGGGGTGTCGCCGGCGAGTTCGTCCAGTTCGCGGGCGAGCCGGCGGACGCGGAACCGATCTCCGAAGGGGATCGGTTGGCCGTCGTACGAGATCGTCTGGGAGAACAGGCCCTGTTCCGAGGCGCCGCTCACCCCGAGCGGGATGGCGTGGACCACCCGCACACCCTCGCCCGCCAGTCCGATCTCGAGGCGCAGCATGAGCGTTCGCTCTCGCGATGCGAACGCTTCATCGGCGATGACCAGGACACGCACGGCGTCGCTCCGGTGCATCAATCATCGGCCGGCCGGCACGTCGGGCTCATCCCGCGGGTATCGATCGGCGGCGGCCGGAGTGTTCCACGCGCGCACCCAGTGCGATTCTCCGGACTTGACAAGGAGGGTATCGGGAGCCCGGTCGCGCAGGCCGCCGGCCGTTGCGAAATCGGGCCACCACGGCTCGAACCCCCGGTCCGACGCTGATTCGCCCGCACCCGCGGCGATCGCTTCCCGCACCGTGGGCAGGCGGGTACGCCGCGCGCCCGGGTCAGGGCGGCAGGCGAGCAGCCCGCGCGTATAGGGATGCGCCGGCTCGCGGAGCACCGACGCGGCGGGTCCGTACTCGACCACGCGTCCGGCGTACATGACGCACAACACGTCGGCGCGCCGTGCGACCACGCCCAGGTCGTGCGTGATCAGGACGATCCCCATGCCGGTCTTGCGGCGCAGCATGGCGATGAGGTCGAGGACCTGGGCCTGCGTGGTCACGTCGAGGGCGGTGGTCGGCTCGTCGGCCAGCAGCACGCGCGGCCCGCACGCCAGGGCCATCGCGATCATGACCCGCTGGCGCATTCCCCCGGAGAACTCGTGCGGGTACGCGCGGGCCCGGGAACACGGGATGCCCACCTCGTCGAGCGCCGACTCGGCACGCCGGCGTGCCTCGCGGCCACGGTCGGGCGTGTGGAGTTCGATCGCCTCGGCGATCTGCTCCACGACCGTCATGAGCGGGTTGAGCGAGGTCATGGGCTCCTGGAAGATCATCGCGACCTCACCGCCCCGAACTCTCCGCAGTTCGGCGGTGCTCATGGAGAGCAGGTCGCGGTCGGGCATTCCCGGCTCGCGCGCGGCCAGCCGCGCGGATCCTCGCTCGATCCGCGCCGGCGGGGTCGGGATGAGCCGCAGGAGGCTGAGCGCCGTGACCGACTTGCCGGAGCCCGACTCGCCGACGATCGCGAGCGTCTGATCGGGGTACAGGGTGAAGCCGACGCCGTCCACGGCGCGGGTCGGCGCGCCGCCTTCGCCCGTGAAGGTCACGGTGAGGTTCCGCACCGAGAGAAGCGGCCGCGGCGCCATCATCGGGGCGCTCTCCGGGGGTCGAGCGCTTCGCGCAGCGCCTCGCCCACGAAATTGAGCGAGAGCAAAGTCACGGCCAGGAGTGCGCAGGGAAAGAGGAGCAGCCACCAGTTGGACTGGTACGGGTTGAGCTCGCTGAGGCCGTCGGCCGCGAGGTTGCCCCAGGAGGGGAGCGGCGGCTTGACGCCGATGCCAAGGAAACTCAGGAACGACTCCTGCAGGATGGCCTGCGGCACCGTGAGGGTGGCGTACACGATGATCGGTCCCGACATATTGGGCAGCAGATGGCGCAGGAAGAGTCGGGTGCGGCCGACCCCGACCGCCCGGGCCGACTCGACGAAGGGCTGGGCCTTCAGGCTCTGCACCTGGGCGCGGGTGATCCTCGCCATGGTCAGCCAGCCGACGCCGCCGATCGCGACCAGAAGCGTGCCAAGATCGAGCGCGTGTCGCGCCGCCGGAGAGAGATTGCGAGGTGGAAAGAGTGCGGACGCCCGCGATTCGAGGCGGGCGCGCAGCGAGGCGTCAGAACGCAAGAGGGCTTCGGCGTCGGCCCGCGCGGCGTCGGTCCGCCCGGCCGAAGCCAGTTCGCCCATCACCGCCTCGATCATGAACGCCCGGCGCTCCCGGGTCCGGGCCGTGTACTCGTCTACGAGCGCATCGCCGGCGACCGCGATCAAGACGACGAGGAGCACGTACGGGAGCCCGTAGAGGACGTCCACGATCCGCATCATGACCGAGTCGGTGCGACCGCCCGCGTAGCCGGAGATGGAACCGTACACCGT
>CAZCPB010000106.1:0-13310 GCA_964500365.1 uncultured Phycisphaeraceae bacterium
CAGCCTGCACCTGCTCTCTGCGCCGCCGCGCCCCAGCCCCGCGCGGGTCGCGCCCGCGGCCATCATCGCCGACGCCGCGGCCATCGCCGCCGAGCGGCTGCGCTTCGCCCCGCGCTTGCGCGTAGAGGCCGCACCGTCGCTGAACGCGTGGGCCGACCGCGACCTGGCGGCCCGAGCGCTGGCCGAGCTGATCGTCAACGCCGTCCAGGCCGCGCCCGAGCAGGAGGTCGCCGTCGAGGTGGCCGCCGAGAACGGGCATCGCGTCGCCGTCCGGGTGCTCGACCGTGGCCCGGGGATGTCCCGGCGCGCGCTCCAGCACGCCCTCGACCCGTTCTTCAGCGAGAAACCCGCCGGCAGACAACGCGGCCTTGGGCTCACGCGGGCCCACCGTCTGGTCGAAATTCAAGGCGGCCGCGTGAGCCTGTCCGCCCGGGACGGCGGCGGGACGTGCGCCACGCTCGAGTTCCCGGCGCCGCGTGAAGCGCCGGGCTCGATCGAAGGTCCGGGGGTCGCCCGGCACGCCGCGTGATGCGGAACAGAGAAGGGCCCATGGCGCGACGCAAAGACCAGCACGAGCCCGGCGGAGCGCCCCAACCCCAGGTCCCGGCCCGAGTCCTCGTCGTGGCCTCGAGCCGCGCGCAGCGCGACACGGTCGTCGCCAGGCTCGCTGGGCGCGTCGCCGCGATCTCGCACGCCGACTCGCCGCACGCGGCACGGATCGCCGCGTCCAAGGGCCGCTTCGACGTCGCCATCGTCGCCGCCGAACTGCCCGGGGGCGGCCTCACCCTCACCCGCGAACTGACAGAGTCCCACCCCGAGCTGTGCGTCGTGGTCGTCGCCGACAGGCCGTCGCTCGACGACGCGGTCGGCGCCCTCCGAAGCGGCGCTTCCGACCTCGTCAGCGGCGCGGCCAACACCGGCGAGTTCATGATGCGGATCGCCGAGGCCTTCCGACGCACCCGCGCGGCACGCTCGCGCGAGGAGCGGATCGACCGCCTCCGCCGCCTCTGCCGCCGCCTCAACGAGACCCGCGAGCAGATCACCAGCCAGGTCGGCGGCCTGTGCAACGACCTCGTCGGCGCGTACGGCGAACTCTCCAGCAAGCTCACGCTCGTCACGGTCGCCAGCGAGTTCAACTCGCTCGTCCGCCAGGAACTCGACATCGAGAGCCTGTTGCGAACTGTGCTCGAGTACCTCCTGACCAAGACCGGCCCGACCAACGCCGCGATCTTCCTGCCCTCCACGTCCGGAGACTTCACCCTCGGGGCGTACGTCAACTACGACGGGCCCAAGGACTCGGGCGAGGTCCTGCTCGAGCACCTCGCCGCGGCGCTGGCGCCGCGCTTCGAGTCGGAGCGCGGCATCGCGGTGCTGAACGGCCGGCGCGAGCTCGAGGCCCGCCTGGGCTCCTGCGCCGACTGGCTGGCCGACTCGACCCTCCTGGCCTTCGCCTGCCACAACGAGGACGAGTGCCTCGCCGTCTGCGTGCTCTTCCGCGATCGGCGCGTGCCCTTCGCCGGCGAACTGCTGCCCGTGCTCGAGACGCTCAGCGCCCTGTTCGCGCGCCAGCTCACCCGCGTCGTCAAGGTGCACCACCGCCACCTGCCCCCGACGCAGTGGGGCACCGACCTCTCCGGCGACGACGACGACGGCACGCCGGACATCGACCTCGCGGCATAGACCGCTCCGCCGCTCTCTGTTTTCATCGATGAGGCCGGGCTCACGCGCCATCTGATTCTGCGGTCAGACGCGGGACAGGGCTGAACCCGGCCACAGGGACATGACGCCAAGGCCGCGGCATGGGCGGCGAGGCGCGAGCCGGGCCCGGGATCCGCCGCGCCGGAATAACCCGCGCGCGCCGGCCGGCACGCCCACGGCCCTCCACCGCCAATAATCGCCCGCCCGTGTTCTCCCCGATCGAAGACATCCTGGCCGAACTCCGCGCCGGGCGGATGATCGTCCTCACCGACGATGAATCGCGCGAGAACGAGGGCGACCTGGTCCTCCCCGCGCAGTTCGTCACGCCCGAGGCGATCACCTTCATGCTCTCGGTGGCGCGCGGGTACCTCTGCCTCTCCCTCACGGCGCAGGACTGCGACCGGCTCGACCTGCACCCGCAGGCCTCGTTCAACACCACGCAGCGAGGCACGGCGTTCACCGTCTCGGTCGACGGGCACCCGCGCCACGGCTTCACCACCGGCGTCTCGGCCCGCGAGCGGGCCCGCACCATCCAGATGATGATCGATCCGCGCTCGACCCCCGCCGACTTCGTCCGCCCCGGGCACATCAACCCCCTGCGCTCGCGCGACGGCGGCACGCTCGTCCGCACCGGCCAGACCGAGGGCTCGCTCGACCTCTGCCGCCTCGCGGGCCTCTACCCCGCGGCGTGCATCATCGAGATCATGCGCGACGACGGCGAGATGGCCCGCCTGCCCGACCTCGAAGAACTCTGCGCGCAGCGCGGCCTCAAGATGTGCTCGGTCGCCCAGATCATCGAGCACCGGCTGGCGCGCGAGTCGCTCGTGCGCCGGATGGCGCCCGCCGAGGGGCAGGCGCTGCGGACCCGGCACGGCGTGTTCACCCTGATCGCCTACGAGAGCGTGGTCGATCCGCTGCCGCACCTGGCGCTGACGGTGGGGGGGGTTGGGGAGGCGTCGCGCGATGGCGCGGACGGCCGTCCGACGCTCGTGCGCATGCACCGGCGCGGGCTGCTGGGCGATGTGTTCGGCGACCTCGATTCCTCGCGTGACGGGGCGACCTCGGACGTGCTCCACGCGTCGATGGCGGCGATCCAGAAGGAGGGGCGCGGCGCGATCGTCTACCTGCGGCCCGAGGGCGTGGGCGATGAACTCGACCAGCGGCTGCTGGCGATCCGGCGCGGCGGGTTCTGCCCCGGCGACGACGCCCCGGACCTGACGCACCCCAAGGGCCCGGGCGCCGAGTCGGTCCCCATGCCGCACCGGGAGTTCGGCATAGGCGGGCAGATTCTCAGGGACCTGGGCGTGTCCCGCCTGCGGCTGCTCACGAACAGCGCGACGCCGCTGCCGGGCCTGGAAGCGTTCGGCCTCGAGATCGTCGAACGCGTGCCCCTGGGCACGGGGTGACGCGGCGACCCGTCGATACGGTTCGCGCACGTGCGTTTTCGGGCCCGCCCGGCCGGCCGGAATACCCTCAGGGAACCGCTCCCGGCCATCGCCGTCCAACCATCGGGCGACGCGGTGCCGACAGCGGACGACCGGGAACGACCCCCCAACCGAAACCACAAGGAGCACGTTCATGAAGCCACAGATCATCATTTCGCTCGCGGCGGGCCTCTGCCTCGGCGCGGGCGCGCTGGCGCAGGAAGCGCCGAAGAAGGGCGCGACCGTGCGGCCCTTCAAGATCCAGGAGCAGCAGCAGGCCGCCAAGCAGGCGCAGAAGGAGGCCGAGCAGGCCGCCGAGGAGGCCCGCAAGGCGCTCGAGGCCGACCCGGAGATGAAGAAGTGGCTCGAAGCGGGCAGCCCCGGCGAGCACCACGAGCACATGAGCGCGCTGGTGGGCCAGTGGGTCGGCACGTTCAAGATGTGGGACGCGCCCGGCGCGCCCGAGCAGACCTCCGAGACCCGCGCCACCGTCCGCATGGACATGAACGGCCGCTACCTCCGCGCCACCCACGAGAGCGAGTTCATGGGGATGCCGTTCCGCGGCCAGGCGATCTGGGGGTACAACAACCTCCGCAAGCAGTACGAGAGCATCTGGATCGACAACATGAGCACCGGCATCGCCTTCTCGACCGGCACGTGCGACCGCGCCGGCAAGGTCTTCACGTTCACGGGCGAGGTCGATGACCCGATGTCCGGCAAGAAGGTCCGGCAGCGCGAGGTCACGACCGTGCTCGACTCGAACTCCTGGAAACTCGAGATGTACAAGCCTGGCCCCGACGGCAAGGAGTTCAAGACCTTCGAGGTTACGTACCGATCGACCGGCCAGGCCCCCGCGCAGGCGCAGCGCCGCGCCGGGCGTGCCGCGCCCGTGCAGGACGGCGACGAAACGAAGACGCCGTCGCCCTCCTCGCCCAAGTAACTCACGCTCGCCTTACCCGACGCGGCGCTCCACGGGGCGCCGCGTCGTTTTTTTGGCCCGCCATCCGGTACCCTCCGGGCATGGAACCGCTGGTGATCGGGCTCGATGTCGGGACGTCGTCGCTCAAGGCCGTCGCCGCGGACCGTTCGGGGCGCGTCGTCGCGACCGCCACGCGCGCGTACCCGCTGAGCCGCCCCCGCACGGGTTGGTCCGAGCAGGACCCCGCGCACTGGTGGGACGCCTGCGCCGCGGCACTGACCGAGCTGACGGTCGGGCCCGTCGATCCGGCCCGTGTCGCCGGCATCGGCCTGAGCGGTCAGATGCACGGGCTGGTCCTGCTCGGCGCCGACGCCGCCGCACGCCAGGCGTCCGACTGCCGCGCCCTGCGCCCGGCGATGCTGTGGAACGACCAGCGCACCGGACCGCAGTGCGCCGAGATCGAACGCCTCGCCGGCGGCCGGCGCGCGCTGGTCGAGCTGGTGGGCAACGCCGCGCTGCCGGGGTTCACGCTCCCCAAGATCCTCTGGCTCCGCGAGCACGAGCCCGAAGTGCTTGCCCGGGCGCGCCTCGCGCTCCTGCCGAAGGACTTCGTGCGCTTCAAGCTCACGGGCGAGCCGGCCACCGACGTCGGCGACGGCGCCGGCACGCTGCTCTTCGATGTCGATGCGCGCCGGTTCAGCGAACGGGCGCTCTCGCTGTTCGGCATCGAGCCCGGGTTCTTCCCGGACGCCGTCGAGGCCGGCGCGGTGAGCGGCAGGCTCTCGACGTGGGCGGCGGCCCAGACGGGCCTGCGGGCCGGCGTCCCGGTCGTCGCGGGCTCGGGGGACAACCAGGCCGGCGCGATCGGCGCGGGGGTCGTGCGCTCCGGCATGGTCCTGGCCACGCTGGGCACCAGCGGCGTCATCTACGCCCACGCGGACCGCCCGCGGCGCGACCTCCCCGTCGGAGCACCCGACGCCCAGTGCGGGCGCTTGCACACGATGTGCGCCGCCGACGGCGACGGTGCGCGGCCCGGCGGGTGGTCCGTCACGGGGTGCATGCTGAGTGCCGCGGGGAGCCTTCAGTGGGCCCGCGAGGCGCTGTTCCCGTCCGAGTCCTTCGAGGCCCTCCTGGACGAGGCCTCGGGCGCGCCGTCGGGCTGCGAGGGGCTGGTCTTTCTGCCGTACTTGACCGGGGAGCGATGCCCGCACCCCGACCCCGATGCGCGGGGCGGTTGGATCGGACTCACGGCGCGCCATACCCGCGCTCACCTGGTCCGCGCGGTCGTCGAGGGCGTGACGCTCGGCATGGGGCAGATCCTGGACCTCGTGCGGGCGTCGGGGGTGCCCGTCGAACGCGTCCGGCTGGGCGGCGGCGGGGCACGGTCGCCGTTCTGGCGCCAACTCCAGGCCGACATCTACGGCGTCCCTGTTGCGCTCACCAACACGGAAGAGGGCCCGGCGCTCGGCGCGGCGCTGCTGGCGGGCGTGGGGGCGGGGATCTGGCCGAGCGTCCCGGACGCGTGCGCCGCGACGATCCGCGAGACCCAATCGATCGCACCGTCGCCTGAGGCCGGCGCGTACCGTCCCGTTCGCGAGGTCTACGCACGGCTGTACGCCGACCTGCGCGCGGCCGGCGGGGCGCTGGCGGACATAGACCGGGCCTCGACCCGCCGGGCCCCGTGACTCCGTAGAATCGTGGCCCTGTCCCCTTACCTGCGAGGGTCTCCATGCGCACCACGTCCGCCCGTTTTCTTGTCGTCCTCGCGCTCGCCGGCGCGCCCTTCTTTTCCGCCGCGGCCGCGGTTCCGGGTGTTCTCGAGCAGGAATCAACCCGCGCCACGCTTGAGAAGTACTTCAAGATCCGTGCCCCCGGCTCTGTGGAGCTGGCCCCCGACGGTGCGCTCTACGTCCGTGACTGGCCCGACGGCGTGAACCAGCTCTACCGCATACCCAAGGCGTCCGTCGGCGCGACCGGGGAGGCGCTGCCGAAGTCGGCCGTCCGGCTTACGGACTACAAGGACGGTCTGGCGTCGTTCGCGATCTCGCACGATGGGACGAAGGTCCTGCTGCAGTTCTCGCAGGGCGGCAACGAGAACAACCAGATCTCGTTCCTCGACCCCGCGGCCAACGGCGGCAAGGGCGCCATCACGCCGCTCCTGGCCAATCCAAAGGTTCAGTACGCGGTGAACGGCTGGGTGTACGACGGGTCGGGGTTCTTCTTCACGGGCAACGACGAGAGCCCCAACGACTTCTACATCTACCGGTGGGACTTCGGCGCGAGCGCCGGCAAGGGCGGCGCGACCAAGCTCCTCGGGCGCGAGGGCGCCTGGAGCGTGCAGGGCTCGACCCGCGACGCGTCCCGGGTGCTGGTCTCGCGGTACATCTCCATCAGCCAGAGCGAGTGCTACGAGCTGACACCCTCCACGGGCGGAGAGCCGGCGCTCAAGGACATCTCGGTCCGCAACGCCGACGGCGGCCTGGCCTCGACCGAGATCATCGGCTACATGCCCGACGAGAAGAGCGTCCTCATCAAGTCGGACGTCGAGGAGGGGATCACCCGCCTGTTCGTGCGCGACCTCGCGACGGGGGCGATGAAGAAGCCGCTGCCCTCCCTCGACAAGTTCGAGGCCGACTCGGCCGCGATCAACCGCGAGCGCGACCTGCTGGTCGTCGTCACCAACGAGGACGGCTACGGCGTGCTGCACGCCTTCGACCTGCCCTCGTTCCAGCCGCTCGACCTCCCGGCGATCCCCAAGGGGGTCGTGTCCGTCGCCGACCTGGTGGGCCGCACGATCGTCTACACGCTGAGCAACGCGCAGACCCCGGGGCTGACCTACGCCTTCGACGCGCCCGCGCCGGGCTCCGGGGCGAAGGCGGGCGCCCCGCGCCGGCTGACGTCCGCCGACACGCAGGGGATCGATCTTTCGAAATTCCCGCTCCCCGAGCTCATCACGTACAAGAGCTTCGACGGCCTCGAGGTCCCCGCGTTCCTGTGGACGCCGCCGGGGTACTCCAAGGGCAAGGCGATCCCGTTCGTCGTCAACTACCACGGCGGGCCCGAGGGCCAGTTCCGCCCTTCCTTCAACGCCACGAGCCAGTTCCTGCTCTCGCAGGGGTACGGCATCCTGCAGCCCAACGTCCGCGGCTCGACGGGCTACGGGCGGGCGTTCCACATGATGGACGACTACAAGAAGCGCTGGGACAGCGTGAAGGACGGCGTCGAGGCCGCGCGCTGGCTCGTCGCGCAGGGATACGCCGAGCCCGGGAAGATCGCGACCTACGGCGGCTCCTACGGCGGGTTCATGTCGGTGGCCTGCCTGGTCGAGGACGGGTCGAGCGACAAGCCGGTCTTCGGCGCCGGGATCAACGTCGTCGGCATCGTCAACATGAAGACGTTCCTCGAGCAGACCTCGGGCTACCGCCGCAAGCTGCGCGAGGCCGAGTACGGCCCGCTCACCGACCCCGAGTTCCTCATGTCCGTCTCGTCGCTGGAGAAGATCGACAAGATCAAGGTCCCCATGTTCATCGCCCACGGCCTCAACGACCCGCGCGTGCCCGTGGGCGAGGCGATGCAGCTCGGCGTGGGCCTGCAGGAGCGCGGCTACGACCCCGAGTTCTTCTTCGCCCCGGACGAGGGCCACGGCTTCGCCAAGCTGCGCAACCGCCTGATCTTCGCGGAGCGCATGCTCCGGTTCCTCGATAAGAACATCAAAAACCGCTGACCGGCGGCGTCCGTCACGCCAGGGCGTCGAGCGACGCGAGCCCCAGCGGCTCGCGCGAATAAAAGGGTTCGCCCGCCGCGGCACCGATCCGCGAGCCGAAGAAGGCGTCCGCCGCGGCGATCATGCCGGGCACGCTCCGGTTCTTCTCGTTGAGCGCGAACTGCGAGCGGTACGCTTCGATCGACCGGCGCTTGGCGTCAACGAAATCGCTCGTGTCGATGATGAAGGTCGGGTCGGGGACGCGCCGAAGGTGCGTGCAGTAGTAGTGGAAGAGCCACCTGGGGTAGACGGGCGGGCGGCCCTGATCGCCGGGGAAGGACACGCCCGTGAGCTTGGCGTCGAAGCGGGCGTCCTCGGCGATCCGCGTCGCGGCGAGATGATCGGGGTGGGCGTCGAAGAAGTGGGGGACGAAGACGATGCTCGCCTGGTGGGCGCGGTAGACGCCGGCGACCTTGTGGCGGGCATCGAGCGTGTGCTGGACCTCGCGGTTCTTGAGGTCGAGCATGACGCGCGAGAGCCGCCCCCCGGACCCGCCGGGCGGGGCGAGTTCCTTCAACGCGGCGGCGGCCTCCTTCAAGCGCGTCTCGCGGTCACCCACGGGCGTGGGGCAGCCGTCGGTGAGATCGCAGATCAGGACGTCGTGCCCCTGTGCCGCGAGCCGGGCGATCGTCCCGCCCATGCCGAGTTCGGCGTCGTCGGGGTGGGGGGCGATGATGACGACCTGGGGCATGGGCGGAGGAGGTGGGGGAAGAGGTGAGGGAGGGAACAGGAGAACAGGAGAAGAGGAGAAGAGGAGAGATGGCGGTCGCGCTATTCGTCCTCGCTCTTGACGACGACGAGGCCGAGCAGAACGAGCGTGCGCTCGTCGTTGAGCGTTTCGAGCTGTGCCAGGACGAGCCGCTCGGGGATTTCCGTGGCGAAGAAGCCGCCGCCGCGGAACACGTCGCCGTGCTCATCGACGAACGACTCGAGCGGGAACTCGACCGACTGACCCGGGGCGAGGGATTCGATGTCGCGGCTGTAGCGGGCGTTGAGCCAGATGCGCGACTCGCCGAACCGCTCGGCCGTGGTGTTGGTGAACTGGACGTGGCGGGCGGAGCGGAAGACCTGGACGTCGAGCGTCCGCGATTGACGCAGCTCGTCGGGGTATTCCGGACCGGGCGACGCCGGGCCGGACGCGCAGCCGAAAACGCCTGTAATCGCTGCCGCGGCCGTCAGTCCAAGGGCGAGGCGTGGTCCGGTCATGGCGGTATCGTCGCAGGATTCTCCGCCGCGGGCAAACCGCGCGTGCGCCGGTCCGTGCCGAACCCAATAATCCCGCATGTCCGTCGAAGGTGCGCGCCTCAACGCCACGCCCCCCTCGCCCGCCGTCGCCCCCGGGGCCGACGGCATCGACGTGCGCAGGGTCGCGAGGGAGCTCGGCCTGCGCGGCATGGACCCGCGAGTCAGGACGGTGGTCCCCGAGTTCGACGCCCCGTTCTTCCAGGCCGGCTTGGCGGGCTATTCGGATGCCGCGATGCGGATCGTCGCGCGAAGGCACGGGTGCCCGTTCTGCGTGACCGAGGCGCTGCTGGACCGCACGCTCCTGGCGGGCGGGCGCGGGTTCACGAAGGCCGATCTGGGCGAGCTGCACGATAACGTGCCCGGTGGTGACGAGGACCACCCGCTGGCGTGCCAGATCATGGGCTCGGACCCGCTCGAGATGTCGGCCGCGGCATTGAAGGTGGCCGAGCAGGGGCGGCGGGGCGACAAGGCGTACCGGCTGCTGGCGTACCCCGACGGCAAGCTCCCCTCGCGCGATGAGCCGCTGAGGCTGCCCGGGGGCGAGCAACTCCCGCCGCGCGACCAGGATGGCTCGTGCGGCGAGTTCGACGACGAGTCGTGCGAGACGACGATCGATGAGATCAACGCGACCGACCCGGGCGAGCCGGCGTTGCCGCGCGAGTCGGGGCGGCCGTCCGAGGCTCCGTCGCTCGCGTTCGAGGTGATCGACATCAACCTTGCCTGCCCGGTGAAGAAGATCCGGAACAAGGCGCGGGGCGGGCACTGGCTGGCGGAGCCGTCGGGGGCGATCCACATTCTCGAGAAGGTGCGGGATGCACTGGCGCGCGACGTGGTGCTCACCGTGAAGATGCGCCGTGCCTTCGACGACACGCCGGAGATGGCGGCCAACGCCCAGCGGATCCTCGACGCAGCGTTCTCGATGGGCTACGCGTGGGCGACGGTCCACGCGCGGACGGTGCAGCAGAAGTACGTCGGGCCGTCGCGCTGGGACGTGCTGCGCGACGTGGTCGCGCGAAACCCGGGGCGGGTGATCTTCGGCTCGGGCGACGTGTGGAACGCCGGCGACATCTTCCGGATGATCGCGTACACGGGGGTCAGCGCGGTGGCGGTCGCGCGCGGGTGCATCGGGAACCCGTGGATCTTCCGGCAGGCGCGCGAGATGATGGCGGGGCGGGAGCCTTCGGCGCCGACGATCGCGGAGCAGCGGGCGGTGCTCGAGGAGCACTTCCGGCTGGCACTGGCGACCAACTCGGGGACGCGCCGCGCCGAGGAGTTCACGGGGATGACGATGCGGAAGTTCGGGATCCGCTTCGCGTCCCACCACCCGCGGGCGGAGGAGGTGCGCCGCGCGTTCATCGCGGTGCACTCGCTCGAGGGCTGGCGGGCGGTGCTGGGAGAGTTTTATGCCGACCGTGATGAGACGAAGGGATTTGAAGAGAACCCAAAGGGATCAGAGCTGATCAGAGGGACACAGAGATGATGCCTTGGCCATGAGCACACTGGCCTCCTGGCGCGCGCCGGCACCTGCTTCTCTCTGAGTTCCTTTGATTGTCTCTGATCCCTCTGCGTTCGATCCCGCCTCAGTCCGCGTTCTCTTCGCGGTCGCGTGCCTGGCGCTCCGCGCGCTTGCGCATCGCCTCTTCGAGGATCTTCTTCCGCATCCGGATGCTGCGGGGCGTGAGCTCGACGAGCTCGTCGTCCTCGATGTACTCGAGCGCCTGCTCGAGGCTCATCTTCCGCGGGGCCTTGAGCGTCACCGTCGCTTCCTTGTTGCTCACCCGCATGTTGGTCAGGTGCTTGGCGCGGGTGATGTTCACGGTGATGTCGTTGTCGCGGTTGTGCTCGCCGACGATCTGGCCGGTGTAGACCTTCTCCTGCGGCACGACGAACATCACGCCGCGGTCGGCGAGGGCCTCGAGCGCGTAGGTGGTCACGCTCGCGGACTCGAGCGAGATGAGGACGCCCTGGGCGCGGTGCGCGACCTGCCCGCTGACGGGCGCGAAGCGCAGGAACGAGTGGTGCATGATCGCCTCGCCCTGGGTCGCGGTGAGCACGCGCCCGCGGAGGCCGATCAGGCAGCGGCTGGGGATCTCGAACGAGAGGTGCGTGATCTTCTCGCCGCGGGGCTCCATCTTCTTGAGCTCGCCCTTGCGGCCCCCGACGAGTTCCATCACCGACCCGACGGCGTGGTTCGGCACGTCGATGACGAGCTCCTCGACCGGCTCGCTCTTGACGCCGTCGATCTCCTTGATGATGACCTCGGGCTTGCCGACGGAGAGCTCGAAGCCCTCGCGGCGCATGGTCTCGAGCAGGATGCCCAGGCTCAGGACGCCGCGTCCCGAGACGATGAACTCGTCGCTGGTCCGGCCCGGCGCGACGCGCATGGCGACGTTGTGCTGCAACTCCTTCTCCAGGCGCTCCTTGATCTGGCGGCTGGTGACGAACTGCCCTTCCTGGCCCGCGAAGGGCGAGTCGTTGATGCGGAAGAGCATGGTCATGGTCGGCTCGTCGACCTTCACGGTCGGCAGCGCGACGGGGTTCTCGGGGTCGGCGATGGTGTCGCCGATGTCCACGCTCTCGAGCCCGACCATCGCGCACAGGTCGCCCGCGACGACCTCGCCCACGGGCACGCGCTTGAGCCCGCTGAACTGCAGCAGCTGGGCAAGCTTGCAGTTCACCGTCGAGCCGTCGCGTTTGATGACCGTCACCGGCCCGGGGCGGAGCGCTCCCGCGAAGACGCGCCCGATCCCGATCCGCCCCACGTAGTCGTTGTAGTCGAGCGTCGTGACCAGCGCCTGGAACGGGGCCGCCGGGTCCGCGGCGGGCGGGGGCACCTCGCGCACGATCGCCTCGAAGACCGCCCGCATGTCGGGCCGCTTCTCGTTCAGGTCGCGCGTCGCCCACCCCTCGCGCCCCGAGCAGTACACCACCGGGAACGAGAGCGCGTGGTCCTCGTCGCCGAGCTCGACCAGCAGGTTGAAGACCTCGTCCACGACCTCGGGCGGGCGGGCGTCGGGCCGGTCCACCTTGTTCACGATCACCACGGGCTTGAGGCCGAGCTCCAGCGCCTTGCCGAGGACGAACTTGGTCTGCGGCATCGGCCCGTCGAACGCGTCCACCAGCAGCAGGCAGCCGTCGGCCAGGCGCAGCACGCGCTCGACCTCGCCGCCGAAGTCGGCGTGCCCGGGCGTGTCCAGGACGTTGATCCGGTAGGTGGTCCCGTCCTCGGCGCCGTAGGTGATCGCGCAGTTCTTGGACAGGATCGTGATCCCCCGCTCGCGCTCGAGCGGGTTGGAGTCCATGATCAGGTCGTGCTGGCCCCCGGCGAGCTTCTCCAGTTCGCCCGAGCGGAACATCCCCGACTGCTTGAGCAGCTGGTCGACCAGCGTCGTCTTGCCGTGGTCGACGTGCGCGATGATCGCCACGTTGCGGATGTTCGCGGCGTGCGGCGCGGCAGCGGCGGTGTTCAGTGGTCGTGAGGTGGTCGGGGTCGGGGCTGAGGACATACCGCGGTCTTTCCGCCGGCACGGTCGTCGTGCGGGCACGGCAGGGAAGGCTGGACGCTCACGGGAGCGGGTGATCGCCGCTGATGACGTTGCTCCGGCACGGGGCGCACGCGCCGCGAACGCAGGAACTATAGGCCGCGCACCGCCAAATCACGGTCCGAAAACCGGCCTCGCGGCCCGCGCAGGCGCCGTGCGCGGCGTGCGTGCGGCTGGTTCGGGCGTTCCGCGCTGGCGGGGCTTGTTCAGGATTGAGAGCCGGGGCACATTCTCATCACGACGCGTGAGCGGCCCTTCCCGCCGCGCGGCGCGACCGGGAGCAAGAGCAAGGCACGCAGGAGCCCGTGGCCCCGCGCTGTCCCTCCGCGCCCGGGACGAGAGGAGAGCAAGACATGACCCGCCCCGGCACGACCGTCCTTTCGCTGCTGGCCCTCTCGAGCCTCGCGGGGCACGCCGCCGCGGGCACCGTCCTCTTCAGCGACACGTTCGAGTCCACCACCCGCAAGCCCCAGTGGTCGAGCAACACCACGATCAACCTCGAGGCCGAGAACAAGCTCACGTGGTTCAGCGGCCGCTACTCGGGCAACACAACCGTCACGCTCTCGCTGAACGCCGCTCCTCCGCCCCCTCCCGGCGTGTTCGACAACAGCAACGGCGGAGGGAGCGGTGGTGATGGCGGGGGTGGCGGTGGGGGTGGTGGGGGTGGGGGTGGGGGTGGGGGTGGGGGGGGTGGTGGGGGTGGCGGCGGCGGCGGAAGA
>CAZCPB010000107.1:0-13299 GCA_964500365.1 uncultured Phycisphaeraceae bacterium
GGTCCCTACTTCATTTCCAAGCCCGACTACCGCCTGCTCGAAGCGCTGACGGCGTCGGGACGCTTCCCCGAAACCACCGAAGAGATCTACATCATCCGGCAGATCCCCCTGAGCGACGCGGTCCGCGGCATCGTGCCGCCTTCGGACGCGGCCCCCGGCACCCCCGACGCGCAGACCCCCGCGGGCCCGGCACAAGCCCCGCCGGAGCCCCCCAAGGACGGCGCCAAGCTCATCGATCTGATCGACCAGCTCAGCCAGCCCAAGGGCGACAGCCAGCCCGCCGAGCCCCCCAAGGACCCGGCGACGCCGGCGGTCGATCCAAAGCGTCCTTCCCCGAGCGTCATGCGTGAGGGAGCGCTCGCCCCGGGGCGTTCTCCCCGGCGTCAGCCACCGACGGAGCAGGCGCCTCCCTCCCAGCCAGACCGTCCCCCGGCCGTGGACCTCGTTCAGCCCGGCGCAACGCCAGCCAACGGGTCGCCGACCGGGCCCGACGGTCGCAAGGCCGCGCCGGGCTCCTCGTGGGTATTCGTGCACGGCGAGTGGGTGCAGATCAAGGACCCTGCCGGCGCGGCGCGCCCGGCTCGGCCGGAGCGAACTGCCCGCGGGACGACTCCGGCGCCCTCGGGCGCCGAGCAGCTCATGACCCAGCGCGTGATCCGCGTGCCGGTCAAACCGCTGATCGCGGGCCTCTCGCAGTACAACATCGTGGTCAGGCCCGGCGACGTGATCCACGTGCCAGCCCCTCCGCAGGGCTTTGTGTACATGACCGGCCAGATCGTGCGCCCCGGCCCGTACAACCTGCCCGAGGTCGGGCGGATGACGCTGACGCGCGCCGTTGCCGCGGCGGGCGGCCTCTCGGCGATCGCCATCCCGGAGCGCGTGGACCTGACCCGGGTGGTGGGTAAGAACAAGCAAGCCATCATCCGCCTGGACTACCGGGCCATCGCCGAGGGCACCATGCCCGATGTCTACATGCGTCCCGACGACGTCGTGAACGTGGGTACGAACTTCTGGGCTTACCCGCTGGCCGTGCTGCGGAACGGCGTCAGGACCAGCTATGGGTTCGGGTTCGTCGTGGATCGCAACTTCGATCAGGAAATCTTCGGTACGTACAACCAGTTCGGGAACTAGAGCGCCGATCGACGCCAGCGAACCGCCCCGGGTCACGAGCTTGGCTGCGCACGCTCATTGAGCGCAGAAACCCGGCACACCGGCGAGAACCTGTCGCCGCCCGCGGCGTATGATCCCGGGCGATCCGCCGTGGTGGGCGGTTTCTGTCAGGTGGTCTCACGGAACGGGTGAATCAAGCCGATGCGCCAGCGGCGCTCGGCGTTGGGCGTCGGGCACATGGGGCAACCGTGACCACGGCATCGGCGACACCACCGAGTTCAAGCGCCGCGCTGTCGGGCGGGCCGGCGCGTCGCGCGTTCGAGGAGGCCGTGTCGGCGCCGGCGTTCGTGGGCGCGGCGGGTCTGGTGATCGTCGCGTTCGTCGGCGTGTTCTTCCGCTGGTTCGTCAAGCAGAACGAGTTCAGCATGACCCAGGTCGAGGACTGGGGTCACTCGTACGTCATCCCGCTCATCAGCGGGTACATGGTGTGGCGAGATCGTGAACGGCTGGTGCGGACTGTTCCGGGCGTGTACTGGCCGGGGCTGATCCCGCTGGTGCTGGGCCTGGTGTGTTACTACTACTTCATCGTCGGCATCCCCAACCACATGTTCCAGGGGTGTTCGATGATCCTCTCGCTCTTCGGGCTCCTGCTCCTCCTGCTGGGCCCGGGCCCGATGCGGGTCCTCTTTGTCCCGGTGGCGTTCCTGATCTTCGGGATCACCATCGCCGACAAGGTGATGAACGACATCACGTTCCAGCTCAAGCAGATCGCCGCGTACGGGTCGTGGATCGTGCTGAGCCTGATCGGCGCCGTCTTTGATTTCACGGTCGACCTGCAGGGGACGACGCTGTCGATCGACACCGGCACGCGGGTCAGCGACCTCGACGTCGCCAACGCGTGCTCGGGGATGCGCATGGTCATCGCGTTCATCGCCCTGGCCGGCGCGGTGGCGATCTTCTCCTGCCGCCACTGGTGGCAGCGCTCGGCGCTGCTCCTGCTCGCGGTGCCGGTGGCCTTGCTCATGAACGTGCTGCGGGTGACGGTGCTGGGCCTGGCGTCGCTGGCCAACAAGAACTTCGCCGGCGGCGACATGCACATGATGATCGGGACCCTGACGCTCTTGCCGGGCCTGGCGCTTTTCCTGGGCGTGGTCTGGGCGCTCAAGCGCGCCGTCAAGGGCGAGCCGGAGGCGCGGGAGCCCGCCGGCCCGCCGAGGGTGGCGCCCCCGTCGTGGGCGGTGCTCAAGCGCCCGGCGGTCATCGTCGCGCTGCTCGTCCTGGGATTGTCCGCCGCGGGCATGAGCGAGGCGATCCACCGCGGCAAGATCTTCCTGAGCAAGAAGGAGATCTACCCGCGGGCCAACCGGCAGCTGCACTCGCTCCCGATCCGCACGCTGTCGTGGGAACGGCAGGGGACGGACATGCAGGCCTCGAAGGAGATCGAGGAGGAACTCGGCACGACCAACCACGTCACGCGCCGGTACGTGCGGCGCGACGGTCGCGGGGCGCTCGACCTCCACGCGGCGTACTACACCGGGCAGGTGGACACCGTCCCGCACGTGCCCGAGCGCTGCTTCGTCGCGGGGGGCCTGGAGATGGTCAGGAAGTGGGGCGACGTGCCGCTGCCGCTGGACCGCTCGCGTTGGCGCGAGGACGGGGACGTGCCGGCGGACCTCAAGGGGCGGATCTTCGAGGCGCCGATCGTGAACGAGGTCGGCGCGGTGTCGGAGTACGTACGCCTGCCGCGCAACCCCGAGGAGCTGCGGATCCACGTCTCGGAGTTCGCGGGGCGCGACGCGCGGGTGATGTCGGGGTACTTCTTCATCGCCAACGGGGGGAGTGTGCCCCGGGCCGAGGACGTGCGGCTGCTGGCGTTCAACCTGACGGACACGTACTCGTTCTACGTGAAGGTGCAGGTGACCAGCCCGACAGCCCGGACGGGCGAGGAACTCGCGGCCGAGGCCGCGGCCCTGATGGATGAGTTGTTGCCGGAGATCATGCGGTGCGTGCCGGACTGGGTTGAGGTCGTGCGCGGGGAGTACCCCCCGGACAACCCGGCACGCGCGGCGAGCGCGGGCCCGTAGCGGCGGAACGATCCAGCGGAAGAACCGATGCCGCGCCCCGGGCGCGGCGGCCCCCCGCGGGGGTGAGGAGCACTCGATGGCCGGTCGCGTCAACACCAAGTTCGTCGTCATGCTGTCCGCCGCGCTCGTGCTGGTCTTCGGCGGGCTGCTGGGAGCGGCGCTGTGGATCAAGCTCCACAACGCGCCGGACCTGGCGCGCAAGGGCGACGCCCGCATGGAGAGCGGACGGACGCTGCTGGCGTCGGGCAAGGCCGTCGAGGCCCAGAAGGAGTTCGAGGCGGCGGAGAAGCTGTACTCCAAGGCGGTGTACAAGGAGCAGATGAACCCCTTCTACGTGGAGAAGTGGCTGGAAAGCCTGCGCGCGTGGGTGCCCGAGACCCAGTCGCGCTCGGTGGACGCGTTCCGCCAGCGGATCGTGCCGGCGCTGCGCATGGTCGCCGCGGCCAAGAAGACGGACCTCGAGGCCCATCACGAGTACCTCGGCCTGCTGTACCGGCTGAACAAGATGGCGCCCTCGCGCAAGGGCGCCGAGGACTTCATCTCCGAGATCGACCGGACGCTGCGGTTCTTCAAGGGCGATCCGCGCGAGCAGGGCGAGGCCCGGGTGCTGCGCCGCTACCGCGGGCTGATGGTGAAGCTGTTGATGCAGGGTCGAGGGATGGAACTCTCGGACGAGCAGATGAACCTGGCGCTCGAGGATCTCCGGGCGGCGTACGAGGCCGATCCGACGGACTCGGAGTCGGGCGTGGGGATCGCCGAGTGGTACCAGGCGCGGGCCCGCATCGCGCGCACCAAGAACGCCCCCGACAAGGACGTCGAAGCGCTGGACGCCAAGGCCGCGGAATGGACCGCCACGCTCGCGGCCCAGCGTCCCGACGACGCGATGATCGCGATGCGCCACCTCCTGACCGACATCGACGCGGCCCAGCGGGCCGCCCGCAAGAAGACGAGCGAGACCGCGGCGTTGCTCGCGGCCAACGCGAAACTGGCCGAGTCGCTCCGCCCCCGGTTCGACCGGGTGGCGGCGCTCATCGAGGGCCGCCGCGGCTCGGTGACGCTGGACGAGCTGATGCTGTTCCAGCCGCTCGAGGGGTTCTTCGATTCGCAGGGCTCGTTCGCGCGCTCGACCGCCGCGCTGAGGGCCATCATCGCGGAGCACCCCGATTCGCCCGACGCGTACCACGCGCTGGCCCAGATCACCGCCGCGCGCGAGGACCAGGTGGCCGCCAAGGAGCTGCTCCAGAAGATCGTGGACCTGCCGCCCAAGCCCGCGGGGATCGACGCCCTGCGGCTGTACGACCTCAAGGGCCAGGCCCGGTACCTGCAGGCGTTCTACACGTACCAGGAGTGGCAGGAGGAGATCGCCGAACATCCCGGGAGCGAGAAGGCCCGCGCGCTGCTCGAAGAATCGAAGAAATACCGGGCCGACATGGAGCAGTACGTCGGGTCGGACTCGGAGCTGCTCCGCCTGGTGGACGGCCTGCACCGATTCGCGGAGGGCGACTGGCTCGGTGCCAAGAAGCTGCTGACCGAGTACTCGCGCCGCATCGAGGGCCAGGAGATCATGGCCGACTGGACGCTCGCCCAGTGCGAGATCCGGCTGCGGAACTTCGGTGCCGCGCTCCAGATGCTCGACCGGATCGTCCAGATCCGGCCCGACATCGCGGGGCCGGTGGTGACGCGGGCCGCCCTGCTCAACGACCTGGGCCGCTCGGACGACGCCATCGCGAGTCTCACGAACTTCCTCAAGAACCAGCCCGAGAACATCGCGGCGCAGCAGACGCTCCAGCGGATCCTCATCGCGGCGGGCACGCAGACGCCGACGGATCCGGTCGAGGCGGCCAAGGTGGAGGCGTCGCGCCTGATGATCGGCTCCGCGTCCGAGCCGCCGGACCCCGGCGCCGCCGAGGATCGGGTGCAGCGGGCGTTGCGTGAGGCGTCGAACCCCGAACTGGCGGAGATGCTGGCGTCGATCCGGCTGGCGCGCGGCGACGTCGCGGGAGCCGTCGAGGCGCTCAAGAAGGGGCTCGAGGCGCACCCGGACAACGAGACGCTCAAGCGCAACCTCGCGGGCCTGACCTCCGAGGACCCCGTGGCGTGGAGCATCAAGCAGATCGAGGGGTCCGACCAGATCGACGAGCTCGACAAGCTCATCCGCAAGCACGATCTCTTGACCCGCGCGGCGGTCAACGCCGAGGCCCTCTCGGAGACGGACCGGGCACGCGCCTGGCGCGAGCAGGCCGACGCGGCGCTGAACGACGCGCTCGCCAAGGCGCCCGAGGACCAGCGGGTGGTCGACCGCGTGTTCACCCGGGCGTTGACGACGCGCGACTGGCCGCGCGCCGAGCGGATGGTCGAGCAGGCCGCCCTGAAGGACTTCGACCGCGTCGGCGGCGCCATGTACAAGGGGCGTCTGCTGTACGCGCGGGGGCAGGTATCGGAGGCGGCGGGCGTGCTGCGCGAGGCCGCCGACAAGGGGATCGCCGACGTCGCCAGCCTCCGGCTCCTGGCGATCATCTACCAGCAGCTGGAGCGCGCCGAAGAGGCGGAGACGTACTTCCGTGAGGCGATCAAGCTGCGGCCCAGCGACGCCACCACGCAGGTGCTGTACCTCACGCTGCTGCGCAACAGCGGGCGCGAGATCGAGGCGCTGGCCAAGGCCAAGGAGGCCGAGCCGGCGTGCCGGGGCAGCCCCGAGTTCGTCACGCTGCTGCTGGCCCTCGAGTCGGAGGTCGGCGAGTCGAAGGACGCGCTGACGCGCCGCGAGGACATCTACAAGCGCGACCCCCGCAACGTAGCGAACACGCTGGCGCTGATCGGGTTGTACCTCGACGGCCGCCAGTGGAAGCAGGCCCGCGGCGCGCTGGACGAGCTGCGCAAGATCGGCGACGGCACGGACTATGCGCTCGCGGACGCCCGCTACTACGCCGACCAGGGCGACCTGCCCGGGGCGCTCAAGGCGCTCGACGACTTCATCGCCCGCCAAGACCCCAAGAAGCTCGATCACGACATGTTCGTGTCCCTCGGCCGCTTCCTCATCGAGCGCAAGAGGTACCAGGAAGGGATCGAGATGATGCTGCGCGGGGCGGCGCACCAGGACCCCAAGGTGATGCAGGCCCACCGCGCGGTCGCCGAGACGCTGATCGAGATCGGCCAGCCCGACAACGCCGTGGTCGTGCTCCAGGAGATCGTGGACGCGGGCGCCGACGGCGAGCGCCAGGAGGTCCGCATCCGCCTGGCCGAGATCCTCACCAGCGAGGCGGTGAGAACGAGCAACGACGACCTGTACCGCCGGGCCGACGAGCAGATCAAGCAGATCAAGCCGCCGTCGGACGCGACGCAGCAGCTGCAGGTGATGCTGATCCGTGCCGACGTGGCCCGCGGCCTCAAGGACGAGAAGAAGGCCGAGGAACTGTTCAACCAGGCCGTCGCCCAGTTCCCGACGGAGCCGATGGTGTACCTGCGGCGGGCTCAGTTCCGCCTCACCAAGGGCGCCGCCGGGGCCGAAGACGCGCTGAAGGACCTGGACGCGGCGCTGCGGGTCCGCCCGGGATTCTGGCAGGCGCGTCAGCTGCGGTCGTTTGTCTACTTCAACCTCGGCGGAGACGACAACCAGCGCAAGGCCATCGACGACGTCAAGGAGACGCTCCGCTCCAACCCGGACCTGGACGACCTCCGCGTCACGCTGCTGAACACGCTCATCCTGGCCGACCGTGCCGCGGAGGCCGCCGAGGTCGCCGACAGCGCGGCCCGCGTCCGACCCAACGACGTCGCGCTGGTCATGTCGATCGGTCAGGTGTTCGCGCAGTGGCAGGACTGGTCGCGGGCGGCAGAGTACTACCGCCTCGGCTGGGACCGCTGCCGGAAGCAGAGAACCGACGTGGCGCAGGCCCTGCTCAACGCCCTGCTCAACATGTCGCAGCCGAGCCTGGCGGAGGCCGAGGACGTCTTCCGCGAAGTCCAGAACATCGCGGTCTTCGACTCCAAGGGCAACAAGGCCGACCCGATCCTCAGCAACTGGGGGCTGCTGCTGGCGCGGGCCAAGCTGGCCATGAAGCGCGGGCGCTCACAGGACGCCGTGCGCGACGTCGTCATCTCGATGACGGCAATTTCCTCCAACGCGAGCCAGCCGCCCAACGCCGAACAGATCGGGCAGTGGGCCTCCGAGGTCGATCGCATGTTCGGGCGCCCGGCCGACGTGATGACGCTCCTCGAGCGGCGCGACGTCCCGGCCGGCTTCCACGAATGGAGCCGGTACCTGCGGGCCAAGCTCCTGATGGACAACCCGGCGACGCGGACCCAGGCCGCGTCGGCGCTGGACGAGATCCTCGCCGGCGTGAAGACGCCGGACGTGCGACGCCTGTCGTACCGAATGCGGGGGACGATCGAATACCTCGGCGGCGCGTACGACCGCGCCGAGGAGGTGTGGCGCCGGGGCGTGACCGAGTTCCCGGACGACTGGGAGCTGAACAACAACCTGGCGTACGCGCTGGCACGGTACCTCGACCGTCCGGCCGACGCGCTGGACTTCGCCCGCTCGGCGGCGCAGGCCGCGCCGGCGGTGGCCGAAGCGCTCGACACCCACGGCTACGTGCTGATGAAGAACGGGCGCCTCGAGGAGGCCGAGACGGAGTTCAAGAAGGCGGTTTCCCGATCCCGCAACGATCAGACCCGCGCCACGGTGCTGCTGCACCTGGCGAGGTGCCAGCTCGATCAGAACAGGGCGGAAGATGCGCGAGTACATATCACCGCGGTGCGGAAGCTGATGGACCGCGACGCGGCGGTGGAGGCGGCCCACAAGGCCGAGTTCGACGAGTTGAACCGCCGGGCGGGCTCACCCTGACCGCGCCGGCGGCCGAAGTTGAGATCCGGAAGGGTCGCGCCGGGAGGATCCCTGGCATGCACCGATCATGACGATCGGCGTATGTTCGTGACGCACGACGCGGGGTTCGTTTCGAGGAAGATCAGCCATGTCAAGCATTCCCAGCACTACGCCGTCGGCCCTCCCGTTGCGGCAGCCCTCCCCGATCCCCGGCGCTGCGGGCGCGACGCCGGTCGCGAGCATCGACCCGGTCAAGCTGCTGCTCAAGTACCGGTGGTGGCTGGTGGTCGCGCTCATGGGCGGGCTTGCGTTCGGCGCCGCGGCGCATTTCGCGCTGTTGTTCATCTACCCGATGTGGCGGGCCAACGTGCTGTTCCAGTGCTTCATGGCCTCGTCCACGATCGAGCGGCTCACGGGCTCGGAGTCGGTCGGCGAGAACGACCTGGAGCGGTTCATGACGACGCAGGCGCGCCTGATCACGCAGGAGCGCGTGCTTCAGAAAGTGATCGAGGACCCGCGCCTGTTCACCGACGCCCCACGCTGGTGCGCCTATTACCGCAAGAGCGACGACACGTACAACACCGCCGAGATGCTGGTCGACCTCCAGGAGGAGGTCTCTTCGCGCGTGATCCCGCAGACGCGCCTGATCGAAATGTCGATGACCTACCGCGACAAGCGCGACGTCACGGCGATCATGCGGCTGGTCCGCGAGAAGTTCCTGATCGTGGTGGGCGAGGAGACCGGCCAGAGCAACCGCGAGCAGCTCGACTCGGTGAACCGGTCGATCTTCGAGCTTACGGAGCAGATCGGGTCGCTGCAGACGCGCCGCCAGCGCCTCATGGCCGACAACGGCGTCGATATCCTCCGCCAGACGCACGTGCCCGAGGCGTCGGAGCGGCTGCGCCAGATCAACCAGGAGCTGGTCAAGCTCAATCTCGACAAGCAGGCCTTCGAGGTGCGGCTGCGCTCGCTCGAGGAAGACCTGAAGAACCCCGGCGGCGTGGTGTATTCCGACCAGCTGCGCGACGAGGTCGAGACCGACCCGCAGATGATGAACATCAAGAACGCGATCAACCAGCTGGAGGCCGACCGCCAGTCGCTCCTCCAGAAGCTCAAGCCCGAGCACCGCACCGTGCGCGAGGTCGAGCGGCAGATCGAGGGGTACCGCAAGCAGCTCGACAGCGAGCGCGAGCGGCTCCTGCGCCAGAAGTTCGACGCGCAGGTGGACGGCGTCCGCAAGGCGATCGACCAGATGAAGGCGCAGGAGGCCGAGCTGATGGACCGCAGCGACAAGGCGGCCGCCCGCCTCGTCCAGCTGTCGGCGGTCTCGACCCAGCTCGAAGATCTCGACATGCAGATCAAGAGCCTCACCGACCAGATGGTCAAGATGCGCGGCACGCACCAGAACCTCAGCGCGCTGGCCACGCTGCAGACCGCCAAGCGCGTGACCGTGCTGCAGGAGGAGCGTGAGCCCAGCGAGGTGATCTTCCCCCGCCTCAAGGTCATGATCCCCGCGGGCGGCGTCGTCGTGTTCGGCCTCGTGCTGGGCGTCCTCGTCCTGCGCGAGATCGTCGACCAGCGCGTCAAGGGCCCGTCCGACGTTGCCCTCATCCCCAGGGCTCGCGTCATCGGCATGGTCCCCGACGCCGCGGAAGACCCGGCGGCGCCGTCGAGCGTCGAGACGGCCTTCCGCGACCGTGAACGGGGCGTGATGGCCGAGAGCTTTAGGCAGGTGCGCACCGCCGTCCTTCGGCGCATGCAGCAGATGGGCCACAAGAGCCTCCTGGTCCTGTCGGGCCTCCCCGGCTCGGGCGCGACCTCGACGGTCACCAACCTGGCCTACGCGTGCGCCGCGGCGGACCGGCGCGTGCTGGTGATCGACGCCAACCTGCGCCGGCCCGGCCTGCACCGCATCTTCGGGCTGCCCGACGCCCCCGGCCTTGCCGAGGTGCTCGACGGGTCGCGCAGCCTCGAGGACGCCGTGCAGCGCAGCGCCGACCAGCGCGTGGACGTGCTGACCGCGGGCGGGCGCGAAGCCCGCGTGTTCGAGCGGCTCTCGACCGACGCCATGGCGGCGCTCCTCCGGCGGGCGGGCGAGAAGTACGACCTCGTGCTTATCGACACCGCCCCGATGGTCGTGTCGGGCGACGGCCTGGGCGTTGCGCAGCGCTGCGATGCCTCGATGCTGGTGATCCGGGCTCTCTCGGAGAAGCGCGGCATGGTGGCACGCCTCCGCAGCGAACTGGCCGAATCCAAGGCCGAATTGCTCGGCGTCCTGGTCAACGGCGTCAAGAGTTCGGCCGGCGGCTATCTCAAGGGCAACATCCGTGCGACGCACGAGTACCAGACCAAGGACGCGGCCTGACGAGCGGTGCGCGTTCCCGGCCGGCGGGCCCGCGCCACGTTCCCGCCGGCGCGGGCCGATATCATGCCGACCATGACCCCGCACCCGTCCACCGGCGCACCCGTTCAGCGCCGCACGCTGGTGAGCGGCGGCGCGGGGTTCATCGGCTCGCACCTCGTTGAGGAGCTCCTCGCCCGGGGCGACCAGGTCACGGTCGTGGACGACCTCTCGACCGGGCGGCGCGAGAACCTCCCGCCCGACGCCGCCGGACTGCGCTTTATCGAGGCGGACCTGCGCGACGCCCTCGGGGCCTTCGGGCGCGGCGAGGTGTTCGACGAGATCTATCACCTCGCGGCCGCGGTGGGCGTCAGGCTCGTCGTCGACGACCCCGCGCGTGCGATCGAGGTGAATGTCGAGCAGACGTCCGCGATGCTGCGCTTCGCGCGCCTCCGCTCGCCGCGGGGAGGCGCGGTCCCGGTGCTGGTTGCGTCGAGTTCCGAGGTGTACGGCAAGTCTCCCAGGGACGTGTTCAGCGAGGACGACGACGTGGTCTACGGGCCGACGACCGTCGCCCGCTGGTCGTACGCGTACGGCAAGGCGATCGACGAGCACCTGGCGCTGGCCTACTGCCGCGACCGCGGCGTGCCGACGGTCGTGGCGCGGTTCTTCAACACCGTCGGCCCGCGCCAGGTGGGCGACTACGGGATGGTCCTCCCGCGGTTCGTGGGCGCGGCGATCCGGGGCCGCCCGATCGAGGTCCACGGCGACGGGCGGCAGAGCCGGTGCTTCTGCGACGTGCGGGACGTGGCGGCCGCGCTCCCGCGGATGCTGAACGAGCCCGCCTGCCGCGGCGGGGTGTTTAACGTGGGGTCCGACCGGTCGGTGACGATCCGCGAGCTGGCGGATCTGGTCGTGCGCGTCACGGGCTCGGCGTCGGCGGTGAGGCTGGTCCCGTACGCCGAGGCCTTCGGACCCGGGTTCGAGGACCTGCGCCAGCGCCGGCCCGATTTGCGGAAGCTCCGCGCCGCGATCGGGTTTGAGCCGCGCATCACGCTCGAGCAGACGGTGGCGGACGTGGCCCGCTGGATGACGCTGACGGGCGCAACGGAGGCCGCGGCGTGATGCCCGTCCCCGGCCAGATCGGCAAGGGCCTGGTGATCCCGCTGGACGGAAGCGAGGACGCACCGAACCTTCCGCGCCCGCTCCTGGAGGCGGTCAACGGCCACTTCAGCGACCCGGCCACGCGCGAGCAGGCCGTGCGGGCGCTCGCGGACCTTTCGGCCTCCCCCGCGCCGGACCGGCTCGAGATCTTCCACAGCTACGCGTGGATCCTGATCGTTTCGTTCCTGGTCACGTTGTGCGTCACGCCGGTGATGCGTCGACTGGCGGTGTCGCACGGCGTCATCGACCGGCCCAGCGAGGCCCGCAAGGTGCACCGTCTACCCATCGCATATCTCGGGGGCGCGGCGGTGTTCCTGGGGATCATGGGCGGGGTGATGTACGCGCTCATGGCCACGGCCTTCCCGGGCCTGATGGCCTTCCATCCTTCTGAGCACATCGACACCGAGGCCGGGAGCACGGAGGCCGGTGTTCACTGGTCCATCCTGCTGGGGATGACGGTGATCGCCGTGCTCGGGCTGATCGACGACGTGACGGGGATCAGCCCGCGGGTGAAGATCGCGGGGCAGCTCTTCGCCGCGGCGGCGCTGGCGGCGAGCAACATCGGAGTCCGCGTCGCGGCCGGCGCTCTGCTCCCGATCGCCGAGAAGCTCGGCGTTCCCTTGACGACGCTGCCGGACGGCGTGCAGACGATCCTGTTTGAGATCCCGCTCCCCGTGGCGATCGGCGGTTTCGGGGCGATCCCGGTCGACGTCGTGTACTGGCTGGGAACCGCGATCATCGCGGTCTTCGTGATCGGCGCCTGCAACGCGAGCAACCTGGTCGACGGGCTCGACGGCCTGCTGACGGGGACGACGGCGATCACGACGTGCGGGCTGCTGGTGCTCTCGCTGGGGCTGGCGGCGATGGACGACGGGCCGCTCGACGCCCAGCGGCTGATCCTGTGCATGGCGCTTCTGGGGGCGTGCCTGGGATTCCTGCCGCACAACTTCAACCCGGCCACGATCTTCCTGGGCGACTGCGGCTCGCTGCTGCTGGGGTTCACGACGATCGTGATCATCCTGACGCTGGGGGACACGGGCAAGACGCAGTACGTCTTCGCCGGGCTGATGATGTACGCGATCCCGATCATCGATACGTCGCTGGCGATCGTGCGCCGGAAGATGGCCGGCAAGCGGATCAGCGACCCCGACAGCGATCACCTGCACCACATGCTCAAGCGCGCCCTGGGCGTGAAGGGGGCGGTGTTCACGCTGTACGCGATCGCGATGGGGTTCGTCGCGCTCGGCGTGGCGATGAGCATGAGCCGGGTCCGGGTGGTGTACACGCTGGCTCTGATCTTCGCGTCCTACATCGCGGTGATCGCGATCAAGATCGCGCGCAAGAAGCAGATTGAAGAACAGGCCGCGGCGTACGACGCGGGCGTGCGGCGCCCGCCCGGGCCCCCGTCGCCCGCCACGGCCCCCCCGCCCCCGGATCGCAGCGCGCAGTCGCCCACGCCGGCTCCGATCGCCCAACCCGTGACAGCCCACGCCGAGGGCGCCTGAACTGGGAAACCTGCTCGGGACCGATCGCCCCGGTTCGCCCTGACCCTGGACGCGCAAACGCCCGACGCCGGCTATACTTCGTTTCGCGCGACGATCTCCGGAACCCGACGCGCGATGACATACCGGGCGATTGGCGCAGCTGGCTAGCGCGCATGCATGACACGCATGAGGTCACTGGTTCGAGTCCAGTATCGCCCACTTTCCCACTATCCACCGGATCACACCCGGCACGAACCCCACCAAGTCACCCTGTTTTTCAGGGCGTTCTGAGTC
>CAZCPB010000108.1:0-5951 GCA_964500365.1 uncultured Phycisphaeraceae bacterium
GCCCTCGTAGATCTGCAGGCGATTGCGAACCGTGGCCTCGCGGTCGTCCTCGCGGCCGCCCAGGGTCACGTCCTCGAGAAAGCCGGCCAGCGAGGGCCCTTCGGCCCGAGATTCGTAATTGCCCAGCGCGTTGACTACTTCTTCGATGGAGTTCCAGCGGGCCGTCTGATCTTGGGGCTCCGGATAGGCCCGGATAATTTCAGATTGATAGTCGATTTTCGCCAGCAGATCGCGTAACAGGTCTACCAATGGTTCCTTGTCGGCGCGCTGTCGATACGAGCTTACCAGCGACTGAAAACCGGCGATCGCTTTGGCGGCCTTCGCCAGTTTCGGCTCCTGTTGAGCTTCGGCCAGGACCTCCCAGACCGGCCTGCCCGCCGCCACCGTCAACGAGTTCGGACCGTTCCAGATCACGCCCGTCCCTCCCGCCCGGCGGCCAGGCGCGCCCGCATCAGGCCCGCGCACTGCGCGGCCCGCACCCGAACTCGCGCATCGGGATCCTCGCCCGCCATGTCATGCACCCTGACGCTTACCTCGGCCCAGCGCGGGCCCAGCCGCGCCGCGCCCTCGAAGGGCAGCACCCGCCCCGCGACCCACGCCCCGGCCAGGCGGTGCTCCGCCCGCGCATCACCGAGCATCGAGAGCAGGGACCCGACCGCCGCGGGCTCGTACACCCGCACGCCGCCGCGCTCTTCGAGGGCCGACGCCGGGCGCGCCAGGAGCGCCCGCAGCGCGTTGGCCCGGGCCCGGTGCTGCGGGTCGTCCTTCAGCTCGACGAGCAGCGCCCGCCCGCCCTCCCCGCCCCGCCCGTCCCGCGTCAGCACGCCCACGCCCTCGACCGCGTTGGCGCGAACCCGCGCGTCGGCCACCGACGTGTGCCGCACGACGGCCCGCGCGGCGTCGTGCGTGCCGAGCTCCGCGAGCGCCCCCACCGCCGTCGCCGCGACCCGCGCCCTCGCTCCCTCGGCCGCCGCCTCGCAGAGCCCGAGCAGTTCGCGCTCGACGGCCGCGTGCAGCCCGAGCCGGCGCACCACGCCGATCGCCGCGACCCGGTCCTGCGGCTCCCCGGTCAGCAGCACCGCGCGCATCTCGGCGACGAAACGCCCGGGGTCGGCGAGCCAGCGACGCCGGGCCGCGGCGCGCCCCTGCGGCGTCGCGGCGTCGAGCCACGCCAGCAGCGAGATCTCCTCGCGGGCCATCGCACGCACGCACCGGTGCGGCGAACGCGCCAGGCGCACCAGCAGCCGCTCGCGCGCCGGGTCGGCCCGCAGCGCCAGCCGCCGCTCGGGCCCGCGCCCGACCGACCTCTCGCCCACCAACGACCACGCCGTCATCGCCCCGCGCGCCACGCGGGCGTCGGTGTCGAACGTGAGGTCCGCCACCACGCCCGGCGGCGCCCCGCGGACGCACGCGTGCCGCGCCGGCGCGTCGGCGTCGCCCGTCAACGCCTCGAACACGTCGCGCGCGGCACCCGGCGGCGCGTCGATCGCGCGGAGGTATCGCGCCAGCCCGCGCCGCGCGCCGACCGAGAGCGCCGGCACCTCCTCCGGCGCCGGCACGCACGACGGGCGCGACTGACCAGGCTCGGGCTTGATCGACCGACCCAGCAGCGCCGCCCGGCGCGCCCGCGCCGGGTGCGCGAAGAGGTGTACGCGGCAGAGCACGCACTCGTGCTCCGCGACCGTGCGGGCCCGCGCGAGCCGCTCCACCGCCGCCGCTCCCACCGCCTCGCTCGACAACCACTCGAGCGCGCGTCGGCGCGCCAGCGGCCCCTCGGACCACCGCAGTGCGTTCCGCGCCGCCGACCGCACCGTCTCGTCGTCGCCGAACACGAGCGCTGTCACCGGGTCCCCGCGCCCCGCTCTCGCCCTCGCCATGTCCGCCGGCTCAATAAGCGCCATCGCCGCCACGAGCACCGTACGCCGACGCTCGCGAGCCGCCGCGGGAATCACCGCCGCGACGCTCGCGCGCACCACGTCGAGATCGCTCTCCTCGATACGCTCGCGCCCCGGCGCCGCCTCGCCGGTCTCCGGGTCGAGGTTCGCGCCGAGCAACGACAACCGCGCGAGCGCCCGCTCCGCGGCGCCGGCCACAGAAGCCTCGCGGTCCTCGAACAACCCCGCCAGCGCCGGCGCGAGCGAGAATTCCTCGGCGTCCAGCGCCAGTTCGCACACGCTCGCCCGGTGGCACGGATCCACCGATCGGGCCAGTGACGCCGCCACATCACTGAGGCGTCCGCGCCCCGCCACAAGCACGACGTGCCGCAGGTCCGCGGGGATCCGCCCCCACCGGCGCACCAGTGACCTCAGCGCGGCCGTGTGCACGCCCGAGAGCCGACGACGACGCGCGTGCGCCATCAACCGGATCAATCGCGGCACGCCCGCCCGCGGGGATTCATCCGCCGGCACGATCGCAAGATCGACCAGTCCGAGCGCGACCGGCCCGGCTTCGTCCGGACTGCACCACGCCAAGGTCTCGTCGAGAAGAGCGATCCGCGCCAGAGGTTTCAGTCGCGCCGCAAGGCCGAGGCGCCGTTGGAATGCCTCGGTGTCGCTCATCCGGATCCTCCGGGAGTTTCCCGCTTGTGTATCGGAAGGCACGCGACCGCAAGAATAATCGTAATATGTTAGGTGTAGTGTCGGGCTAAACGACAGGTTTGGGTTGGCTTTTTGGGGCTTTTTGCCCAAGTACCCGATCCGAAACGAAGATTCTCTCGGACGGATTCTAAGAACCGGCTAAACTGCCGGGCGACCCGGGGGTTAGTTCTGTTCCCGGGCTGGCTTCCGGCGAGCTAGGCAGGCTCGCCGCGTGGGGGTTACCGGATGAGCAGTCCGCTCAAGCAGAACAATCTCCAAACGCACCAGATCGTCCTTTACAGCCGTGCCCTCCATCCCGAGTTGTTTCGAATGAAGGCGCGCCGGGTCTTCAACGGCGGTCCTTACGAACTCGAAGTGTGGCTCATGAACGCCGCCCACCTCCTGAGGTTCGAGCACGAACGGCACTGCGCGTGCGAACTCATGATCGAGCAGGAGCGCGACCTCCCCGCCAGCGGCGTCGTCACCGCGTTCCTCTGCGCCGGGGAGCACGAGTACGAGCACCGCTTCAACCGCGAGGGCGTCAACTACATCACCTCCGTCCAGACCGAGACGCTCTCGGAGAGCCAGTACCACGCGACCTTCGACGAGTTCAACGAGTGCGAGGGCGACGGCGTCCGCGTGCGCCACGCCTGGCGCGACGATGCCGGCCCCTGCCTCAGCATCGTCGAAGTGCAGCAGCACAACCGCGAGGTCCACGCCCAGGCCTTCCACCTCGTCGCGGCGTCGCGCCTCGTGCTCCGCTCTCAGACGATCTTCGAGCTGGCCCGCGACCCCAAGGCCGGCAGTTGATCGAAGACCCCCGCGCGCCGATGATTCTGCCATGTCCCGCGCGCCATTGATCTCGATCCGAATTACCCGGCCCCGCTGAGGGCCCGGGACACCCTGTCGCGCGGCACAATCGCGGGGCCGATTCAATCGCACGGCGCACCCCGCGCCTTCCCCATAACATCCCGGTCCTGGTCCAGAGCACTGTCCCGGTGCCGGCGCGTCACCGTTCCGTCCGCGCGACGCGGTGAACCCGGCCCATCGAGCACGATCCATGACCCAGCCCCCGCCCCAGAGCCCCGCGCCGACCAAGCCCGATGCGGGCGAGAAGAACCGTTACCGCGCCACGCTCAACCTCCCCTCGACGCCCTTCCCCATGAAGGCCAACCTCGTGCAGAACGAGCCGGCGTCGATCAAGCGATGGGAAAAGCTCGGCCTCTACGAGAAAGTCCGCGCCGCCCGCGCGGGCGCCCCGAAGTTCGTCTTCCACGACGGCCCGCCCTACGCCAACGGCTCCATCCACCTCGGGCACCTCATGAACAAGTGCCTGAAGGACTTCGTCGTCCGCTCGCGCACGCTCATGGGCTTTGACTGCCCCTACATCCCCGGCTGGGACTGCCACGGCCTGCCCATCGAGCACAAGGTGATGACCGAGCATTTCGTCGGCGACAAGCTCGAGAAGCTCAAGACGCTCCCCGAAGCACAGCGCCGCGTCGCCGTGCGGCGCGAGTGCCAGAAGTACGCCGAGAAGTACCAGAAGCTCCAGGCATCGGAGATGATCCGGCTCCTGACCATCGCGGACTACGCCCATCCCTACCTGACCATGAACAAGGAGTTCGAGGGGGCGACGCTCGAAGTGCTCGCCGCGCTCTGCGAACAAGGGCTCGTCTACCGCGCGCTCAAGCCCGTGCACTGGTCGATCGCCAACGAGACGGCGCTGGCCGAGGCCGAGCTCGAGTACTACGACCGCGTCGATCCCTCGATCTACGTGGACTTCGAGGCCGAGGACGCCGAGGCGGTGTACGACGCCTTCGGGTTGCCGAAGGAAGAGGCATTCACCACCGAGGACACAGACAGCACAGAGGAGTCAGAAGCGGAGCAGGCCGACGAGGACGAGAACGAAGGAAAGTCAAAGCTTCCGAAGCCCGGCGTCCGGCCCGGCGTCCGCCCTTCGTTCATGATCTGGACCACCACGCCCTGGACGCTCCCCGCCAACCTCGCCATCGCCGTCAACGAAAAGTTCGAGTACGCGCTCGTCTTCATCGACGGCAATTTCACCGTCCTCGCCGCCGACGCCGTCAAGCGCGTCACCGAGGCCGCCAAGTCCGAAGATGTCGTCGAGATCGCCCGCACCTCCGGTGCCAAGCTCGTCGGCCTGCGCTACAAGCACCCGTTCGTGGCGGCTCCCGTCTCCCCCCTTTCCCCCGCGCCCCGCGGGGGAGAAGACCGAGTCCGCGAGGTCAGAGGGGGCGCGGGCCACGCAAACGCGCCCACCACCTTCACCCTCGTCTCCGCCGACTACGTCACCCTCGAAGACGGCACCGGCCTCGTCCACACCGCCCCGGGCCACGGCACCGAGGACTACCAGACCGGCCTCCGCGTCGGCCTGCCCATCTACTGCCCCGTGAAGGGCGATGGCTCCTACGACAACTCCGTCCCCGACTGGCTCCGCGCGAAGAACATCTGGACCGCCAACCCCGAGATCGTCAATCACCTCCGCACCAGCGGCCACCTTTTCTACACGCACAACTTCTCGCACAGCTACCCCCACGACTGGCGCGGCAAGACCCCCGTCATCTTCCGCTGCACCGAGCAGTGGTTCGTCAGCGTCGATCGCAACACCCGGCGCGATCGCGCCTCGCTCCGCGATCTTGCTTTGAAGTCCGTCACCGAAGACGCCGCCGCCAAGGGCGACAGCGTGAAGTTCGTCCCCGAGTGGGGCCGCAACCGCATGCGCGGCATGCTCGAGTCCCGCCCCGACTGGTGCATCTCGCGCCAGCGCTCCTGGGGACTCCCCATCCCCGCCTTCCTTTACACCGACCCCGCCGACGGCTCAGAGAAGACGTTCATGACCGCCGCCTCCGTCCGCGCCGTCGCCAAGGTTGTCCGCGAGAAAGGCTCCGACGCCTGGCTCCAGCTCGAACCCGCAGATCTCCTCAAGCACTACAACCCCGCCGACGACCCCGACGCTCCCAGCATCATCCGGTCGCAGCACCCGGCCCCCGGCGCTCCGCACCCTCTCCGCAAAGGCGCCGACATCCTCGACGTCTGGTTCGACTCCGGCTCCACCTGGAACGCCGTCATGCGCGAGCGCTCCGTCGCGTGCGACAACAAGCCCGCCTGGACCGACCTCTACCTCGAAGGCTCCGACCAGCACCGCGGCTGGTTCCAGTCCTCGCTCCTCCTCTCCCTCGGCGCCACCGGCAAGCCGCCCTTCTCCACCCTGCTCACGCACGGCTTCATGGTGGACAAGGACGGCAAGAAGATGAGCAAGTCCCTCGGCAACGCCCTCAACGTCGAGGACCTCCTCAAGGACTTCGGCGCCGATGTCTGCCGCTGGTGGGTCGCCTCGCTCGCCTACGAGAACGA
>CAZCPB010000108.1:5961-13188 GCA_964500365.1 uncultured Phycisphaeraceae bacterium
GACGTCAAGGTCGACCGCGACTTCTTTGCCGTCGCCGGCGAGTCCTACCGCAAGGTCCGCAACACGCTCCGCTTCCTCCTCAGCAACCTCGCCGACTTCACCTGCTCTTCGCCCGGTTCGCACGACGGCCACTGCGTCCCGCTCTCGTCCTTCAAGCCCACCGATCTCGACTCCTGGGCCCTGGGCGAGTTCAACGCGCTCCGCAAGGACGTGCTCGACGCCTTTGATCGCTACGACTTCCGCGCCGCCCACTCGCGCCTCTACGACTTCTGCAACGACACGCTCAGCGCCGTCTACCTCGCCGCGATCAAGGACCGGCTCTACTGCGACAAGGCCGATTCGCCCCGCCGCCGCCGCACGCAGACCGCGCTCTGGGACCTCACCGACGGCCTCTGCCGCCTGCTCGCGCCCCTGCTCACGCACACCGCCGACGAGGCCTACCGCGCCCTCCGCAACGCGCCCGCCGACGACACCACCACCTGCGTGCACCTCGAAGCCGCGACCAGGGACTTCGCCGTCACGCCCGACGCGGCATGGAAAACCGTCTTCTCGCTCCGAGAACGCGCCATGCTCGCGATCGAGAAGGCCAAGGCCCCCCCCGCCGTCGGCGGCCTCGGCGTCGAGAACCCGCTCGACATGGGCATCACGCTGCCCGATGCCGATGGTGCTCTTTCAAAGTTCGACCCCGTGGACCTCACCGACCTCCTCGGTGTCAGCCTCGTCACCCTCGACCGCGCCATCGCCGAACCGCGCGTGACCGACCTCCGCCCCACCCACGAACGCTGCGAGCGCTCCTGGAAGCGTGACGGCACCGTCAAGCGCCGCTCCGACGGCGGCCTGCTCAGCGACCGCGACGCCGCGGCAGTCGGCGTGCAGTAATCGAATCCTCTCGTTCACCATCCGCGAATCCCCCGCTCCAATGCCCACACTCTTCTCGCCGCTCAAGGTCGGCCCCCTCACCGCACCCAACCGCGTCTTCATGGCGCCCATGACCCGCTGCCGCGCCGCGCCCGGCGGTGTGCCCACCGAGAGCATGGCCCGCTATTACGCCCAGCGCGCCTCGGGCGGCCTGCTCATCACCGAAGCCACGCAGGTCTGCCCCGAGGGCATCGGCTACCCCGGCACGCCGGGCGTCTACACCCCCGAGCAGGCCGCGGCGTGGCGCCGCATCACCGACGCCGTCCACGCCAGGGGCGGGCGGATCTTCTGCCAGTTGTGGCACGTCGGGCGCACCTCGCACAACGCCTACCAGCCGGGCGGTGCCGCGCCCGTCTCGTCCTCGGCCGTCGCCAAGTCCGGAGAGATCATGCTCCCCGACGGCACCAAAGCGCCCTACCCCACGCCCCGCGCGCTCGACACCGACGAAGTCCCGCGCGTCGTCGAGCAGTACCGTGCCGCGGCAAGGCTCGCCAAAGACGCGGGCTTCGACGGCGTCGAACTCCACGGCGCCAACGGCTACCTCCCCGATCAGTTCCTCCGCGACGGCGTGAACCGGCGCACCGATCGCTACGGCGGCCCCATCGAGAACCGCGC
Organism: uncultured Phycisphaeraceae bacterium; assembly: GCA_964500365.1. Classification (GTDB taxonomy): domain Bacteria; phylum Planctomycetota; class Phycisphaerae; order Phycisphaerales; family UBA1924; genus CAZCPB01. The sequence goes on from CAZCPB010000108.1 coordinate 7,495, forward strand.
CCGCTTCCACCTCGAGATCACCCGCGCCCTCGCCGACGTGTGGGGCCCCGACCGCGTCGCCGTGCGCCTCTCGCCCAGCGGCGCCTTCAACGACATGCGCGACTCGACGCCGCGCGAGACCTTCGGATACCTCGTCCGCGAACTCGGCCGCATGAACCTCGCCTTCCTCCACATCATGGAAGCGATGGAAAGCGACCTGAAGCACGGGCGCGACAGCTGCCCCGGCTACGAGCCGATCCCCGTCTCCTTCTTCCGCCCCATGTTCGAGGGCGTGCTCGTCACCAACAGCGGCTTCACCAGGGAGAAGGCCGAAACCTACCTCCGCGAAGGGTGGGCCGACGCGATCGCCTTCGGCGTCCCCTACCTGGCCAACCCCGACCTGCCCGAACGCTTCGCGCGCGCCGCGCCGCTCAACACGCCCGACGTGCCGACGTTCTACACGGGCGGCGACAAGGGCTACATCGACTACCCGGCGCTGGCCTGACACGCGATCCCTGCTCGCTTGGGGCCGGGCGCTCGTGGAGCCCCCGACGGAAGTCGGGGGGTGCCTCACGCGTCACGCGCAGCGCCCCGACCTGAGGCGGTGCCTGTGCGCATAAACTCCGCCCCGGGGAGCGGGAACCGCATGACGCCGACACCCGACTGGCAGCGCGACCTCGCCATCGTGCACGAGATCATGCGCGACGTCAGCCTGCAGTCCGAGCCGCAGGAACTCGTCCGCGTCTACTCGCAGGGCGTGCGCCGGCTCCGCGAGGTCGACCGGCTCGTCTCCGTCAGCCGTCGAGGCCTCGACAAGCCCTGGTACCGCGTCACCCGCGACTCGCGCGAGACCAGCCCCGCCGATCCCTGGCGCCATCGCGACCGCCTTCCCCTGCTCGACCGCGGCTACCTCGGCGAACTGCTCTACGACGCCGCGCCCCGCATCGTCAGAGACCTCGCCGTCATCTCGCCCGACGACCCCACGCGCCACTACTTCGACGGCATGCGCGCGCTCTACACGCTCCCCCAGTGGGACAACGGCGCGGTCCTCAACATGTCCATCATCATGTTCGAAGACCCGTCAAAGATCGACGAGACCCAGTACCCCAACCTGCTCTGGCAGGCCAACCTCTTCGGCCGCACCACCGCCAACCTCGTCCTCCGCAAGGAGCTGCGCGAGGCCTACGACAAGCTCGACCGCGAGCTGCAGATCGTCGGCGACATCCAGCGCTCGCTCCTCCCGACCGACCTCCCGAAGATCGCCGGCCTCGACCTCGCCGCGCACTACCAGACCTCGACCCGCGCCGGCGGCGACTACTACGACCTCTTCCCCCTGCCGCACGGCGAGTGGGGCGTCTTCATCGGCGATGTCAGCGGGCACGGCACGCCCGCCGCGGTCCTCATGGCCGTCACCCACGCGATCGCCCACGCCTACCCCGGCCCCTGCATGCCCCCCGCCGCCGTCATGGCGCACCTCAACACCCTGCTCTCCCGCCACTACACCAGCGGCAACGGCGCGTTTGTCACCGCCTTCTACGGCGTCTACAACCCCGACCGCCGCACCCTCACCTACGCCCGCGCCGGCCACAACCCGCCGCGCGTCAAGTCGCGCGCCGGCGTCGGCCCCGTCGAGGCCGTGGGCAACCTGCCCCTGGGAATCCTCCCCGAGAGCACCTACAGCGAGGCGACCCTCGCCCTCGCCCCCGGCGACATCATCCTCTTCTACACCGACGGCATCACCGAGGCCATGAACCGCTCGAGCGAACTCTTCGGCGAAGAACGCCTCGACGCCATCCTCGCCGCCCACGACGGCGATGCCGCGGCACTGGTCGACCGAGTGCTCGCCACCCTCCGCGACTTCGAAGGCTCCCGCCCCGCCGCCGACGACCGCACGCTCCTGGTCCTGCGGCTCACCTGATATCACCCGTGCGACAGGTGGCGCGTGATCGCGTCCAGGACTTCCTTCTCCTTGCCGCTCACCGCCAGGAACGTCCCCAGAATCCCCCCGCTCGACTCCGCCACCTTCTTCGCCTGCTCCAGCAGGTCCTTGCGGAACGCGTCGAGCTCCGCCGGCGAGAGCACCTTCCGCAGCTCTCCCGCCAGCATCCTCCACGCCGCGCGTCCGTCCTCGTTCGGCCCCTGCTCCAGCCAGTGCTTCAGCCGCGCCATCGACTCGCTCTCGTGCTTGAGCCCGAGCTTGGTCGCGGCATAGATCACCGCGTCCGCCTCCTTGGGGTCCAGCGTCCCGTCCGCCCACGCCAGCTCCACCAGCGGGTACAGCTTGAACGCCGTCAGCAGCTCCCCCTTCACGTTGAGCTTGATCAGCCGGTCCAGCACCTCGTCGCTCTTGATCCCCGTCGCGGACCGCAACTGGTCCTTGTCCATCCTCGACTGGAAGACCTTCTTCAGCTTGTCGATCGTCTCCGCATCCTTGGTGTGGAAGTAGCCCTCTTCAAAGGCGTTGCGGCGATCCTCGAAGGCGTCTGGGCACATGGGCGCAATCTCCTGTATCAAACCCTTTCCCTGCCGCCGCGGCGGGGTTGGGGGCGGAAGTGTAAGCCCGGAGGCCGGCGCGTGGTCAATCAGACCATCGACCCGCGCCACGCGCCGCGCGCAGTGAGCTCGGCGGCGCGGCGAGCGTGGCCGCTATCTCTCGCGGAGAGAGTGAGAACCCCCGCCCTACGCTCTGCCCGATGCCCCCGCCCCCCGAGCCGAACCTCGATGATGCCGAGGACCGAGCGCTCGTGGCCGCGATCCGGCGCGGAGACTCGGCGGCGTGGGGGACCCTGGCCAGGCGCTACCAGCACCGGCTGTACGCGATCTGCGTGCGGATGGTGAACAACCGCGAGTGGGCCAACGACCTCACCCAGGAAGCCTTCGTCAAGGTCATCCAGGGCTTCGGCACCTTCGACGACAAGGCCCGGCTCTCGACCTGGATGATCCGGGTCACGATGAACACGTGCCTCTCGGCGCTGCGGGCGCAGAAGGTCCGAAAGACGGCCCGATTGGAAGCCGTACACGACGCGAAGTCGCCCGGGACCGTGCCGCGCGATGCGGATTGGGAACCGTCCGGGCATTCGCGCGTCGAACGTGGTGAAGAGCGTCGGCGGCTTCTCGCGGCTCTGGACCTGATCGATCCCGAGCAGCGCGCGATCCTTATCCTCCGCGACGGGCGGGACCTGGATTACGACGAGATCGCCGTCACGCTCGGGATCCCGGTCGGCACGGTCAAGAGCCGCCTGTTCAGGGCGCGTGCCGCGTTGCGGGAGAAGATCGAGGGGCTCGCCGAACCGGGGGCGACGGAGGGGCCGGTGGTCGGCCCGGAGGACGACGGGGATGATGCGCGGCTTCGTGACAAGGAATAAGTTTCAGCGGCGATGACGACCAAACGACCACATCCCGACGGCGGCCCGCTGAGCGAAGACTCGCTCCTGGCCCTCATCGAGGGCGGGCTCGACGACGCGGCCGAGCAGCGCGTGCTCGCGGCGCTGGCATCGCGCCCGGACCTGCTCGCAACGGCCCGCGCGATGCGCCGGGACCGCGCCCTGCTGGCCGAGCTGTGCGATGTCGAAGCGCCCCCGGAGGTGGCCAGCGCGATAGAGGGAGCGATCGAGCGCGCGGCGCTGCTGGACGCGCCCGCGGCGTTCGACGACCTGCCCCCGGCGCCGATCTCGATCAACCGTGCGCGCCGGTCGAACCGGTGGCCGGGCGTGCTTGCCGCGGCGGCGGCGGTGGCGCTCCTGGCCGGCGGCGTCGGGTTCTGGGCGCTGTCGAGGGGCGGGAGCACGCCGGTCGGGCCGATCGCCTTGAACGAAGCGCCCGCGGACGCAACGGTCCGCGAGCCCGCGCCCGAATCGCGGACGCGGATAGCCTCGGCGGAACCGGATCGGCCCGGCGCGATGACCGACCCGGGCGCGAACGCGGCAGCGCTTGAGCAGCCCGCCGCGGAGAGCGACACGGCGACCCTGCTCGCGAACGCGGACGAAAGCCCGGTTCAGGAGATCGAGCCCGCGCCGGCGACGGTGCTCGCCGCGGCAGCGGAGGTGATCCCCGCGCGGGTGGACTCGATCGAGCGGGCGCTCGAGCTGGCGTCGCAGGGCCGCCTCGCGGTCCGGGTCCGGGCCGATGCGCTCGGACGAGCGATCGGCGGGATGGACGCGATGGCCTCGGGCGAGAGCGGGCGGACGTGGCGGCTGAGTTGCCCGCTCCCGCCGGGGCACGTGAGCGCCGGGGCGGGGATGGCCGAGCTCGCGCGGCGCGACGCCGCCCGTGCCGAGCGCGAGGCCATGGAACGGACCATCGCGTCCGAGTCGAGCATCGGCGCACTGCGGAAGCTCGAGTCGATGGGCGAGCGGGTGCGCGAGTCTCACCCGTACTTCGCGAGCCTGGCGCTCACGCCCGAATCGCTGACGGCGCTGCGGAACGCGATCGAGGACCGGACCGATTCGAGCGTGACCTTCGAGGAACTCGCGGGACCCGCGCGCCCGGAACTTGACCTGCGCGAGACCGAGCCCCTGTGGTGGGACGAACCGCCGAGCCGGTGGGTGCCGTGGGCCGATGTGCTCGTGGTCGTGGAGGGATAGAAGGCCGCGACTGAAGCCCTCGCAGCCTGATCAGTGCTCACCGTCCACGATTCGTTCCTACCCCGTCACCACGTTGACCAGCTTGCCCGGGACCACGATCACTTTCTTGACGGGCTTGCCGGCGATGTACTTCTGGACCTCGCTGTCGGCGAGCGCCGCGTCCTCGACGGCCTTGGGGTCGGCCTGGGCCGAGACGGTGATGCGGGCCCGGACCTTGCCCTGGATTTGCACCGGGTACTCGACCGATTCGTCGCGGAGCATGGCCTCGTCGTAGCCGGGCCACGGGGCGAGCGAGGCGAGCGACGCGTGGCCGAGCTTCGACCACAGCTCCTCGGCCAGGTGCGGGGCGAAGGGGCAGAGGGTGAGGGCGAAGCGCTCGACCTGGGCGCGGGTGAGCCCGCCGGCGCTGGTGGCGGCGTTGACGAACTCGATCATCGCGGCGATGGCGGTGTTGAAGGCCAGCCGCTCGATGTCGCCCTCGACCTTGGCGACAGCGCGGTGGAGCTGGCGCTCGACGGCGGGGTCGGGCTTCTCCAGGGTGCGCAGGGCGCCGGACTGCTCGTCCACGCAGAGGCGCCACGCGCGCTGCAGGAACCGGTAGCACCCGGCGATGTCGCGCGGGTTCCAGGGCTTCGTGGCCTCGAGCGGGCCCATGTACATTTCGTAGAGGCGGAAGGTGTCGGCGCCGTACTCGGCGATGACGTCGTCGGGGTTGATGACGTTCTTGAGGCTCTTGCTCATCTTGGCGACGATCTGCGCGACCTTCGCGCCCGTCGCCTTCTCGATGAACTCCGGTTCGCCCGAAGAGCCCGGGCGCTCCTCGACCTGATCGGTCGGAACCAGGCCGCGGTCGGCGCGCTGAAAGGCGTAGCTGGTGATGAGGCCCTGGTGGAACAGCTTGCGGAAGGGCTCGGCGGTCGAGACGTGGCCGAGGTCGAAGAGCACCTTGTGCCAGAAACGGGCGTAGAGCAGGTGCAGCACGGCGTGCTCGGCGCCGCCGACGTACAGATCGACGCCGCGCCGGGCGTGCTCGCCCGCGCCGCCGCTCTCGCCGTCGCCCATCCAGTATCGCTCGGCCTCTTGACCGCAGAAGGCGCGGTCGTTGGCGGCATCGCAGTAGCGGAGGTGGTAC
>CAZCPB010000109.1:0-12842 GCA_964500365.1 uncultured Phycisphaeraceae bacterium
TCCTGGCCAACATGTCGCACGAGCTGCGCACGCCGCTGAACAGCATCCTGATCCTGGGCCAGCAGCTCGCCGAGAACCCCGACCAGAACCTCACGGGCAAGCAGGTCGAGTTCGCCCGCACGATCCACGGCGCCGGCACCGACCTGCTCAACCTCATCAGCGACATCCTCGATCTCTCCAAGATCGAGTCGGGCACCGTGTCGGTAGAGGCGGAGGAGGTGTACTTCGGGGCGCTGGTGGAAACCGTCACCCGGACGTTCCGCCACGAGGCGGAGAACCGCAGCCTCTCGTTCGACGTGCAGGTCGACCACCGCCTTGGCCGCAGCATCGTGACCGACGCCAAGCGCCTCCAGCAGGTCCTGAAGAACCTGCTTTCCAACGCCTTCAAGTTCACCGAGCAGGGCGGGGTCCGCCTGCTCGTCCGACCCGCCGGCGCCGGCTGGAGCCCCGGGAACTCCTCGCTCAACAACGCCGGCGGCGTCGTCGCGTTCGAGGTCTCGGACTCGGGCATCGGCATCCCCGCCGACAAGCAGAAGATCATCTTCGAGGCGTTCCAGCAGGCCGACGCGAGCACCAGCCGGCGGTACGGGGGGACCGGCCTGGGGCTGGCCATCAGCCGCGAGCTGGCCGCGCTGCTCGGGGGCGAGATCCAGCTCACCAGCGTGCCCAACGTGGGGAGCACCTTCACCCTGTACCTCCCGCTCCGGTACGCCGGCCCGATCGCCCCGCCCTCGGCCATCGACGCGGCCCGTTCGGCGCGGCACGCCGCCGCCCTGGTCGCCGAGCGGCTCCCGGAACACCCGGTCGAGCAGGTGGAGGACGACCGCGACACGCTCGGCACCAACGACACCACGCTCCTGATCGTGGAGGACGACCCGCACTACGCCCGCGTCCTCGTGGACCTCGCCCACGACACCGGCTTCAAGGTCCTCGTCGCCCACCGCGGGGCCGACGCGCTCGGCCTGGCACGGCGCTACACGCCCTCGGCCGTCTCCCTGGACATCTTCCTCCCGGACATGCTCGGCTGGTCGGTCCTGAACCAGCTCAAGCAGGACCCCGAGACCCGCCACATCCCCGTCCAGATCGTCACGCTCGACGAGGACCGCCAGCACGGCCTGGCCCGCGGCGCCTTCTCCTTCGTCACCAAGCCCGCGACCACCGAGGGGCTCGAGGAGGCGCTGGGGCGGATCAAGGAGTACGCCTCGCCCCGCCGCCGCCGCCTCCTCATCGTCGAGGACGACGACGCCGAGCAGATGAGCGTCCGCGAGCTCCTGGGCCACGACGACATCGACATCGACGCCGCCGCCACCGGGCGCGAGGCCCTCGAGCGCCTCCGCGCCGACCCCTACGACTGCGTGGTGCTGGACCTGCGGCTCCCCGACATGACCGGCTTCGACGTCCTCGAGCGCATGCGGACCACCGAAGAACTCCGCGACGTGCCCGTCGTTGTCTTCACCGGCAAGGCCCTCTCCCCCGAGGAGGACGCCCGCCTCCACACCCTCGCCCGCAGCGTCGTCGTGAAGGGCGTCGAATCGCCGGAGCGCCTGCTCGACGAGACCTCGCTCTTCCTGCACCGCGTGGTCGCGAACCTCCCCCCCGCCAAGCGCCAGATGCTCGACCAGCTCCACCGCTCGGACGAGTACCTGCTCGGCAAGCGCGTCCTCATCGTCGACGACGACGTCCGCAACATCTTCGCCCTCAGCAGCGTCCTCGAGCGCCGCGGCATGGAAGTGCTCACCGCCAACACCGGGCGCGAGGCGGTGCGCAGCCTCGAGTCCATCGCGGACGTCGCCATCGTCCTCATGGACATCATGATGCCGGAGATGGACGGCTACGAGACCATGCGGGTCATCCGCGCCAGGCCCGAGTTCGCGCGGCTTCCCATCGTGGCCCTCACCGCCAAGGCCATGAAGGGCGACCGCGAGAAGTGCCTCGAGGCCGGCGCGTCCGACTACCTCGCCAAGCCGGTCAACACCGAGCAGCTGCTCTCGGTGCTCCGCATGTGGCTGCACCGCTGACCCTCGGAGGCGTTCATGGCCGCGCGAGAGAAGGTGAGCATCCTCATGGTGGACGACCAGCCCGCCAAGCTGGTCACCCTCGAGGCGATCCTCGCCGACCTCAACGAGGACGTCGTCAAGGCCGAGTCGGCCGACGAAGCCCTCAAGATCCTTCTCTCGCGCGACATCGCCATCATCCTCGTGGACGTCTGCATGCCCGGCATGGACGGCTTCGAACTCGCCGGGCTCATCCGCGAACACCCCAGGTTCTCGCGCACCGCGATCATCTTCATCTCCGCCGTCCACCTGACCGACGCCGACCGCGTCAAGGCCTACGGCCTGGGCGCCGTCGATTACATCCCCGTCCCCATCGTGCCCGAGCTCCTCCGTGCCAAGGTGCAGGTCTTCGCCGACCTCCGCCGCAAGTCCGACGAGCTCGAACGCGTCAACGCCGAGTTGCAGCGCCGCCTCGGCGAGCTCCACGACTCCAACCAGCGCCTGCGCCTCGCCGACCGCATGGCGACGATCGGCATGCTCGCCGCCGGCCTCGGCCACGACATGGGCAACCTGCTCCTGCCGGTGCGCATGCGACTGGAGTCGCTGGCCCGGTGCGACCTCCCGGCCCCCGCCGCGGAGGACATCGCCGCGATCGGCAAGTCCACCGACTACCTCCAGCGCCTGGCCGCCAGCCTCCGCCTGCTTTCCCTCGACCCCGAGTCCGCGCCGAGCACCGGCTCGACCGAACTCGCCGCGTGGTGGAACGAGACCCAGGGCGTCTTCCGCACCGGCGTTGCGCGTCACCTCGAGCTGGCGGCGGACTTCCCCGCCGACCTTCCACCGGTCCGGATGGGCAAGGCGGCCCTCACCCAGGCGGTCTTCAACCTGGTCCAGAACGCCGGCGATGCGCTCCGGAACTCGCCGCACGGCCGCATCTCGGTCACCGCCGCGCCGGCCCCGACCGACGGATTCCTCTGCCTTGCCGTTTCGGACAACGGGCCCGGGATGAACGAGGAGGCCCGCCGCCGCTGCCTCGAGCCCTTCTTCACCACCAAGACGCGCGAGGTCAGCACCGGTCTCGGGCTCACTCTTGTCGCCGCGCTCGTCAAGCGTGCCGGCGGCGCTGTGCACGTCGAGTCCCAGCCCGGCCACGGCGCGTCGTTCCGCCTCGAGCTGCCGATCGCCGAACACGCCGGCGGGGCCGGCGAGAACGCCCGGCGCGGCGTCGCCTCGATCGTTCTGACCGACCCCCGCCTCAACGCCCACGTCCGCAGCGTGTTGGACGGCCTCCGATACGTCGTCCTCAACGGCGACGGCCGCCCCGCCGAGGCCGACCTGCTCGTCACCGAGGGGGACGACCCGCGGACGCTGGAGGCCGCCCGGGACTTCGCCCGCTCCGCACCCGGCGCCCGGGTCCTCGTGTTCGCCGACCGCGCCGGCGACGACGAGGACCCCAGGATCGTGCGCCTCGAACGCTCGATCCCGCCCTCGCGCCTGCGGCAGCGGATCAGCGCCGCGCTCCACCGCGCGCAACCCGACGCCGGAGGGCACGCATGAACAGTCAGCCGCGGACTCTCCGCGTCCTCTGCATGGACGACAACGAGATGGTCGCGGACGCCTTCCGGCGTCGCATCGATCAGGAGAGCGACATGCGCTGGGCCGGCGTCGTGCTCACCGGCGATCACGCCCTGGAGCAGATCCTCGCCGCCGGGCCCGACGTCGTCCTCGTGGACATCGACATGCCCGGCGTGGACAGCTTCGACATCGTCCGCCGCCTCGCCGCCGCCGCCCCGCACGTCCGCCCTGTCATGTTCAGCGGCTTCCTCGACCCCGACTACATCGAGCGGGCCCTGGACTGCGGCGCCTGGGGCTACCTCTCGAAGAACGAGGACGTCGGGCGCCTCATCGACGGCATCCGGCGGGTGGGGCGCGGCGAGATCGCCTTCAGCCGCGACGCCGAGGCCGTCCGTGCGATGAACCTGCGCTGACGCGGGGCTTTGGTCGCGCGACTTTCGCGGAGCGAGCGCCGCGACGACGGTGGCACGTCGCGAGGGCGGTGCATTGACCCGCGATCGTCAGAACAAGGCAGAAACGCCCTGCACGACGACCGTGGCCCACGGACGCGGACCGTCGCGGAGCATGGCGCCGAGCTGGTCGAGGCCGGGCTCGTGCGGGTGGGGGGCAGGGCCGTCCTCGAATTCCACGCGGACGGCGCACAGGGCGTCGGCGGCCGCAATCTTCCACTCGAGCGCGGGCGCGGTGCTGCGGAGGGACTCGAGCCGGAGCGGGCCCCTGAGGAGGAGGCCCCGGCGGACGGCGAGGGCGCGCCAGACGGCCAGGAGCTTGCGGGAGTCGGCGTCGCGGACCCGCTCGGGATCGCGCGCGGCCCACGCCTGTTTCGCGAGGTCCAGCAGCCGGACCCGCCGCTCAAAGTCGACCGGCCGGCGGTTGTCCGGGTCCGCCAGCGCGAACACGCGGAGGTCGGTGCCCTGATAGATGTCGGGGATGCCGGGGAAGAGGCATTTCAACAGGCCCTGGGCGACGCTGGTGCGCGATGCGCGGACCTCGACGCGGCCGCGGAGCGCCGTCATGCGGGCGCGAACCCCGGCGCCCTCCGGCGACACGAACAGGTCGACCGTCTCGCGGCACCTGCGCTCGTAGTCCTCGTTCGGGGCGAGCCATGAGCTCTCCCGCTTGGCCTCACGCACGGCCTTCACGGCGTATTCACGAACACGCGGCGCCGGCGACTCACCCGGCTCGCGGCCCAGCAGCGCGTAGACGCTCGACAGAATCAGGACCAGGTCGGCCCTGGAGATGCGCGTCCGTGACGCGAGGGCGACCGCTTCATCGATGATGCCGGTCCACTCCTCGGGTGCATGCGAGAGCGCGGCGAGCGCCGCCCGCGCATCCTCGGAGCGCTTGGCGTCGTGCGTGTCCGTCGTGTTCATGGACAGCGGCCGGACGGACCTGTGCCCCGCCACCACGCTCCATTCCCGATCGGAATCTCGAATCTCGGGCTCCGCGCCGACGTCGCACAGCCAGGGGCTCGCGGTGTCGCGGTACAGCGCCGTGTCCTCGACGCCCTTGGCGGCCAGCGGTCCCGTGAACTGCTGCCACCGCTGCACGCACTCCAGAGCCCGGGCGCGGAGCGGGGCGGCCTCGAACGGGCCGGAGAGCGTGAGCAGGTCGAGCAAGGACGACGCGGCCCCGGCGAGGCCCGCGGCGCTCGCCGCACGCCGCACGCGCGCGCGGTCCTCGGGCGTCATGCCGCGGCGGTCGGCGTAGGCGCGGTAAACGCCCAGGCCGGCCGACAGGGCGATGACGCCGTCGCGGAGGGACTCGTCGGGGATCGCCCGGCCGGCGGCGTGAAGCGCTGCGCGCAGGGCATCGCACAGCCGGTTCAGCTCGGGGCGCAGAATGGTCTCCGCTGCTTCGCGTTTGCAGGCGATCGCCAGCGCGCCGAAGGGCTCGGGCGTGCTTTGGGCGACGTGGCGGCGGATCGCCTCCACGCCGCGCGGTGACGACCAGAGCTGGCCCAGCGCGGCGAGAAACTCGTAGCCGGTCGTGCCCGCGACGGGCCATTCCCCGGGGAGCGACTCGTCGTGGGCGAGGATCTTTTCGACGAAGATCGGCACGCGGGGGCCGGCGGCGCGGTCGAGCGCCTCGCGCAGGCGGGCGAGGTACGCGAGCGGATCGCGCAGCCCGTCGATGTGATCGACGCGGAGTGCGTGGACGAGGCCGCGTCCGACGAGGTCGAGGATCTTTGCGTGGGTGATGTCGAACACCTCGTCGTGCTCGACGCGCAGGCCGGCGAGGTCGGCGATGTCGAAGAAGCGGCGGTAGTTGATGCGTTCGAGACCCTCGCGCCACTGAGCGAGCTCGTAGTGCTGGCACGAGAGCGCTTCGAGGAGCGCGGCGGGGGAATCGTCGGCGGGGAGGGGGCGGTCGTCCCTGAGGGGGAAGAGCCGGTCGAAGTATGCCGCGCACGGGCCGAGGGCTTCGTCCCTGGTGAACGTGAGCTGCCCGTCGGCGGCGCACTGCGCCGGGGTCGAGCCGAGCACGGGGAGCACGACGCGGCCGCGGGACGCGTCCCACGCCACATCGAAGAAGCGGTCGAAGGTCGAGCCGGGCCCGTGCTTGAGCAGGCCGAACCACCAGGGGTTCGCGTGGTGCGCTGCCGCGTGGTTGGGGACGATGTCGAGGAGGATGCCCATGCCGGCGTCGGACGCGGCGGAGGCGAGGTCGTGGAAGGCCGGCTCGCCGCCGAGTTCGGCGCGGACGGTGGTCGGGTCGGTCTGGTCGTAGCCGTGCGTGCTGCCCGGCCGGGCCTCGAAGATGGGCGAGAGGTACAGGTGCGATGCGCCGAGGTCGGCGAGGTACGGGACGACGGCGCGCGCGGCGGCGAACCCGAAGACGGGCGTCAGCTGCAGGCGGTAGGTCGCGACCATGCCGTGCGGCGGTTTCACACCCGGACCTCGATTTCGGTCCCGAGTTCCGTGAGCAGGGCGAGGTGAGCGGCGGACCGTTCGTCGGTGCGAGCGCGGAGCGGCTCGATCATGGGGCGGAGGGCGTCGAGGAAGTGCTCCTGGACGGGCCAGAGGTCCACGGTGAAGGGCAGGCGCTCGAGGAACCGTACCAGTTCGAGCAGGCGGCGGGCGCGCTCGAAGAGCTGTTCCTCGGGCTGGCCGGGCGGGCCGATGGCGGTACGCATGGCCACCGCGGCGGACAGGAGGAGGGTCTGCTCGTCGAGATCGATGCCGGAGCGCGAGGCTTCGTCGACCACCTTTCCGGCGCGTTCGAGGTCGGGTTCGGGGGATTCGAGAATCCGGCGGAGGCTCTGGGTGAGCACGAACGATCCAACCATCTGCATTCGACGGGGGACGACGAGGTCGAGGGAGCTGAGGTAGCGCGTGAGGGGGGCGTGCTGGTCGTAGATCTGGCGGTAGGCGTTGTCGATCTGGTCGAGGGCCGGGGCGAGGACGCGCCGGACGATGGCGTGCTGCTCGTCGCGGAAGAGGGACGCGATGGAGTACGGGGTGTTGCCGAAGTCGCGTCCCATGAAGCGGATGACCTCGGCGAAATCGGCGCGGTCGAAGGCGGCGGTCGCGGCGGCCTTGGTGGCTTCGAAGGCGTTCTCGTCGATGAATTTGCGCACGCCGCAGGAGACGGTGTGATCGCCGAGGTGGAGGGCGGCGTAGGACAGGCGCTGGGCTTCGGAGTCGATGACGGACCTGAAGGTCGCGTTGCCGACCACGAGGCCGGTGCGGCCGGAGACGACGTGCGACTCGCGGGCGTTCTCGACGCCGTAGGCGTACACGCGGTCGGTCTTGCCGTCGAAGAGCCGGTGGACGGCGTAATGGGCGGCGACGCGCTCCAGGCTGAGCATGGCGGGGCGGACCGACCGCTCGAACACGGCGCGTCCGCTGGGCGCTTCCTTCGAGCTGCCGGGAGCCTCTTCGAGCCGTCGGAGGAACTCCTCCTCGAGATCGAGCCCGAGGGTGAGGCGCGCGAGCTGCAGGACGCGGGCGGCGTACTGGATGACCTGCACCGTCTCGATGCCGGCGACGTCGTCGAAGAACCACGCGCAGCTGGTGTACATGAGCATGGCGTGGCGCTGCAGCTCCATCAGGCGCATGACGGTGACGCGTTCGCTCTCCGAGAGCGGCTTGCGAGCGTGGCGCGACAGGAAGGCCTGGATCGACGCGGGTGAGCGGTCGAGGATGACCTCGATATACCCGTCGCGCGCGGCCCACGGGCTCTTGAGCAGGGGGCCGGTCGCGTTCTCGAAGGGACCCGCAACCGTGTCTCGCAGCCAGTCCAGCGCGTCGCGGAGCGGGGCGCGCCACCGCTGGTGGCAGCCCTGGCGGCCCGAGTTGCATCCGCAGTCGGACCTCCAGCGTTCCACGCCGTGGACGCAGCTCCAGGAGCTGTTCTCGTGGATCCTGGCCTCCATCGTGGGCGGGTGGCGCTCGAGGTACAGCGCGTAGTTGATCAGCTCGACGCCGGGGTCGCGCTCGATCTGCTCGAGCGCCGCGGCGAGGGCCATCTCTCCGTGGCGGTGGTGGTGCCCGTAGCTCTCGCCGTCGGTGGCGATGTGCATGATCTGGTCGTGGTCGCGCCCGTCGCTGAGCCCGCTCAGCAGCCGGGCGGCGAAGCGATCGCCGCTGTTGAGCAACCCCTCGAAGGCAACCCCCTGCGACACGGGGCCGTCGTAGAAGAAGAGCGTGATGGTGCGGCCGGAGGGGAGCCGGCAGAGATAGGGGCGCGTCGGGTCCACGCCCTCGCCGACGGCGTCCCACTCGCCGCCGCCGGCGGGGCGGACGGCGTCGCACTGGCGCGGGGCCAGCACGGTGAACAGGATGCCCGCCTCGGCGAGGGCTTCGAGCGACGCCGTGTCGGCGGCGGTCTCGGGCAGCCACATCCCCTCGGGGCGGCGGCCGAACCGCGATTCAAAGTCGCGCACGCCCCAACCGACCTGCGTGCGGCGGTCGCGCTCGTTGCAGAGGGGCAGGATGGCGTGGTTGTAGCCCTGGGCCATGGCGGACCCGTGGCCCCCGAAGCGTCGGGCGCTGGCGGCGTCGGACTCGACGATGCGCGCGTAGGGGGCCGGCATCGCGTCCTTCATCCAGGCGAGGAGCGTGGGGCCGAAGTTGAAGCTCATCCGGGCGTAGTTGCTGACGACCTTCTCGATCTTTCCCTCGGCGTCCAGGAGCCGCGCTCGCGCGTTGGTGGCGTAGCACTCGAGGGTGATCCGCTCGTTCCAGTCGTGGGACGGGTACGCGGACTCCTGAAGCTCGACGGCCTCGAGCCAGGCGTTCTCGCGCGGCGGCTGATAGAAGTGGCCGTGGACGCAGATGTACCGTCGGTTCATGCGGGCTCCGGGGGTGCGAGAACCAGCGCGGTGCGTGCGGGAACCTCCCAGAGGTCGCGCGAGAGCGTGGAAGCGGCGGCGCGCCCGCCGCCCCAGGTGGGGTCCTCCGAATTGAGGACTATCTTCAGTTCCTCGGCGCCCGGCGCGCCGCTCGGCGGCGGGATTCTTCGGGGCGACGGGGAGACGTTGGCGATCACGATCGCGGGCGTTGCCTCGCCGTACCACATGACGATCACCGGACCGGCGGCTTCGCAGCGGACCGCGTCGGCCCTCGCCACGACGCGCAGGTCGCGCCGGAGCTCGATCAGGCGCGTGTAGTAGGCGAGCATCGCGCGGTGCGGCGGTGCATCGAGAACCGGCCAGGAGATCTTCGACCGCAGGAAGGTTTCCTCCGCCTGCGGGTCGGGCACGGGGCGCCCGGTCTCGAAGTCGGCGAACTCGGCCGCGCGTCCGCGGCGGACCGCCTCGACGAGTTCCGGGTCGCCGTGGCTCACGAAGTACTGGAACGGGGCCGGCTCGGCGTGCTCCTCGCCCATCCACAGCATGGGCGTGAACGGCGAGAGGAGGACGAGCGCCGCGGCGACGCGCGAGCCGTCGAGGCCGGCCTCGCGGTCGAGGCGGTCGCCCAGGGGGCGGTTTCCGACCTGGTCGTGGTTCTGGGTGAAGGCGACGAGGCGTCCGCGGGCGATGTCGGGCGCGGGCGCGCCGTGGCGTCGTCCGAAGGCGGGCGCGTGCTGGCCGGTGAAGACGAACCGTTCGCGCACGCACGAGGCGATCTGGCCGGGCTCACCGTACGACGCGTAGTACCCGCGCCGCTCTCCCGTGAGCGCCGCGCGCACGGCGTGATGAAAATCGTCGTTCCAGCAGCCGTCCATCCCGGCGCCCCCGACGGCCGGGTCGCGGAGCAGGCGCGGGTCGTTATCGCAGGACTCGGCGATGACGTGGACCGCACGCCCCTGCTCCGACGCCGCGCGGTGCACGCGCGCCGTGAGGTCCTGGATGAACGGGGCCGCGGTGTGATCGATGATCGCGTGGACGGCATCGACCCGGAGCCCGTCGATCCCGCAGTCACGGGTCCAGTGCAGGGCGCTCTGGATGAAGTATTCGCGCACGTGGTCGGAGTCTCGCCCGTCGAAGTTGATCGCCGCGCCCCAGGGCGTCTTGTAGCGGTCGGTGAAGTACGGGCCGAATTCGGCGAGGTAGTTTCCTTCGGGGCCCGTGTGGTTGTACACCACGTCGAGGAAGCACGCGAGCCCGTGCCCGTGGCAGGCATCGACGAGCCTGCGCAGGCCCGCGACGCCCCCGTACGACCACTGGGCCGCGAAGGGCAGGACGCCGTCGTAGCCCCAGTTCCGGGCGCCGGGGAACTGCGCGATCGGCATGAGCTCGATCGCGGTCACGCCGACGCGCCGCAGGTGCGCGAGCTTCGGGATGATCGCGTCAAAGGTTCCCTCGGATGTGAAGGTGCCGACGTGCAGTTCGTAGATGACGTGGTGCTCGAGGGGACGGTTCTTGAACGGCTCGGGGGGGCTGGGCCACTCGACGACCATCGACGGCGCGTGCACGCCGTCGGGCTGCGCGCGCGACGCCGGGTCGGGCCGGAGGGGACCATCGCCGAGCTCGAAGCCGTACCGGGTCCCGTTGGGCGCGGCGGTCGCCAGCGTGTGGTAGCCGTCGGCGCTGGCGTCCATTTCAAGGCGCTTCCCCGATTCGGGGAAGAAGAGCCGGACCCGCGGGTGCTTGGGCGCCCACAGCGTGAACCGGGTCGAGCGGTCGGGCTGGACGATCGCGCCGAGGTGCCCGGGGTTGTCGCTCATGGCGTCCTCCGTCGCTCGCGGGCGATGACCTTGAGCGCCGCCGCAACCTTGCGGCTCCTGATGATCGCCTGCAGCGGCAGGGCGCTGCGGCGGCGCCAGTTGGGGTGCTCCGTGGACGTCCCCGGGACGTTCTGGGGGCGGCGCTCGCCCCAGAGGTCTTCGAGGTTCACCGCCACGAGGGGCGAGGGCGAGCGGGCGTGCAGGCGCATCAGCGACATCGCGGCCGCCGGCGCCGACCCTGCGGGCAGCCCCCGGCGGCGCAGGTCGGAGGCGATCGCGCGCCGGAGTTTCGCCCGCCCCCGCCGTTCCTCCGCGGCGGGCGCGCCGTCGGTGTGCCCGAGCGCGCGGCGCAGCGCGACGTCGTCGGCGCGCCAGAATCCGGCGAAGGTGGGCGTGTCGTGGGTGTTGAGGCAGGCCATGGCGCGGGCGGCGGGGAGGCGGACCGGCCGGTCGCCCGCGCCGAACGCGAACTGCTGGACGTGCATGCCGAGAATGCCGCGGCGCCTCATGATCGCGCGCACCGGCGGGGGCACGGTGCCCAGGTCCTCCCCCACCACCACGGCTCCCGCGCGGGCGGCCTCGATCATCACGACGGCGAAGAGTTCGTCTTCGGGGTAACGCACGTAGGCCCCCGCCGCGCCTTGCGCGCCGGCGGGGACGCAGTACATGCGGTACAGGCCCATCACGTGGTCGATCCGCAGCGCGCCAGCCACGCCGAGCATCCCGCGGAGCACGCGCCGGAGGTACCGGTAGCCGTCGGCCCGTCCGGCGAAGGGGTGGAGGGGCGGGAAGCCCCACACCTGCCCGTGCGCGTTGAGATCGTCGGGCGGCGCGCCGGCGGAGAAGCCGCGGAGGAAAAGGTCGGGCCGGCAGAACGTGTCGAAGCCGCCCCCGTGCACGCCCACGGGCAGGTCGAGGTACAGGGGGCTGGCCCCGGCGCGCGATCGCCCGAGCGCGTGCATCTGGGCGCCGGCGAGCGACTGCGCGTAGAGGTACATGTCGATGTCGGTTTGGCGCTGCGGCGCACGCTCGAGGGTCATCCACGACGCGGGCCAGCGGTCCCAGGTCCTGCCGGAGTCGTCCACGACGGCCCTGAACCGCGCGTACCGCACCGTTTCCGCCGAGCAGGTCGAGAGCACCTCGGCCCAGCGCCGGGGCGAGCGCCGGGCCGCGCCGGCCATGGCGCTGAGGGCTCGCCGGGCCGCGCGCCAGCTCCGCCGGTAGTCCACGTACTCCGACACGTCGGGGCGCGCGGCGCGGACGCGGCGGGTCAGCAGGGGCCACTCGGGCGCGATCGCGGGATCGATGAACAGCTCGCTCCACATGAGGCGCGTGACGGGCGCGTACGGGCTGGGATCGAACGGCTTGTGCAGGAACGCGGGGAAGAGGGGGAGCGTGCCCACGAGGGCTCCACCGAACTCCCCGGCGCGGGCGCAGAGATCGCGGAGGTCCGTGTAGGTCCCGATGCCGAAGGGCCCTCCCGGGCTGGCGGAGTACAGCGGGAGGAACACGGCCGTCCGCCTGCCCGACGCCGACACCGCGCGCGCGAGCGAGCGGGGGCGCGCCAGGACGAACATGTCGCGCCCGGCGCCGCGGACGCGGTGCACGCCCGGCGGGATCGCGGCCGGCGCGCGGAGCGTGGCCCTTGGGCCCGCCCGGTCGGGCACGAGCGGAAACTCCCCGCCGTCCTCGAGTTCCAGGGCCGGCGACCCGGCTCGTGCCCTGATCCGACGCGGGTCGTCGGGCAGGCGCGTGGCGCCCGCGTCGATCACGCGGACGGCCGGGCCCGGGGCCTCCGCGGTGATCGCGGCCCGGAGCAGGCGGACGGACTCGGGCGGCGAGCGGCGGACCGTCCCGAAGTGATCGGTGAATGCTTCGAGCACGGCGCCCGCGCGTGGCGACCGGCAATCGCGGGCGGCGCGGGCATCACGCACGAACCGTCGCTCCGGGGCCCGGCGCGGGAACGAGCACGAGCGCCGCGAGGGGCGGCAGGGTGAGGCAGACCGAGGCGGAGAACTGGCGGAAGGGCATGGGGGAGGCTTCGACGGAGCCGAGGTTCCCGACGCCGCTGCCGCCGTAGATCGGGGCGTCGGTGTTGAGGAGTTCGTTCCAGGTTCCGCCGTGGGGGACGCCGAGGCGGTACTGGTCGCGGACGACGGG
>CAZCPB010000110.1:0-12780 GCA_964500365.1 uncultured Phycisphaeraceae bacterium
CCGACGCCGCTCTTGAGCACAAAGCTGGAGACCGAGTCCACGGGCGTGTACGTCCCTTCGGCGACCCAGATCTCGTCGCCAGGCGATGCGGCGTCCAGGGCGGCTGAGAGACTGACGAAGGCGTCGGCCCAAGTGCCCCCGGTGTTTTCGCCTGTCGCCGAGGCATCGACGTAGATCAGCGCGGCGGAAGTTGTGCCCCCGAGGGCCGTGAGGGCGGCGGCGCACAGGACAAGGCGGATTCGGCTCATGACTGCGTGCTCCTGGTCGTGCCGGGATGATTCAGCACCCGGCTTCGAACGCCGCGGCGAACAGGTCGAAATCCTCGCCGTTGACAAAGCCGTTGGCGTCGAAGTCCGCCGCGGCGTTGCCAAGCTCGAACTCCCAGACGAACGCGTCGAAGTCCTCGCCGTTGACGAAGCCGTTGGCGTCGAAGTCCGCGGGGCAGAGCGCTTCGATGGTGAAGTTGTCGGAGATGAAGTTGTTCGTGCCCCAGGGGTTGGGCCCGACGGTCAGGACGATGCGGTTGAAGGGCGCGGCGCTCGTGAAGAGCAGGAAGCCCTCGGGGTAGGTGGTCGCGCCGTACGCGCCCGCCGCCTGTGCGCCGCCCACGGGCGTGTCGTTCAGGTAGGCCGTGAGCACCAGGGGCGAGGGCGTGTCGGCCCAGGCCTCCATCTCCTCGGTCGCAAAGTCGAGGCTCACGCTGGTGACGCGTCGATCGAACGTGACTTCGAGGTTGTTGCGGTAGATGGAGTTCGGCCAGAGGTAGTTGCCCGTCAGGCGCACCTGGTGCGACCAGCTGATCGTCGCGTCGCTCTGGAGCGAATACGCCGAGAGCCCATCCGCGCCGGCGAAGTGCGCGACGACCCCGGCCTTGGCGTTGTCGAACGGCGTCATGGTCATCGTCGCGATCGGCGGCGGATCGCCGCTGTCGAGGTCGAAGGTCACCGTCATGGGCGCGGGCACGAAGTGGGCCTGCAGCGAGCGGTCGCCCGTGATGGTGAACGTGTACACCGGCTCGGTGCTGACGGGGTTGCCCCAGTCCGTCCAATGGTCGAAGAAGTAGCCCTGCCGCGCAACCGCGGTCGCGGTGACAAGCGAGCCGCTGTTGTAGACGCCCGCGCCCGTGACTTCGCCGCCGTAGATCGGCGCACTCCCCGTCGTCACGGTGTACGCGCTTACGAAGTTCGCGATCAGCGTGCGGTTCCGCGTGACATTGAACGTGTACCGCCAGTTCGTGCTCACCTGCGAGCCGTTCTCCGTCCAGTTCACGAAGCCGAAGCCGGCGTTGGCCGTCGCCTCGAGGGTCGCGTTCGACCCGCTGGGGTACGCGCCGGCGCCCATCACCGTTCCCGCGCCCGACGGAAGCACGCTCGTGTTGATCGTGAACGTCGGCGCCCCCGAGCGCATCAGCGTGAACGCGCAGTCACCGGTGATCGAGTAGAACGTGCCCCCCGTGCCGCCGATCTTGCGGAAATGCGCGTTGTTCCCGCCGGTCCCGCGCGCGATGCTCCAGTCCGGCGGCCAGTAATACGGCGGCGTCAGGCCCTGCCAGGCCTCGATCTGCACCCAGTACTTCACGCCCGCCGCGGCCTGGAAGGGTGACGGAAGGACGAACGCGTAGTCGTACATCAGGACGCCGCCGGCTGATCCCGCCGACGTCTCGCCCGCGTTGCCGCCGACCTGGTACTCGACCAGCGGCCCGTTCACCACGTCCGGCTGGAAGCCGCCGATCGAGCCGTAGATCGCGACCGTGAAGTCGTACACCGGCGCCTTGCCCACGCCCGAGAGGTAGTTGGTGTACGCACCACGCCAGCGCACCTCCGTGATCGCGGTGCTCGACGCCAGTGTGAAGTCGTCCCAGACGTATTCGTCGCTGTCGAGACCGTCCTCCGCGTACCACGCGGACTTGTACTGACCGCCCGCCGCGTTCGGCGGCTGGGAATACGCCTCGTCCGCCGCGGCAGACCCCGCCAAACCAGCAATCGCCACCGCGACCGGAATCAGGGCGCTCAGGCCCCTCAAAGGACTCCCACGCATTGCGGAAACCTCCGGACCCCCATTGAGGATAAATGTATCCTCAATGAAGGATACCCGCGAGTCCGCTATTTGGTTCTTCGAGTACGCTGTTTTTCTTCAAATGAGCGTCAGTCTCAATCGCGCATGAGAAAGGCCCCGCCAGATTGGCGGGGCCTTGCAGGAGCGTCAGTGGTCGTCGCGGGGTCAGATTCAGCACCCGGCCTCGAACGCCGCCGTGTACCCGTCGAAATCGTCGCCCGTCACGAACCCGTTGCCGTCGAAGTCGGCCTCGGGCAGACCGAGGTAGAACGCGTCCAGGTAGGCATCGAAGTCATCGCCGGAGACGAACCCGTCAAGGTTGTAGTCCGACGGGCAGGCGTAGGTCACGCTAAACGCCGCGATCTCACGCTCGCCCTCGGACCCAAGGAGTTGCACGCCGCTGATCGGACCCGAGGTGGTCGTCGCGCCCAGGGGCTCGATCATCATCGTCGCGACGTTGTTCACAACCGTCCCGCCGGGCAGCACCATCGCGGTGATCGTCTCGCACCACGACAGAACCCAGACCGGGTTGCTGGTCGTGCCGACGTTGATCCAGTGCGCGATCGAACCGGGGGGGCACCCGTCGTTCCACGACGGCACGGGGCCGCCGTTGATGTGGTCCGTCCCACCGGGCGGACCGACCACCACGCCGTTGGGGTCCAGGAGCGTGAGCCGCCAGCCCCAGGCGCCCAGATCAGAGAAGTCGGCGTCGAGCTCTGTCGTCCCGGCGATCGGGTCGGTCACGGTGGTGCTGACACGCTGCTCCGTGCCCGCGTCGTCGAAGGCCTTCATGAGCGTGATGTGCTTGATCTGCTTCTCTTTGAGTGCCATCGAGAACCCGGTGGCGCGGCGCGATGTGAGGGTGATATCCACGCCGTCCTCGCCGCTCGAACCGAGGTTGCGGACCGGGAGGCGGCGCTCGACCTGGCCGCACGGCGCGCCGGGGTTCTCGCACTCCTCTTCGAGGTGCGCCTGGCCCATGCCGCTGGTGCGCCACTCGATCCACGGCTCGCCCGGGGGCAGGCCGTTGAGGCCGCTGAAGGTTTGCGTGCTCGCGTTGACCACGTCGAAGCCCGTCAGGCCGCTGGCGGTGATCACCATGGAGTCCATCGCCGGGGTGGAGGGCTGGGGTTCGGGGAACGTGGGAGTGACGATCATCCGGGCGCTCTGCCCGGACTCGTAGGAGAAGTCGTCGCCCGTGCCCAGGCACGTCCACCCGATCACCAGGACCGGCTCGCAGATCGAGCACAGCTTGACCCAGCGCACCCAGATGATGGGCGGACTGCCGTCGGGGCATGTGAAGTTCGGGACCCACTGCTTGCCGACCACGCCGCCGCCCGTGGTCTCATCGGAGACGAGGCCCCCGGATTCGTCGTACTCCTTGATGTTGAGCGCCACGGCGCCGAGCTGCGTGAAGTCGAACTCCATCATTCCCGTGCCGTCGCCGTTGCTGATCACGCGGTGGTTGCCGTAGATTGTCCCGTCCCAGCCCTTGATTTTGATTTTGATCTCGCCGCCCGCCGCGGCGAGCAGCCCGCCGACGTCGATGCCGGTCCCGCCGCCGAACGCGGTGCGGAGCTTGACCTCGACGCCGTCCTCGCCGCTGGAGCCAAGGTTGCGGACCGGCAGGCGGCGGCCAACCGCCGGGTCGAACGTCGCGCCGCCGAGCGTGGTGTGCTCGAAGCCGCTGACGTACGTGCCCGGCGAGCCCGGCTGGGCGAGCGCCGTGCCGGCGAGCGTGGTGAGGACGAGAAGGGACAGACCGATAGCGCGAGACTTCATGACGGTTCTCCTTCGCGTGTGGCGAGGTGTGGTGGGTGCGAGTGACGCTTCACCAAGACTTGCCGCACGGCGGATGAACCTTGCAGCCAAAGAACATCGAATCGGTCGCATCCCCTGTTCGAGTGCCCTCGGGCCTTGAGATTCAGCAACCCGCGACGAAGTGCTCCACGAACACATCGAAGTCGTCGCCGCTGACGAAGCCGTCGTGGTTGATGTCCGAGCCGGGGACGCAAGACCCCGGGCTCGGGCCTTCTGGCCCGATCCGGGGTCTCCGCGTCTGTCTCGAGCCCGGCCCGCGGCCGTTCACGGCGCTCGCTTCAGCACCCGCCCTCGAAGGCCAGCACAAACTGGTCGAAGTCGTCGCCGTTCACGAAGCCGTTGAAGTCGATATCGGAAACGATGGATCCGGCCTCGAACGCCGCCACGAACTGGTCAAAGTCGTCGCCGTTCACGAAGCCGTTGGCATCGAAGTCGGCGACGCAGTCGGGGATCTCGGGGGTCTCGGGGTCCGGGTCCTCAATATTGCGGTACGCCGGCCCGTCGTGCAGCCGCGGGTCATAGTTCGAGCGGGAGCGCGCCAGCGTCAGGAACCTCGACGCGGGCACGCCCTCAAAGTGCGGATCGCCCGAAGGGATGTAGCGCTCGCCCGCGGGGTCGATCTCAAATTCCTTGATCTGGTTGCCCGAGAGGAACTTCATCTCGCCGTGATCGCCGAACTGCAGGCTGGTGGGCTGCGATTCGCCGCCGGTGTTCAGTGAGTTCGTGATCGTCCAGCCGGGCCCCGCGCCCGAGGGCGTGAGCTGGTAGATCGAGGGCGACGCCTCGGAGCACATCCACACCTTGCCGTCGAGCGGGTTTGGCGCGATACAGGGCTGGATTCCGACCGGCATGGCCTCGGGGAGCGCGCCCTCGTACGGCGCGGCCTCCATATTGCCGCCCGGGAACTTGAGCAGCCGGCGCTGCGGCCCCGAGAGGGCGTACACGTCGTCGGTCGCGTCATCCACGGCGATCGAGTTCAGGGCCAGCCCGAGCTTCACAGACGACAGCAGGCGAACGCTTCCATCCCCGGCGTAGCGGTACTTGTGCAGGTCGCCGCTGATCTCCAGCAACAGGTCGCCGCGCCGGTCGATCGCAAACGCGCCGGGGCTCGCCGGGAGCAAGAGGATGCTCGTGAACTCGCGCTCGACCGGGTTGTAGTCCCAGACCTGCGCAGGAGCGCCGCCGCCGGGCGCCGTGACCAGGATCGTGCTGGTCGAGCGCGGATCGGGCTGCGCGTGCAGCACCAGCGCGCCGTTGGGCGTCGGGATCGCTTGCGGCGCGTTGGGCTCGTCGGAGGTGAGCCACTCGGCGTTGTGCTGCAGGATGCCGCTGCTCCGCCCCGGGTCGGCCGTGAGCACGAACAGGGGCATGATCGAGAACATCTTGTCGATGAGCTTGATCGTGTCGTTGGGCCCAGAGTCCTGGCCCGCCGGGCCCCACATGGAGTACACGTCGCCGTCGTAGTTGCGCGTCTGCCTGGAGACGTCCCACCACTTGGTGGCGAACGCCGACTGGGTGTTGATCGAGTCGGAGCTGCCGGTCCACGGGTCCTTGAAGCCGACCCACAGCCGGGAGGGGTCGCACGCATCCTGCAGCGCCGTCACCGTCACGCAGTGCCCGCCGTCGCGCTCCCACTGGTCGCCGTCGAGCTCGTACCGCCCGTAGCACATGCTCACCAGCCGGCCCACTTTGAGATTGTCGTACAGGTTCTTGGGCTTGACCTGCCAGTCCTCATCGCTCGCGTAGCCGACCACGATCACCGGCCCAACGTTGTAGTGATTGAGGTAGTCGACCAGCCCGCCCACGCCGCCGCCGAGGCTGGTCCCGCCGCCCCAGTCGCCGGTGCCCATCCACTCGCCCATGTTGTGGTCGCGCACGTCGACGAGGCCGTACTCGGACATGCTGGCCCAGTTGGAGCTGCTGTGGGCGAGGGCCTTGGGCCTGCCGCGGTTGGCCATGTACCCCATCCAGTTCAGGAGCGACGTGGGCACGCAGTGCACGCTGCCGTTGTCGTCGAGATAGTTCCGCCGCTGGTCGAAGTCGGGGACGCCGTACTTGGCGACGTTGCACTGGGCTGCGGCAGGGGCCGTGGCTCCGGCCGCGAGGACAAGGGCAACGCACACGTTCTTGAATGTCATGTTCCGATCTCCCAGGCCCGCACAGGCGGGCGAGTCTCCGCCCCGCAACCTCGCGCGATCACGCGACGAGAACCGGGGGCACCCGCACATGCGGATACACTCTCCACGCGGGCTAAAGAATGCGCGTGAAAAAGGGGGGGTCGATTCGGAGGAGCTGTCGGGCAGCCCGGATGAGCGGGATTCGGGGACCGGGTGCGAGGGGGAGAAGAGAAAGGGATCGTCGTGCCGGCCTCCGTTCGTAACGACGTGACCCGCTGCCTGAACCACGCCGCCAACGGCGACTCCAATGCCACCGACTAACTTCTGGTCTTGGTCTACGACGAACTCCGGCGCATCGCCGGCGCCCTGGTGCAGGGCGACCGCGAGAACGCCCAACGGACGCTCCAGCCCACCGCCCTCGTCCACGAGGCCTACCTGCGGCTCCTGGGACCCGGCGAAGTCACTTGGCAGAACCGCGCCCACTTTTTCGGCGCCGCGGCCCGGGCGATGCGGCGCATCCTCATCGACCGTGCCCGCGCCGCGCGCAGCGCCCGCGACGGCAAGCTGCGCGACGCCCCGCTGCCCGTCGACTCGATGCTCAACGCCGAGAGCGCCGCGGATGATCCGGAGGAACTCCTGGCGCTGGACGGCGCGCTCGATTCGCTCCGCGCCCGCGACGAGCGCCAGCACGAGGTCGTCATGCTCCGCTTCTTCGCGGGCCTGACCGTCGAGCAGACGGCCCAGGCCATGAGCCTCTCCCCGGCGACCATCAAGAACGAGTGGGCGTACGCGCGGGCGTGGCTTCTGCGCGAGATGGCGCGCCGGGGGGAGAACGCCGCGTGAGCGCCCCGCTCACCGCGCGCGAGCTCTTCGACCGCGCCCTTGCGCTGGGTCCCCGGGAGCGCCGCGTTCTCTTCGAGGAGGCCCGCGCCCACTCGCCCGACGCGTGCGCCGAGGCCGAGTCGCTGCTGGAGTTCCATGATTCCGACGGAGCGATCCTCGACCGGCCCGCCGCCGACCGCCTCGGCGGCGCCGGCGAATCGATCCCCGCCGCGATCGGCCGGTACGCGATCGTGGGCGTGCTCGGCACGGGCGGGATGGGCGTCGTGTACGAGGCCACGCAGGACTCGCCGCGCCGCTCCGTCGCCGTGAAGGTCATCCGCCCCGGCCTTCTCTCCCCCGCGCTCCTCAAGCGCTTCGCGCACGAGGCCGCGGCGCTCGCCCGCCTGCAGCATCCCGGCATCGCGCAGGTCTACGACGCCGGCGTCATCGAGGAGGGCGGCTCGAAGCGCCCCTTCATCGCGATGGAGCTCGTTCGCGGCCGCTCGCTCACCGAGTTCGCGCGCAACCTCCCACTCCGCGATCGCCTCGAACTCTTCGCCCGCGTCTGCGACGCCGTCGAGCACGCTCACCAGAAGGGCGTTATCCACCGCGACCTCAAGCCCGGCAACATCCTCGTCACCGAGCCGGACAGCACACAGCGCACAGCACGCAGCACACACGCTGACGGGCACGCTACTCCCCACTCTTCCCCACGCAGCACCCTGCGCGTAGCACCCGGCACCCCAAGCACAGCTGGGACACTCGCCCAACCCAAGATTCTGGACTTCGGCGTCGCCCGCCTCACCGACGCCGACGCGCGCGTCACCACCATCTCGACCAGCGTCGGACAGATCATCGGCACGCTCTCCTACATGAGCCCCGAGCAGGCCGCGGCGGACCCCGCCGGCGTGGACGAGCGCTCGGACGTCTACGCCCTGGGCGTGATCCTCTTCGAACTGCTGACCGGGCGTCTGCCCATCGACCCCGGCGCCGCCCCCGTGCACGAGGCGGTCCGCGCCATCGCCGCCGACGAGCCACGCACGCTCTCGACCTTCGACAAGCGCCTGCGCGGCGACCTCGACACCATCGCCCGCCGCGCGCTCGAGAAGGACAAGGCCCACCGGTACCCCGGCGCCGCCGCCCTCGCCGCGGACGTCCGCCGGCATCTCGCCGACCAGCCCATCACCGCCCGTCCGCCCAGCGCGCTCTACCAGCTGCGCAAGTTCGCCCGGCGTAACCGGTCCCTGGTTGCCGGCGTCATCGCCGTCTTCGTCACCCTCATCGCGGGCATCGTCACCACCACGTACCAGGCGCTCCACGCCCGGGAGCAGGCGACGCGGGCGGGAGAGCTCGCCGCGTTCATGAAACGGATGATCCGCTCGGCCACGCCCGAGGAGACCCGCGGCCAGGACGTGACGGTCCGCGAGATGCTCGACGGGGCCGCGCGGGACATGCTCGCCGACTCGACCACCGACCCGGCCGTCGCCGCCGATGTGCACCGCATGTTCGCCGAGGCGTACGCCAAGCTCGGCGACTTTCCCGCCTCGGAGCGGCACGCCCGGCGCGCCCTGGCGCTCCAGGTCGCGCGCGTCGGGCCCGACCACCCCGACGCCCTGGCCGTCATCCCCGCGCTCTCGAGCGCGCTCGACTTCACCGACCGATCCGCCGAGGCGCTCCCGCTCGCCCGGCGCGCGTGGGAGGTCGCGAACCGCACGCTGGGCCCGGACCACGTGGTCACCTGCGAGCTCACCGCCGCCGTCGCCAGCGCCATGGACTCGCAGAGCCCGCCCGACCTCGCCGAGTCGGTGCGATGGCACCGGCGCTCGTGCGAACTGCACGCGCGCACCCTGGGCCCCGAAGCCCGCGAGACGCTCATCGAGCGATCCAACCTCGGCATCGCGCTCATGGAAGCCGGCGAGACCGCCGAGGCCGAGGCCGTCTTCGGCGAAGTGCTCGCCGCGCGCCGGCGATCCTTCGGCGACGAGCACCCCGACACGCTCGTCGCGATCGCCAAC
Source organism: uncultured Phycisphaeraceae bacterium (assembly GCA_964500365.1). Classification (GTDB taxonomy): domain Bacteria; phylum Planctomycetota; class Phycisphaerae; order Phycisphaerales; family UBA1924; genus CAZCPB01. The sequence continues at coordinate 8,831 of CAZCPB010000110.1, forward strand.
GTCGGCGTCCTCCTCGAGCGCCAGGGGAGAGTCCAGGACGCCATCCCGCACTTTGAGCGTCTCGTCGAGGTGTCCCGCCGCGTCCTGGGCCCGCATCACCCCAGCACCCTCCTGCGGCTGCGCAACCTCGCCACCTCGTACTTCAAGCTCGAACACTTCGCCGACGGCGAGCGAGCGTCGCGCGAGGCCTACGAGGGCTGCCTCGCCCGCCACGGGCCGAAGCACAGCCAGACCCTCCACGCCCAGGGCATGCTCGCGACCGCGCTGCTCTTCCTCGGACGGGTCGACGAGGCCGCGCCGATCGTCCGCGGCCTTCACGAAACCGCCCTCGCCGCGTTCCGGGCCAACGACCCCGTCGTCGTCGCGGCCGTCACCCTGCAGTACGACCTGGCGGAGAAGCAGGGCGACCTCGCCGCGATGCGCCGGTGGGCCGAGGCGCTGCGAGGAACGGAGTACGAGAGCGCGGTAATGGAGCAACTCAGGGCCGCGGAAGAAAAGGCCGCGAACGTGACCTCCGCGCCGCAATAATCGCCCCGAGCGCTTCCCGCGCTCGACGGTTCAGCATCCTTGCTCGAAGGCCGCAACGTACAGATCAACGTCCTCGCCGCCGACGAAGCCGTCGTGGTTGAGGTCCGACTCGTACGAGCCCGCCTCGAAATCGAAGACAAACCCGTCCAAGTCGGTACCCGTTACGAACCCCCCGCTCGAGCGATCGGTCCATGCGGGTTCCGATCGGACCAGAGCCCCAGATGACCCAGATAAGCCCAGATAAAAGCCTCCTGTCTGGGTTCATCCGGGTCATCTGGGGCTGGCTCGCGCTGCCTGAATTCAATCTGCTCCAGCCCAGCTCTCTTCTCTGTGCCTCTCAGTGTGCTCTGTGGTGAATCCTCTTCCCGATTCCTACACGTTGATCGCCCGACCCTCGCTCGCCAGTGCCGCCTCGTGCACGCCCTCGTGCATCGTCGGGTGCGCGTGCATCGTCACGATCAGCTCCTCGCTCGTCGCCTCGAGCCGCCGCGCCAGGCCAAGCTCCCCGATCAGCTCCGTCGCCTGGTCGCCCATGATGTGCGCGCCCAGGATCTCGCCCCGCGGCAAGCCCCTGATGATCTTCACCATCCCGTCGGTCTGCCTCGCCGCGATCGCCTTGCCCAGCGCGCTGAACGGCATCACCCCCACCGCGTAGTCCTTCCCCTTCACCTTCCCCGCCGCCTTCAGCTCGCGCTCCGTGTACCCCACGCTCGCCACCTGCGGGTGGCAGTACGTGCACCCGGGGATCGTCGAGTAGTCGTTCCCGATCGGCTCGTGGTGCAGCTTCTTCTCGCGCCACGCGATCCGTTCCACGCACAGGATCGCCTCCTCGCTCGCCACGTGCGCCAGCCACGGCGGGCCGATCACATCGCCGATCGCGTACACGCCCGGGAGGTTCGTCTTGTAATCGCAGTTCTGCTGTTCCTTCTTCGCCGGGTCGTAGTCGGTCTTGATGTGGTCCTTCACCACTTCGAGCCCCAGCGCCGGATCGAACAGCCCGTCGAAGCGACCCTTCACCCCCACCGCCAGCAGCACCTTCTCCGCCTCGAGCACTTCCTTCTTCGACTCGTCGGCCTTGCCCTTGCCGTCGGCGCCGACGACCCACGGCGCGACCGTCACCTTCACGCCGCTCCCGGTCTTCTCGACGTTCGTCGTCGTCGTGCTCGTCCGGATCTCCATCCCGTGCTTCTTGTACAGCTTCTCCAGCGCGGCCGAGATCTCATCGTCCTCGACCGGCAGGATCCGAGGCATCATCTCGACCACCGTCACCTTGGTCCCGAACGTGTGGTAGAAGTACGCGAACTCCATCCCGATCGCGCCCGCGCCGATCACCACCATGCTCTTGGGCATCGCCTTGGTGTTCATCGCCTCGCGCGCGCCGATGACCTTGTCCCCGTCGAACTTCGCGAAGGGCAGCTCCCGCGCCACCGACCCCGTCGCGATGATCACGTGCGTCGCCGTGACCGTCTCACGCGGCGACTTGCCCGTGTTCTCGCACGGCGCGCTGGTCAGTTCGTCCTGCACCTTGCAGTCGTACACCTCGACGCGGCAGGGCGAGTTGCCCTTCTTCGCGGCAACGATCTTGGCGTTCCCGACGATGTGCTCGACCTTGTTCTTCTTGAGCATGTACCCGACGCCGCTGTTGAGCTTCTTGGCCACCTCGCGCGACCGCCCGATCGTCTTCGTCCAGTCCACCCCCAGCTCGCCCGTCAACTTGAGGCCCCACTCCGCCGCCGACGTGTGCACCTTCTCGTACAGCTCCGCGTTGGCCAGAAGCGCCTTGGTCGGGATGCAGCCCCAGTTCAGGCACACGCCCCCGAGCTTGTCCCGCTCGATGCACGCCACCTTGTAACCCAGCTGCGCGGCACGGATCGCCCCCACATACCCGCCCGGCCCGGACCCGATCACGACGATGTCAAAATGGCGCTCGGCCATGGAAAAAGCCCTTTCGGAATGAGGGGGGGACTATACGGGCGTGAAACCCGGCGCGGCAGACAGCCACTCCGTTCAATGCTCCGCGGCGCGCGCGCTTTCACCGCACTTCATCTCTGAACGGTCCCCGCCCGCGCAGCGGCCCGAAGCCGGTAGCCTCGGGCGCCGCGAGTCCCCCAGCAAGCCCGTGGCACCGCGGGCGCACCGCCGCCAACCCGCGCAGCGGGTGCCGGTCGGCGCTCCGTCCAATCGCGACCCCGATAGCGCCAAGCCCGCGCCCCGCTTGACCCCGCCCCCGCCGCCCCCAATACTTGCACAATGACGCAAGTATACAGACATCGCCCCCGCACCCCCCGCCAGGCCGCCGCACGCCGCCAGCCGCTCGACGCCCTCCTCGACCCCGGGCTCTTCAAGGCCCTGGCCGACCCCACCCGCGTCCTGCTCCTGGGATGCCTCATCAAGTGCGGCCGCCCCTGCTCGGTCGGCGAGATCGCCGAGTGCTGCTCCGTCGATCTCTCCGTCGTCTCCCGTCACCTGAAGCAGCTCGAGGCCGCCGGCGTCACGACCACCACCAAGGAAGGTCGCACCGTCCTCTACACCGTCAGGTACGACCACGTCTGCCGCACGCTCCGCGCCCTCTGCGATGCGATCGAGCGCTGCTGCCCGTCGGACTCACCGGGCGCGTGCTGCGCTGAAAGCGGCTGCGCTTGCCGCGTTGACCGCCCCGCGCCGCGCAGGACCGGCACCCCCACCACCCGCAAAGGAGTTCGCCCATGACCACCGACCGTCCCTGCTGCTCAGATTCCTGCTGCCAGGGCGAGCCCGCCCGCGCCGCCGTCCAAGCCGACTCGGTCAGGGACACCGTCCGCGAGGGCTACTCACGCATCGCCCAGGACGGCAGCACCTGCTGCTCTCCCGGCGGGGGCGGTGGCGGCTGCTGCGGCCCCGCCACGTTCACGCCCGCCCAGCTCGCCGAGGCGATCGGCTACGCCGCGCAGGACCTCTCCGCCGTGCCCGACGGCGCCAACATGGGCCTTTCCTGCGGCAACCCCACCGCCCTCGCCTCGCTCAGGCCCGGCGAGACCGTCCTCGACCTGGGCGCCGGCGGCGGCTTCGACTGCTTCATCGCCGGGCCCAAGGTCGGCCCCGCCGGGCGCGTGATCGGCGTCGACATGACCCCCACCATGCTCGCCAAGGCCCGCCGCAATCTCGCGACCTTCCGCGAGCAGACCGGCCTCGACAACGTCGAGTTCCGCCTCGGCGAGATCGAGCACCTCCCCGTCGCCGACAACTCGGTGGACGTCGTCATCTCCAACTGCGTCCTCAACCTCTCCCCCGACAAGCCCGCCGTCTGGCGCGAGATCGCCCGCGTGCTCAAGCCGGGCGGGCGCATCGCCGTCTCCGACCTCGCCCTGCTCCAGCCCCTCCCCGAGCCCGTCCGCGCCGACCTGGAAGCCCTCATCGGCTGCATCGCCGGCGCCGTCCTCGTC
>CAZCPB010000111.1:0-12721 GCA_964500365.1 uncultured Phycisphaeraceae bacterium
TCGAAGGTCAGTCCGATTCGGGTCACGGTGGTCTCCTTGCCGGGGGGCGTCGGGCTACAGGCCCTCCCCCCAAACCCTTATTTCCGGCGCGCTAGCCGATTCGCAGCGCTAGCGACGAAAATTCCGCCTCTCGCGATGCGCACGCCGTGATGCCCCAACGGCAACGGCTACGCTGTACCAGACCGTTTGACCAACCCGATCAAAAACCGTATACTGGCACCATGAGCGACTCCACCAGCGATTTGGCATTCGAGTACGACGCAACGGCCATCGGCCGGTCCGTGGCGCTGCACGCCGACTGCTTCGAGTGGATGAGCCGGTGCCCAGAGAACTCAATCCATGCGATAGTGACCGACCCACCATACGGGGTGAAGGAATTCGACCTCGACCAACTGGCCAAGCGAGCGAACGGGAAAGGCGGGATTTGGCGCATTCCGCCATCCTTCGACGGGCACGTTCGATCACCACTCCCCCGTTTCACCGCGCTCGACGCGAAGGAGCGCGAACGGTTGCGGGTGTTCTTCCGTGAGTGGAGCGTGCTGGTCACGCGGGCGCTGCGGCCCGGCGGACATGTGTTCCTCGCGACCAATGCCTTTGTGTCGCAGTTGGTTTTCGACGCTGTGATCGAAGGCGGCTTGGAGTTCCGGGGCGAACTGATCCGACTTGTCCGAACGCTTCGGGGCGGCGATCGACCAAAGAATGCCGAGGAAGAATTTCCGGGAGTGTGCTCGATGGCTCGGGGCTGCTACGAGCCCTGGGGCATCTTCCGCAAACCGATGGGATCGCTGAAGGTCAGCGATTGCCTGCGGGAATGGCAGACCGGCGGGCTGCGGAGGTACGCGAACGAACTGCCATTCGAGGATGTGATCGAGAGCGAACGCACCCCGCAACGCGAGCGCGAGATGGCGGATCACCCCAGCCTCAAGCCGCAGTCGCTGATGCGTCGGTTGGTCTGGGCGGCGCTCCCCCTCGGGGAAGGAGTGGTCGTCGATCCGTTCATGGGTTCGGGGTCAACCGTGGCGGCGGCGGAAGCCGTGGGGGTTCGCTCGATCGGAGTCGAACGGTTCAAGGACTACTACGACCTGGGCGTTCGCGCCATCCCCAAACTCTCGGCGCTTCGCGTTCCAGACTTGGACACGGTGGTTGGATCTGCCGCCGAACCGGCCCTATTCCGCGGGTGAGCGGTAGATCCAGTTTGCCTCCATCTTCTGGAAGCCGCTCGTCGTCACACTTGCCGTTATCGTGCGTCGGCTTGTCTCTGAGCGACCAGAGAAGAGCCAATCCTGCTCGGTCAACTGTGCGCCGACAACCTTGAGAAAGCGAAAGGGCATCGGGGCCACGTCATTGCCCTCATCGCGTGCCCGGTTCGCCTCGAACACAAACACCATCAGCCAGACTCGCTCCGCGTTGTGGCCCTGCCAGCCTCGGAGGTACCTGGACGCCTTGATTTCGATCCCCTGATCTCCGTGCAGGATCGAGTCGCCGGTGAATCGACCGGTCGGCACGAGGTCTGGATGCCCATTGTGGTACTTGTTCTTGGCCAGCGCCTTGCAGTGCTTGGGGATGCTTGCCGACATGAACTCGCCGACGATGCTGCTGAAGTTGGCGGGCATCAGGAACGTCTCAAGGCGAGGGATCTGCTTCGTGTTCATCTGGGTGTTGATGAACTCCAAGAAGTCCAGATAATCGTTCATCGCCGCCCGGATGTGCTCGACGGTGCAGCCGTAGGGAATCTGCGCCCGAGGGTTGAAGTGCTCAGGCCGCACCCGCGCCAGCGAGCAGGCGGCCTTTTCAGCGTCAGACGTTGGCATCAGATGAGGGTAGCAGACACCGCGTTGCTCACGCTACCGGCGGTTGGAGACTGACCCGAACAAGCGGGTGGACCTCCGCACTGGACACGCTGGGGCGGTGCCGCGAGCGGCAGCAACCGGCGATGGCGGCGAGCCGCTGCTACGCTCCCATCGCATCGAGCCTGCGCAGAATGTCCTCTTGGTTTGTCAGTATTTCCGCCACCGCACTCTCGATGCGCGACAGCCTTGCTTCCACATTGATCGGCAAGTCGGCCTCCTTCTGCCACTCGCCAGCGACGAGATCAAACCAACCGTCGTTCCAATCCGGCAGATGGACAGCCTTGACAGGCCGCCGGGTCGCGCCGCCATTGTTCTCGGAGCTCATTTGGTCGATGAGCTGCTTCAGGGCTTCACGCCCAACACGATCGCCGTGGTTGAGGATGATGGACAACGGGGGCACCTGCTTGCCCGTGTCGTTCGTAAGCATGAAGTCGATCAAGCCATCCGCATCGGTGTGCCCCGAGTAGTACTCGCCCAGATTCTCGACAGCCGCCTTGACATCCTCCGGCGCGCACTCTCGCTCGCCGAATCTGAGCAACTTGACTGCGGAGGCTGCCTCGGTGCCCCCCCGGAGCAGGCGGAGCTTGTATCCCGGAGAGTTCATCGGCACATAGCCGGAGAACACGATGGTGGCCTCGGGATTGCCGACTTGCTCGCCGAGGTGCTTCAGGGCGCGGCCACCCATGCATGTACCTGGGCCAGCAAAGACGATGCGAGGTCCTCGCAGACTCGTGGGCGTTCCGTAGGCAACGGACCAAGAGCGGCCGTTCGCTTCGATGGCCGATTCCCAACTGGACGGCACCAGAAGCGGACGGAGTCGCTTGTCAATATCGGCGTCCGACATGCCCTCAAACAGCGGTGAATCCGCATTGAGCCACCGGCGGCGGCCCTTCCCGTCTTTGCGTTGCATTTCCTTGAACATGACCGCGGAGTGTCGGCGCGCCATGTCGGAATCCACCTGTATCGCCACGGTGCGACCCTCGGGCCACTCCATGTCGTGCGTGCGAAACACATAATCCATGTCAACGAGCAGGTCCTGCATCCGTTGAAGCGAGAAGGACGGGAACACGACGACGGCGTCGGGACCGCGATTCAGCGCGTGTGAGAGCACGCCTGCGATCGCTGCTGTTCGGGCTGCAAACGTCGCCGATTCGGGCCGGCGCTTCCTGCTGCCGTAGGTTGACTCGCAGAGAACAACGCTGGCATTCGGATTCGGGTACTGGCGTCGTTTCTGCATGCCGCCATACACCCCCCCATCTAGGCACGGGCCGACATCCCCAGAGAACGTAAACGTCCGATTCTCGGTGGTCGAGATGTTGACGCGGATCTCGATCGCCACCGAGCCGACGACGTGCGCTGTTCTGAGAAACATGCAAAACAGGTCTTGATCCAGCGGGATCGTGTGGCCGAACGTGAACTCCGGCTTGTCGTCGGGGCACAGGAACATGTCGTCGAGCATGGCGACGCTGCGACTATCCCACAAGCCCTCGCCACCGCCCGCCGGGTCCTGGAGCGCGACCTTGGTGAACTCGGCTGTCGCTCGCGTGCAGATGATCTTGCCGCGAAAGCCCTCCCGAACCAGGCGAGGGAGCAACCCGCAGTGGTCAACGTGCGCGTGGGTCAGAAGCACGGCGGAAAGTCGCCCGGGATCAAACTCGAACTTCCGCCGGTTGCGTTCTTCCGCGCCCGGAAAGCCCTGGTACATGCCGCAGTCGATCAGGTAGTAGCTGTCGCTCAAGTCGTAGTGCAGGAGCGTGCAGGAACCAGTGACCGTGCCGACTGCGCCGACGAACTTCGCGCGAAGCCCCATCACCTACGCCTCCACGGGTTAGAGTGACAAGCAGTTTCCGTGGAGACTCTATGCGCGGTTTGCCCGCGGGAGGGGTAGAGTCGGCGCTCCGTCAGTTCCGCGTTGGAATCGCGGAGACACATCATTCTCTCACCCCCTCTTTGACTCGGACAAGAGCAACAAACTCTGTCTCCTCCCGCGGCTGTTCCCGCGGGCGTCACGTCGGCGAGCGCGGCGGGAAGGAACCATGCCGACGTTGCCGCCGACGGAACGGGCGGCGATGGCCCGCCCCGTCGCGGCATCGCGGGTTTCGTCAGTTCTGTCGAGCGTCGGACGGGATCAGCGGGCGGGCGCGGCCGCGCTGAGCGCCGCGACGATCCCGGCTCGCACGTTGGGCGGCAGGTTGGCCCACGTCGCCACCAGGCGGGCCAGGTCGGGGTCGGGCGGGGAGTTGCCCGTTGGCCCCCGTCCTGCGCCTCGTTTCGCCCCCGGTGCGGCCCGCGCTGCGCCTGGCGCTGCGCGCTCTTCGGAATCGGCGTATTCTCCCGGAGATTCCGCGAGTGCTCGGGGGTTCGATTCCCCCCGGCTCCATTTTCTGACCACCGTCACGCGGGCGATCGGCGCGAACTCTGCGCCCGCGGGCTGTGCGCGAGCACCCGGCCCATCGGCCCCGCACGTCAATCGATCAGGGAAGTGTCCCTCATTCGCCGCGCAACGCGCAGGCCCCCGGCGCGAGCGCATATAGTCGACAAGAGGATCACTTTGTCGTTCAAAGCACGGATGCTGTAGTTGATCGCTTTCCCTCGGGGTTTTCGTGCCTGCCCAAGGACCATCCCGCCGCGACGCGCGACCTGCCGTGAACGGAACGTGGAACGCGAGCGAGCGGCTTCTGTTAGTGGTGCTGATTGGGGTCCTGGGGATTGTGCCGCGGTTCGCGGCGGCGCAATCAAGGGAAGAGGCCGACAGGAAGTGCCTCCAGTGCCACGGCCAGGCGCACATCGCGGAACTCAATCCGCACGAGCGCCGTTCGATGGTCGGGACATGGCTGGGTGACGAGCCCCGTCCGGACGCTCCCGCGGCAGCGCCGCCGGTGGTGAGCGGAGATGAGCCGTCGACCCGCCCGGCTCTGTACATCGCGCCCGGCGCACTCGCGGGGAGCGTGCACGCACAGATCACGTGCGTCGAGTGCCATCAGGACGCGGCGCGCCTCCCCCACGAACCGAAGCTCAACCTCAGGACTTGCGCGACCGCGTGCCATGCCGACGCGGCAAAGGCGTTTCCGACCGGGGCGCACGCCGAGGCGCTGGCCCGAGGCGACCCCCTCGCGCCGACCTGCGCCTCGTGTCACGGCGGCCACAACATCCTCGCCCTGAGCGACCAGAAGTCGCCGCAGCACCGTCTCAACAGCATCTTTCTCTGCGCCGAGTGCCACGAGCGGCACCTGCACGATACCCCCGCGGGGTACAACCCCCGTGCGAACATCGCGGCGTACCTCCAGAGCGCCCACGGCCGGGCAATCGCCCAGTCCGGCCTGGTCGCGGCCCCGACCTGCGCCGACTGCCACACCGCGCACGCCGTGCACCCCGTGAGCGACCCCTCGTCGCCCGTCAATCGCGCGAACATCGACACGACGTGCGGACGCTGCCACGTCGGGATCCTCGCGATCTTCCAGAAGAGCCTGCACGGGCGCCTCGTCGCTGAAGGGGACGCCCGCGCTCCGGTGTGCACCGACTGCCACACGTCGCACGAGATCATCCAGCCCGACAAGGTGGCGTTCAAGCTGGCCAGCGGCGATCGCTGCGGGGCGTGCCATCAGGACCGCATCGAGCACTACCGCGAGACGTTCCACGGCAAGGCGCTGGCGCTGGGGCAGTCCAACGTTGCCGCGTGCTACGACTGTCACGGCCACCACGACATCGTGCCCATCGCCGATCCGTCGAGCCGCCTGTACGGCGCGGCCAAGCTCGAGACGTGCCGGCAGTGCCACCCGAGCGCCGGCCCGAAGTTCATCGGCTACATCGCGCACGCCGACCACACCAACCGCGAGCTCTACCCGGCGCTGTACTGGACGTTCGTCGCGATGACGGCGCTGGTGATCGGCACGTTCCTGTTCTTCGGGGCTCACACGATTCTCTGGTTTGCGCGCTCGGCGGTGCTCTATTTCCGCGATCGGCGCGCATTCCGGGACATGAAGATCAGGGCCGCGTCCGACGAGGAGACCTTCGTCCGCTTCCGGCCTTTCGAGCGCTTCCTGCACGTCCTGGTGATGACCAGCTTCCTGCTCCTGGTCGCGACGGGCATGCCGCTGAAGTTCTACTACACCGGCTGGGCCAGGGAGCTGGTCCGGTGGATCGGCGGCCTGGAGGCGGCGGCGCAGCTCCACCGGCTGGGCGCGATCATCACGTTCGCCTACTTCGCGCTCCACATCGGCAGCCTGGCCCGGGCCGCCTACCGCGACCGCGCCCGCTTCAAGGACGAGGTCACGGGCAAGTTCAGGCCACGGAAGTTCCTGGGGGTCATGTTCGGCCCGGATCTTCCCTACCCGCACGTCCAGGATTTCAAGGACTGGTGGGCCCACCAGAAGTGGTTCTTCGGGAAGGGCCCGCGCCCGCAGTTCGACAAGTGGACGTACTGGGAGAAATTCGATTACCTGGCCGTCTTCTGGGGCGTCGCGGTGATCGGGATCAGCGGGCTGGTCATGTGGTTCCCCGAGTTCTTCACTCGCGTCCTGCCGGGGTGGACCATCAACCTGGCGCTGATCGTGCACAGCGACGAGGCGCTCCTGGCGGCGGGGTTCATCTTCGCGTTTCACTTCTTCAACGTGCACTTCCGCCCGGAAAAATTCCCGATCGACTCGGTCATCTTCTCGGGACGGATCTCCAAGACCGAGATGCTCCACGAGCGCAAGCGCTGGTACGACCGGCTGGTGGCCTCGGGCCGGCTGGACAGCATCCGGAACAAGGACGAGTGGACGCAGTGGCGCCGGGTGATCCACCCCTTGGGGTTCCTCGCGTTCGGTCTGGGGCTCGTCCTGCTCGTCCTGATCATCTTCGCCATGTCCTCTCGCCTGGGGGCATCTCCCTGAACTCACGGAAAGGAACCAGCCCCGAACCGTTCGGAGCGTGCAACGTGAACCCCGAAGCAACACCAACTCGACAGCACGCTTCGTCCCGGCGGGCTCTGACCGTGGGCGTGCTCACGCTGCTCTCGGCGATCGCGACCGGGGTCGGCCCCGCGAACGCCCGGGCCCAACCCCCGGTCCGCAATCACGAGGCCGATCGCCGGTGTGCGCAGTGCCACGGTCAGGAGCACATCGCGACCCTGGGCCCCGCCCAGCGCCTGTCCATGGTGGGCACCTGGCTCGACACCGCCTCTCCCGCGGAGCCTCCGCGGGTCGCTGCATCTTCCCCGGGGGACGATCCACCCACGCGCCCCGGCCTGCTCGTGACGCCGGCGTCGCTGGCCGACAGCCCCCACGCCGCCCTCGACTGCGTCGCCTGCCACGAGGACGCCGCGCGTTTGCCTCACCCTCCGCGCCTTCAGAAGGCCACGTGCGCGTCGTCTTGCCACCCCGGGCCCGCGGCGTCGTACGACCTCGGAGCGCACCGTGCGGCGCTCGACCGTGGCGATCGGAACGCCCCGACGTGCGCGTCCTGTCACGGCGGGCACGACATATCTTGCCTCTCCGACCGCCGCGCCCCGCAGAACCGGTTGAACTCCCTTTTCCTTTGCGCTGATTGCCACAGCCGGCACCGTGCCGACGGCGAGGGCGACGATCCCAAGGCGCGGATCACGGACTACCTGGCCTCGACGCACGCGCGGGCGATCACCAGGTCCGGCCTCCCCATGGCCGCGACCTGCGCGGACTGCCACGGCGCGCACGGCGTTCTGCCCCACGACGACCCCGACTCGACGGTCAATCGCGCGCGCATCCCCGAGACGTGCGGCAAGTGCCACGTCGGCGTCGCGGAGGTCTACGCCACCAGCGTGCACGGGCGGCGGCACGCCGAGCACAACGGCAAGGCCGCGGTGTGCACCGACTGCCACACCGCGCACCAGATCTCGGTGGCCTCGACCCCCGCGTTCATCGCGGACGTCGTCAACGAGTGCGGCCGGTGCCACGACTCGCCGGACGCGAACGGTGAGCGCGTCGGGACGTACTACAAGACCTACCACCGCAGCTATCACGGGCAGGCGACGAGCCTCGGGGGGGAGCGGGCGGCCCGGTGCAGCGATTGCCACGGCTCGCACGACATCCGCCCCAACGATGACCCCGCGTCGCGCGTCAACGCCGCCAACCTGGTCGGCACGTGCGCCCGCTGCCACCCGGCCGCGAACGCCCAGTTTGTCAAGTTCGACCCGCACGCCGACCATCGGGACGCCGCGAATTACCCGCTCCTCCACGGGGTGTGGCTCTATTTCATGGTGATGATGAGCGCGGTGTTCACGTTCTTCGGCGTGCATTCGCTGCTGTGGTTCGGGCGCTCGACGGCCGAACGCGCCCGGCACGGTCCCCGTCCGGCGCACGCTTCTGCGCCCACCGCCATCAGGCGCTTCGACACCACCGACCGCGTCAACCACGCCCTCGTGGCCATCACGTTCTTCGGGCTCACCGCCACGGGCATCCCGCTGGTCTTCGCCGAGCAGGGGTGGGCCCGCGCGATGGCCCGCGCGATGGGCGGCGTGGACGCGGCGGGGATCTGGCACCGGTTCTTCGCGGTCCTGCTCATCCTCAACCTCGCCCTGCACTTCGTCACTCTGGTCCGGCGCTTCCGCAAGCGCACGTGCTCCCGCAGAGAGTGGTTGCTGGGCCCCCACTCGCTCGCGCCGCGCTGGAAGGACGCCAAGGACATCGCCGGGATGTTCCGCTGGTTCGTCGGGCGCGGCCCGCGCCCGAAGTTCGACCGCTGGACGTACTGGGAGAAGTTCGATTACTGGGCAGAGGTGGGCGGCTCGCTCATCATCGGTGGCTCCGGCCTCCTGCTCTGGTTCCCGGAACTGGCGTCGAAGATCCTGCCCGGCTGGGCCTTCAACATCGCGATGATCGTGCACGGCTACGAGGCCCTGCTCGCGATCGGCTTCATCTTCACGATCCACTTCTTCAACGCGCACCTCCGCCCCGGCACGTTCCCCGTCGACGAGGTCATCTTCACCGGCAGCCAGCCCGAGCACGAACTGAAGGAGCAGCGACCGGAGGAGTACGAACGGCTCGTTCGCACCGGCGCGCTCGAAGCGCTGCGCGTGCCGGCGCCGCCACGGTCGCGCCGGCCGATGCTCGTCGCGATCGCCCTCGCGTCCGTCGGCTTCGGCCTCACCCTGCTGGTCTTCATCCTGATCGGAGGCGTCTCCTCCTGAGACGGAGTGGTCATGCGCGCGGCACGGATCATCACGCTCGCCAACGAAATCGTCCGGGCGCGGCCCCGGACGGCGGCGCTGGCGGCCTGCGGTCTGGCCCTGCTGGTGATCGCCAGCGCCTGGCTCGTGCCGCGCGTGCTCATGGCGGCGCGTACGCGCGGATTCGCCGCCCCTTCCGTGCAACCCGTCGGCGACCCTCGCGCGCGCCCCGGCCACGTCGTGACCTTCGCCGAAGGGTGCGCCGCGGGCTGCCACGCCGAGCTCACCGGCACGCCGGCGGTGCACGCACCGCTGGCCGCCGACGCGTGTAACGCCTGCCACCTTCCCGACGCGGGCGGGCACACGTACCCGATCAAGGGTGCCGCGAGCGACGCCTGCGGGGCGTGCCACGACGTCGGGGGCCACGACACGTTCCAGCACCGGGCGATGACGGAAGAGGGCTGCCTGGCATGCCACAACCCGCACGGTGGAAACGTCCGCGCGCTGCTCGTGGGCGATTCGGTCGAGGCGACGTGCGCGCGCTGCCACCCCCGCGACGAGGGAAAGCTCGCGCACGCTCCCTACGGCGCGGGCCGCTGCATGGAATGCCACGACCCGCACGGCGCTCCCAACCGCCACCTCCTCGTGGGCGGCGAAGGCGCCGATCAGTGCCGGCGTTGTCACGCCCCGCTCGTCGGTGCGATCGAGTCGGGCGCCCACACGCACCGCGGCGTCGAGGGATCGTGCGCGGCGTGCCACGAGCCGCACGCCGCAGACCGGGCGTCGCTGCTCCGCGCCGAGGCGCGCGACCTGTGCGTGTCGTGCCACAGGGACGTCGGGGACGCCGTTTCGGGCGCGCGGGTGTCGCACGACCCGGTGCTCAAGGACCACCAGTGCGTCACGTGCCACGACCCGCACGTCGCGGAGAACCCGAAGATGCTGCGCGCATCGCAGCCGGACATCTGCCTGTCGTGCCACGACAAGAGCCTCGTGGCGCGCGATGGGAGGAAGCTCCCGTCGCTGGCGGGCGTGCTCGACTCGCCGGTTGTGCACGGGGCGATCACGCACGGAGATTGCAGCGCGTGCCACGCCGTGCACGGCGCCGGACATGAGCGACTGCTGAGGCGCATCAACCCCGGCGTGCTCGCGGGGGCGTACGACATCGCCAACTACGCGCTCTGTTTCGAGTGCCACGACCAGGGCCTCGTTCAACCCGGTTCGACCACCTGGTTCCGCCACGGCGAGCGCAATCTGCACGAACTTCACCTCTCATCGGGCGGCAAGTCGCGGGGCTGCTCGGACTGCCACGCGGTGCACGCGGGCGAACTGCCCCGCCTGATCGCGACCAGGCCCGGCTATCAGGGATCGGAGTGGGCGATGCCGATGGGGATTCAGGTGACTCCCGAGGGCGGCTCGTGCGCGCCGGCGTGCCACGAGCCGATGGCCTACAGCCGAAGGCCGGCCAGTGCCCCGGCGCCGGGGAAGGGAGGCGCCCCGTGAGAGGCCCCGCCCTCATCGCTGCCCTGGCGGCGGCCTTTGCCGCGGCCCAGCCCCCCGCGCTCGACCGCTCGGGCTCGACCGCGTCCCCGCCGGCGACGGCCGTTCCGCGCGAAGGGTGCGTGACGACCGAGTGCCACCCGGGGATCAAGGACCACCAGTTCCTGCACGGCCCGGTCCGGGTCAACGGCTGCGACGCGTGCCACACGCTGACGGACCCGGCGCGCCACGCGTTCGAGCCCGTCCACTCGCGCGCCGAGATGTGCGCGCTCTGCCATTCACCCGAAGTCCCCGAGGGCGGGTTCGTCCACGCGCCGTTCGCGCAGGGCGACTGCCTCTCGTGCCACGACCCGCACGGCGGCCACGAGTCCCGCCTGCTCCGCGGCACGCGCTACGCCGACGCGTGCGCCGCCTGCCACGCCGACATGACGGGGGCGCACGACCACGTGCACGGGCCGGCGTCGATCGGCGCGTGCGGCGCGTGCCACCAGCCCCACGCGTCGCGGCTTCCCAAGCTGCTCAACGCCCAGGGGCGCGACCTGTGCCTCAAGTGCCATCTCCGGACCGGCATGGAGATCGAACGCGCGCCGGTGGTCCACGCTCCGGTGCTGGGCGACTGTCGCGTGTGCCACGACCCCCACGCGACCGACCAGCCGGCGATCCTGGTCTCCGACCCCGCCACGCTGTGCACCGAGTGTCACCAGGACGTGGCGCACACCCTCAGCACGGCGACCACCCAGCACGCCGCGGTCACGACCAAGCGCGCGTGCCTCAACTGCCACGAGCCGCACGCCGGCACCCACGCCGCGCTCTTGAAGAAGGAGCCGCAGGACCTGTGCTTTGAGTGCCACAACCAGCCGGTCAAGCTCCCCGACGGCACGGCGCTGCTCAACATGCAGAAGGTGATCGAATCGGGCAAGAGCCTGCACGGGGCCGTCACGCAGCGGGGCTGCGTGGAGTGCCACGAGATCCACGGCGGGGGTCATCGCCGCCTGCTCACCAACGAGTACCCTTCGGACCTGTACTTCCCCTTCAGCGACAGCGCGTACGCGCTGTGCTTCTCCTGTCATGACCGGCAACTGGCGGTCGAGGCCTCGACGAGCAGCGCCACCGGCTTCCGCAACGGTGACCAGAACCTGCACTTCGTGCACGTGACCCGCGACAAGAAGGGCCGGTCGTGCAAGGTGTGCCACGACGCCCACGCCGCCAGCCGCGACATGCATATCCGCGACGAGGTGCCCTACGGCCCCGCCGGCTGGAAGCTGCCCCTGAAGTACGAGGCGCTGCCCGAGGGCGGCAAGTGCGGCGCGGGGTGCCACGCGCCGCTCGAGTACAACCGGGTGAACCCCGTCACGTACCCCGCCGGGAAGCCCGGCGCCTGGAACGGCGAGGATCTCATCCCGGGCATCCGCGCCGATCCGCCCGCCAGGCCCAGATAGACCCCGCAAAGGAGAACGCCATGTTCGCCCCGCGTCCAATCTTCCTCCCGTTGCTCGCCGCCCTGACCTTGCTCGCGCTCGTCCCGCCGGCGCCCTGCCGCGCGGACGAACTCCGCAACGTCAAGCGGGGCGAGCCCGTGCCGGCGTACAAGATGCCCTCGATCGACGGATCTTTGATCGACAGCGAGGCGCTCAAGGGATCGGTGGTCGTCATCGTCTGCCTGTCCGCGGAGCAGCGGCGCTCCGAGCTGGCCGCGATGGACTCGTCCGCCGCCGTGCAGGCCGTCGAGGGCGAGCCGGTGAAGCTCGTGCACGTCACCGCCGACATCATCCAGAAGCCGTACTTCGAGCGATTCCGAAGCGAGCGGTCCATCACCGCCGCCCTGGCGTTCGACTCCGACCGAGCGCTGTTCGGCAAGCTGGGGCTGATCGTCTTTCCCACGACCATCGTGGTGAACAAGGAGGGCAGGCTCGCGCAGGTCATCTCGCTCCACAACGCGGGATACCGCACCCAGCTCCAGGCGTACGTCGAGCACACCCTGGGCAGGATCAACGACCAGCAGCTGGCCGAGAAGCTCGCCGCCCGCTCGAGCGACGAGGGGACGCCCAAGAGTCTCGCCTCGGCGCACCGGGCGCTGGCCCGTTCGCTCCGCCAGAAGGGCCAGCTCAAGGAGGCCCGCCAGGAGCTCGTCAGCGCGCGCGAGCAGGCCCCCACCAGCCGCGAGATCCTGCTCGACATCGCGGACCTCGACCTTGCGATGAACAACCTGGACGAAGCCGACGCCGCGGTGCAGGCGGTGCTCGACGCCCAG
>CAZCPB010000112.1:0-12612 GCA_964500365.1 uncultured Phycisphaeraceae bacterium
CGCGGCGGAGGCAAGCGGCGCCGCTCCGAAGCTGGCTCCCCCTGTGCCGCCCGTCGGCAGCGCCAGAGTCGGAGGTGTGATCCGCCCGACCGCCGAACTCACCTCTGCACCGAGCGCCGGTGCATTGAAGGCGCCCGCGGCCGCCGCCGGCACTTGAGGAGTCGCCTCGACCAGCGACGGACGCGCCGGCGCGGCTCGCGGCAGCACGGGTGAATCGTGGCCTTCCGGGGGAAGGGCGGCTTGAAACTCGACCTGCGGCGACTCGACCGGCGGCACGGGGTGAACGGTCGCTTCGCTCGGTGTCGCTGCCGCGACGAGCAGCAGCGGCGGCACGAATTCCGCTCGACCTGCCTCGATCGCTTCATCGCTCGGCGGCGCGCTGACTGCTCGCAGATCGGGCTCGATCGCCGACCGCTCCGAGAACGCCCCGCGCAGCTGCTCGACGGCCCCCGCCCCGGCATCAAGGGCTGTGGCCGAGGACGCCAGGATCACCCGCGTGCCGCCCTCGCGCCGCACCGCGTCGATGATGCCCGAGCCGACCTTCCACACCGCCATTCCCGACGCGGCGAGGGCGTGGATCAGGAGCGAGATCAGCACGCACTTGGCGAGCAGGCTCAACTGCCCCATTCGCTTGCGCCACGCCTGGCTCCGCAGCAGCCGCAGCAGCAGCACGAGGAGCGCCGCCATGACCGCCAGCAGGAGGAGCCACGGCCACGCCGCGTCCCACGCGCGGGCGAGCCGGCCGTCGCCCCGATCGCGGACCTCGCGGAAGACCTCGCGCGAGACGCTCGTCCAGATCGCGTAGGAACGCGCCGATTCGCCCGTGCCGGCATCGCCCGCGGGCGCGGGTCCGAGCGGGCGATCGGAGCTGAAGTGCAGCCGGAAACCGTCGGCGCTCAGCGCCGGGTCCATGTCGTTGGAGGCCGAGTTAACCGCGTGCCCGAGGTTTTCCGGCGGGCCCGCGCGGCCGTTCAGAATCCTCGCGCGCCACACATCGAAACCCCCCGCGCCGCCCGCGCGGTCGGAGGCGAAGTACAGGAAGTCCCCGCCTGGGCTGACCGCGGGAGCGCCCTCGTCGTCGGCGGTGTTGAGGGACTCGACCGCGACCGCCGCGCCCGGCTCGCCGCCGGTCAGGTCGCTCTTGAAGAGGTCGTAGTCGCGCCGCCCCCGCTCCTCGCGGAGCGTCGCGGTCCAGGCGCCCGGCGGCGGCGCGGCTTCGCCGGCCCGCGGCCGGTTAGACGAGAAGAACAGCGTCGCGCGGTCAGGCGTCAGCGCCGGGCCGTACTCATTCCATTCCGTGTTGACGGCGGGCCCGAGATTGACGGGCGTGCCCCACCCGCCCCCCGCATCGCGCGAGACCCAGAGGTCGTAGCCGCCGAGCCCGCCGGGCCGGTCGGAATAGAAGTAGATCGCCAGTCCGTCCGACGAGATCTCGGGGCCAAGTTCATCGTGCTCGGAGTTCACCGCGTCGATCGGCGCCGGCTCGGTCCAGCCGGCGGGTGTCCGACGCGCGGCGAGAATGTCCGCGTTGCTGCCGGGGCGCCGGCGGACGAGGACCATCATCGTGCCGTCGGCGCTGATCCGGGGCTCGTACTCGTCGAGTGCTGCCCCGGGAGGACCGCCCCCGGCTCGGGCAGGCTCGACCGGTCCCCACAGCACGGAGCGCACCCGAGCGGACGACTCGGGCTCGTCGATACCCGCACCGTCGGTCCACCGCGACGTGCCCGCTGCGCTCGTGGCCAATGCCGCGCCGAGGAAGAGCGCGCACGCGATCGCCGCCAGGCCGACCGCCGCGATGACCTTGCGGTGCGAGTTCATGGGCCGCCTCCGTCAGCGCAGGGGCACGGTCTCGAGGTACGGCTGCTGCACGCCCGCGCCCTTGCAGATGTCGAGCACGCGGGCGATGTTGGCGTACGCCGTCGTGCGGTCGCCGCGGACGCTCACTTTCTGGTCGGGGTTTACGGCCGCGGCCGAAGTCACGAGATCACGCAGGGCGCCGTCGTCGATCACCCGCCCGGCGACGATCGCGCGCCCCTCGGCGTCCACGTTGATGATGATCTCGCGCACGGCGGCGCTGATGGGCCCGGACGCCGCGGCCTGCGGCAGCGCGATGTGCATCTCGCGCTCGGCCTGCGCCATGCTCGTCGCCAGCAGGAAGAAGATCAGCAGGTTGAAGAGCACGTCCACCATCGGGACGAAGTCCACGTGCGTGTCGGCCCGCGGGTCGGCGTTGCGGATCATCACGGCGCGACCCCCTGCGCGGCGGGCACGGCGCCGCGCCCGTTGAGCGACGCCGGAGCGGGCTCGGGGGCGTGGCGGGGCGCGGGGCGTTCGTCCGCGTGCTCGAGCCATTCGGCGGCCGCGCTGTCGAGCGCGGCGGCGGCGGCGTCGATGCGGGCCATCAGCAGGTGGTACGCGACGAGCGTGGGGATCGCGACGACGAGCCCCGCGGCGGTGGCGGTCCACGCCTCGTAGATGCCCTGCGCCAGGCGCTCGGTCTTGCCCAGCGCCTCGCCCGAGGCCGCGATCGCCGTGAAGGTGCGGATCATGCCGAACACCGTGCCGAGCAGCCCGAGCATGGTCGCGGTCTGCGGCAGGCACGAGAGCAGCCTCATGCGGTGGCGGAGCTTCAGCACCTCGCGTTGCCCGGCCTCGGCGGCCCGGGCCTCCTGAACGGCGCGGGGCTCGTGCGCCGCGCGGGCCAGCGCGCCGAGCACCGCCCCGAGCGGGCTTCGGTCGGCCTTGCAGCGCGCCAGGGCCGCGTGGGGGTCGGCGCGAGAGGCGAGTACTTCGGCCCGCAGCGCGGGCGGGGCCACGCGCGAGCGGCGCATCACGATCAGGCGCTCGACGACGATCGTGACCGCCACGAGCGAGCACAGGCCGAGCGGGATCATCGTCCACCCGCCCTTCATCACCATGTCGAGCACGCTGGCGACCAGCGAGTCGGGGGCCGCCGCGGGCGGGGCCAGGGCGAGGATCATCGATGCGTCGTGGGACATGCGGCTTCTCCTGGCGGTCGCTTCACTCCGGGCCGGCGGCGCCGACGCGTCCGGGCAGCGGCGCGGGGCGCGCGGCCTCGATCCGTTCGCGGGCGAGCGCGGCCCACTTGGAATCCGGGAACTTCTCGGTCACGTCCTGGAACTGGCGGGCCGCGTCGGCCCCGCGCCCCATCTCGGTGAGGCACCTCCCCGCCTCGTAGAGCGCCGCGGCGCTCCACTCGGGGTGCGCAAAGAGCACGTCGACCTTCAGCAGTTCGGCGACGGCCTCGGCGTGGCGTTTCATGGCGTACAGGCACTCGCCGACCTGGAACTGCGCGCGTGCCGCGGTCGGCCCGCCGTGGCGCGCGGCAACGTCCCGGTACGCCTCGATCGCGGCTTCGTGCCGCCCTTGCTGCTCGCGGCACCAGCCCTGGCCGAAGCGCGCCTTGTACCAGAGCGGCCCGTCGCCGAACCGATCGAGGTGCGAGGTGTAGGCCGACTCGGCCTCGGACCAGCGCTGGAGCGCGACGCGCGCATCGCCCAGGCGGATCAGCGCGGGCGCGGCGATCTCGGCGGGCGGACCGCTCTCGACGAGCGCGGCGAGCGTCGCGGCGGCGTCGGCAGAGCGTCCCGACGTGACACGCGCCTCGCCGAGCGTGAGCGCGGCGTGGTGGCGCAGTTCGCTCTCCGGAAACTTGTCATGGAACGATTCGAGCACTCGCGCCGACTCAACGGCCTTGCCGAGCGCGAGCAGGCACGCACCGCGCAGGTACGTCTCGCGCTCCACCAGCGCCGAGGCGGCGGACGCCTCCAGCCCTTGCTCGCCCCCGCGGCAGCGGTCCAGGAGCACGATCGCCTCGGCGTGCCGTCCCGCCGCCGTCTCGATCTGTGCGAGGTCCAGCGCGGCGTAGCACGACAGGACACGCGGCGGGTCGCTCTCCAAGAGTTCGCGGTACGCGCTTGCCGCGTCCTCATCGCGCCCCGCGGCCCGGAGAGCCACGGCGCGCTCGTAGCGCGCCCGGGCGAGCGACTCGGGATCGAGACGGGCGGGGTCGCGCAGGCACTCGTCCAGCGCCTCGATGGCCTCCGCGGCACGGCCCTGCCGGCTCATCGCGATCGCGCGGCCGGCTTGCGCCTCGGCCGAGCGCGGCCCGCCCCCGGTGGCGGCCCTCTCGTACGCCCGCTCCGCCTCGTCGAACCGGCCCGCGCTCATCCAGGCGCCGGCCTGCTGCATGACCGCATCGACCGAGCCGTCGGACGCCCGCGCGAGGAGCGCCGCGGCGTCGGCGCCGCGCCCTTCGCGCGACGCGATCGCCGCGAGGTGCCGCAACGCGTGGCGCGAGAGCTCGTCGGGCTCGCCATCGCCGTCGCGCACGACGCTTTCCAGGACCTTCGGTGCGCCGGGGTCGCCGAGTTCGACGAGCACCTGCGCCCGCTCGAACCGAGCGTGGCGCGCCGTCGCGGAATCGCCCCCCAGGCCCTCGGCCCGCTCCAGCGCGCCGATCGCGTCGCGTCCGCGCCCCTGGCGCGCGATGCTCAGGCCCAGGCGCAGGGCGCACTCGGCCGCTCCGGGCCCGGTCGCAATCTCGCGGGTGAGCGCGCCGTACCACCGCTCGGCGCCCGCCCAGTCTCCGGCATCGAACGCGATCTCGCCGAGCGCGGCCAGCGCGGCGGTGCGCAACTCGGTCGCCCGCCCGTCGGCACGCGCCACCGCCGCGCCCAGAGCCTCGGCGGCCTCGGGAGCCCTGCCGAGATTCGCGAGGCACAGACCTCGCCGCACGGAGGCCTGCCACGCACCGGCGTCGGCGGCGTGATCGCGCAGGAACGCCTCGCAGGCCACGAGCGCCGCTCCGAACCGACCGCTCAGAAACTCGTTCTCAATCGCCAGGAGCGCTACGCCCGCGGCCCGCTCGTGGCTCGGCCAGCGGCGCAGAAACTCGGCGCACGCACGCCCGCTTTCTTCGAATCGGTCGAGGCGGTGCAGAGCGCCCGCCCGCGCGCCGACCGCGTCGGCGAGCAGACGGTGACCTGGGAATCGCTCTTCCCACTCGGCCCACGCCGCGAGGCTCGCCTCCTCGTCCCCCGCTCTCGAGAGCGCCGCCGCGCGGTCGAAGAGCATCTCCGGGAGGAGCGGGCTGGCGGGGAACGCCCCGGCCGCCCGCTCCAGGCGCGCCGCGGCGGCGGCGCCGTTGCTTTGCGCCAGCTCGCAGCGGGCGCGCCAGAACTCCGCGTGGTCCGCCGCGCCCGGCCCTGCCGCGCTGTCGATCGCGTCGAGCGCCCGCAGGGCATCGTCGAAGCGCCCCAGGTCGTACAGCAGCCGGGCGCGCTCGATTTCGGCCGCGTCGCGCAGCGGCCGCGCCACGTCGCGCGAGCGCAGGGAATCGAGCCATTCCTGGGCACCGGTCACGTCGCCCCGCGCCCGAGCCACCTGCGCAGCACCGAGCGCGGCGTCGTCGCGCACGGACTCGTCGGCGCTCTCCGCCGCGGCGCGGTAAAGGGCCCAGGCCGCCTCGTGCTCGCCCAGCGCGTGCCGGCAGCGCGCCTCGACCAGCGCGGCGCTCGCGACGTACGGGCCGCCCGGCGCCCGCCCTCTCAGCCGTCCCGCGCGGGCCGCGGCGTCGGAACTCCGGCCCAGCGCCGCCTCGGCCATAGCGCAGAAGAGGTCAGCCCGGTCGCGCTCGGCGCTCTGCGGCCACGTCTCCGCAAATCCGGAAAGCACCCGACGGCAGGCCTCGTGCTCGCCCGCGCGGTACAGGGCCTCGCCGCGGAGCGCCGCGGCGCGATCGGCGCCGGCGAAGCCCGCGTGCTCGTCCGCGAACGCGCCGAGCATCGCCGCGGCGCTCGAATGCTCGCCCAGCGCCATCGCGCAGCGGGCTCGGAGCAGCGCCGCATCGGCGGCGAACTCGAATCCCTCGACGGAGGCCACGCGTTCGAGCTCGCGCGCGGCGTCGGCGTGCCGCCCGAGCCGGGCGTAGCACACACCCAGCGCGTACCGGGCGCCGGCCGCCTCGGGCGCGGCGGCGTGGTCCCGGAGGAACGCCTCAAGCTCCGCCGCGGCAAGATCGTGAACCCCTTTTTCGAGAAGCCCCAGGCCGGCGCGGTAGCGTGCATCGTCGCCCGGTGGGCCGGCCGGCGAAGTCCCCGCTCCGATCGAAAGCGCCGCGACGATGCTCACGAGCCGCATTGCTCGGGACGAAGAAGCCGCGAGCCCACGCTTTGCTGAGCGGGGCCCGCACCTTCGCGACCGATCGGCCGACGAATCCCCGGACCCGGAATCATCGCGACCGTGCGCTCCAGCCTTCATCGGAATCATGGCTCATCCTCTCGGGCCCGCGCGCACCGGCCGCGCACGGCGCTCCATGGCTCGCCGACGACGACCGCTCGCGTGATGTCCCGTCAATGCCCGGGCCCGCCGCCAGGCGAGCCCGGACGAACCGATCAATTGAGTTCGAGCGCGCGATTCACCGGGCGTGATCGGGGCAGGGCGAGGTCGCCCGCCCTTCGCACGCCGAGGCGCAGTCGGTATCGCAGGAGAACGCATTGGAGGAGCACTCGGACGCGCACGGCTCGCCCGGCGCGGCGGTGAAGCTGAGCGCCGCGGGCACCGTCGCGAACGGGTTCGGGCTCACGGCGCCGAGGAACGACACGCGGTCGTCGTCCTCTTCGTCCGCGTCGTCCTCCGCGTCGTCGTCGAACTCGACGTCTTCGACGTCCTCGTCAAACTCGACGTCTTCAAGGTCGTCGTCGAGTTCGGCGATCCGGTCGGCCAGTTCGGACGTGCGCTCTTCGAGGCGCGCAAGGAGCTCGTGGAGCGAATCGGCGTGCGGGCCCGCGGAGGCGGCACGCTCGCCGATAAGCTTCGAAAGCGCGGCGAGCTCGGCGGCACGCTGGGCGACGGCGGCGCCGCCACGGGCCGCCGCGGCGGCGCGAAGTTCCGCCGCCCGCTCACGCTCGGCCAACTCCTGCCCGTGCCGGGCTCGCACACGCGCCAGCTCCTCCGTGGCGACGGCACGTTCCTGGTACGAACGCAGGGCGTCCAGGTACTGCCCGGCCCGGCCCTCTTCCGCGGCCTTGAGTTCGAGCTGCCGGAGCGTCTCGGCCGGAACGGACATCGCGAACGGGCTCCCTCGCCTCGCGGCGCGCGGCGTGCCGGGCTGCTTCGTTCCGGGGTCGATCATGCGCACGAACTTCTCGATGACCGGGTGCTCGTCATCGCGGGCCCACACGGCGATCCCGTCGTCGCGCGCTTCGACCAGCACGGGCACGTCGTTGCGGCTCATGAGCTCCCAGAACG
Source organism: uncultured Phycisphaeraceae bacterium (assembly GCA_964500365.1). Taxonomy (GTDB): domain Bacteria; phylum Planctomycetota; class Phycisphaerae; order Phycisphaerales; family UBA1924; genus CAZCPB01. The sequence continues at coordinate 7,273 of CAZCPB010000112.1, forward strand.
CGTCCCTCTTGCCCTCGGAGAGGTGGTAGACGCGGGCCGTGCGCCCGACTTTCAGCGCTTCCAGGTCAACGACCGCCGGCGGCTGGGGCGCCGAGGGCACGCCGTAATAGAGGCCTGCGCTGGGCGCGGGGGTCGGCCCGGGCGTGCCCGCCCTGGGAACCTTCGGCGCCTTCGGGGGCTTGGGCGAGCGCGGAGCCTTGGGCGCCGCCGGGGGAGAGGGGGCCGTCACGACCACCGGGTCCTGGCCCGGCCGCATCGCGTCGAGCGCGGGCGCTTCGCCGTAGAAGCGCACGCCGGGGCCCTCGGCCCTGGGCGCCTTCTCCTTGTTCTTGTCGCCGCGCTTCACGACCACCGCCGCGGGCGCGCTCGCCCGCTTCTTCTGCCCTTCCTCGGGCGGGCAGGCGATCGTCGGCGACACGAACGTCCCCGCGGCGACCACGAGCACCGCCACGCACGCGCCGAGCACCGAGACTTTCGGGGCTGTCTTCTGCGTCATCACCATCGCGATTCTCCTTGCTAATTTCCTGGCCGAACCCGACATCACACCGAGCCACGGCCCCGCCCCGGACGGTCCCTGGCCCTTTTCACCGCTCACGAACGCCTTGGCCGCCACCAGCGCCGTCGCGTACGCGCGCCGGCTCCGCGGCAGGAGGCTCGTCACCCACGCGTCGCAGCACGCCTCCGCCTCGTCACGCAGCCTCCGCCGCGCCCACCACGCGACCGGGTGCCACCAGTAGACGGCCCCGATCAGCGCCTCGACCCAGCACAGGACGTGGTCCTTCCTCTTGAGGTGCGCCAGCTCGTGCACCACCACCGCCCGGCGCGACGCGGCGTCAAGCGTCCGCCACAGGCTCAGAGGAAGCACGAGCCGGGGCCGCGGCCCGCACCAGATCATCGGCGAGACCGCCGAATCCACGACCACGACCCGGGGCTCGCGGCGCAGCCCGAGGTCGGCCGCCACCTCCCGAACCAGGGCGCACGTCGCGGCGCCGGCGGGCCTCGCGCCGCGGATGAGCCGCGCGGCACGCAGGGTCCGCACCGACTGCGTCGTGAGGATCACCGCGACCCCGAGCAACCACACGGCGCCCGGTACGGGCGGCAGTTCAGCCGCGGCATCCCGGAGCGCGAGCAGGGCGGCGATCCACGCGCGGACATCGCCGAAACGTGGACCGGCCGGCGCCGCTTCTTGAGGGCCCGACCCGGGGGCCGGGACCGCGGCGGCGGCGCGCTTCTCGGCGCGGAACGTGCTCGGCGCCGAGTCCGCACCCGTGTCAAACCCGGCCCCGGACGGATCCTGGGGAATGGCGATCGTCAGTCCGGCGGGCGCGGCAATCGCTTCGCGCTCCGCGTGCTCGCGGGCGCGGGTGTCCGGCGGGGGCGCCGCCATCGAACGACCCGCCGTTCGCGGATGAGAGCGCTCGATCGGACGCGCTTCAGGCACTGCCTGAAAACCGTTCGGGCGCATCGCAACGCGAGCCGGCGGTTCCGCGTCGTGCGCCCGCGACGGCGCAGTGAGGACCGGCGCATCAAGATCGCCCGCGTGAAGATCGGAACGAGGCTCGGGCCCGAAGACCGGCCCGGGGCCCCGCTCGATCTTTTCGAAGAGGCTGTCAGCCGCGGCGATGATCCGCTCGGAACGCGACCATTCGGGCGCCCAGATCAAGCGCCCGATCGCCGGCGTGACGAACGACGCGAGGACCGCCAGCCAGAGCGCGTGCCGCGTCGCCGGGCGCGGCTTCGACCAGCGGCACACCGCGCCCACGACCAGCGCGACCGGCGTCGCGGCAAGCCCGCCGGCCCACAGCACCGCCAGGATGGATTCTGCCGCGCCCATGTCCGTCCTCTCACGCGGGTGGCGGGATCGTGGCCGCTCAGTCCTCGTCGCGCCCGCCCTGCCCCAGGTCGTCGATCAGCTTCCGCAGCGTCGCGATCTCGTCGGGGGTGAAGCGCTCGTGCTCGATCAGGTGCGCGAGCATGGGTGCCGCGGCCCCGTCGTACAGCTGATCGACCAGAGCCCTGATGCGCGAGGCGCTCACGCTCTGTCGCGAAATCTTCGCGCGGTACACGTAGGCCGTGTCGCGCTTGTCGCTGGCGACCACGCCCTTCTGCTCGAGCCGGGTCAGGAAGGTCAGGACGGTCGTGTACGCGACCCGCCGCCCGCGCTCGTGCAGGCGGTTCATGACGTCGCGCACGGTCTGCGGGCCCCCGTCCCACAGCGCCCGCATCACCGCGAGTTCCGCCTCCCCGAGTTCGACCGGCCGCTTCGCCACCCGCGTCCTTTCGGTTCGTCTACTACCGCTGTCGTAGGAATGTACTACGAGTGTCGTAGGCTGTCAAGCGGGTTTTTCGCAAAGAACCGCCGCGCTCCCGGGCATGGCCCAGACTCCCCACGGGGCGCGTGCGGCGACCGCCCCGGCACAACCGGTTGGGCCCGGCTTCAGCGGTCGTCGAATCCGCGGCGTTTCGCCCCGGCGTCACCGCTCAGGAACGCGTCTGCCCACCCCCGCCGCCCCCGCCCGCGCCGTCGCCCGCGATCGACTCGCGCATGGACGTGTCGGCCTGGATGTTCTGGAGCTTGTAGTAATCGAGCACGCCCAGCCGGCCGGTCTTGAACGCCTCGGCGATCGCCAGGGGCACCTCGGCCTGGGCGAGGACCACCCGGGCCCGGTTCTCCTCGATCTTGGCCTTGTTTTCCTGCTCGAGCGCGAGCGCCAGGGCGCGTCGCTTCTCGGCCTCAGCCTGGAAGCGCTGCTTGTCGGCGGTGGCCTGGTCGGCCTGCAGCTTGGCGCCGATGTTGTCGCCCACGTCGATGTCGGCGATGTCGATCGAGAGGATCTCGAAGGCCGTCCCCGCGTCCAGGCCCTTGGCCATCACGGTCTTGCTGATCTTGTCGGGGTTCTCGAGCACGGCCTTGTGCGAGAGCGCCGAGCCGATCGTCGTCACGATGCCCTCGCCCACGCGCGCCACGATCGTCTCCTCCGTCGCCCCGCCCACCAGCCGCTGCAGCGCGGTCCGCACGGTCACCCGGGCCTTGGCCTTGAGCTGGATCCCGTCCTGCGCCACCGCGTCGATGGTCGCCCGCGGCCCGGACGGGCTCGGGCAGTCGATCACCTTGGGGTTCACGCTCGTCTGCACCGCGTCGAAGATGTCGCGCCCGGCCAGATCGATCGCCGTCGCCACGCTCCAGGGCAGCTCGATCTTCGCGCCCTTGGCCGCGATCAGGGCGCTGATCACCCGCCGGATGTCGCCCCCCGCCAGGTAGTGCGTCTCGATCGCGTTGGTCCCGATGTCCATGCCCGCCTTGACGGCCCGGATCCGCGCCACCACCACCTGGCGCACGTCCACCTTCCGCAGGCGCATCCCGATGATCTCCCACAGCCCCACGTGGGCGTTGGAGAGCATCGCCTGGATGTACAGGCTGATGAACTGCCCCACCACGACGATGATCACCAGGACGAAGAGGGCCAGCAGTATGCCGCCGATGACCAGCACCACCGTTCCGCCGCTCAATCCGCCCTGTGCCAGCACGTTCATGCGATATGCCTCCCGCGGGATCACCCCGCGCGCGGGAGTATACGGGTTCCGTGGGGCGTTGCGCGCCGAAGGTCCCCGGGGTCAGCCGACCGCCCGCACCTTCAGCTGCGTCCCCTCGATCACCGTCACCCTCACTCTGCTCCCGGCCGGGATGATCCCAAGCTCGGCCAGCGCGTCGTAGCGCTTCCCGTTGATGATCACGACCCCCACCGGCCGCAGGTCCGTCGCCGCCTGGCCCTCGGTGCCTACGAGCTTGAGCTGCTGCTCGCGCTCGGCGAGCTCGGCCTGACGCCGCTTCTCGAGTTCCTCCTCGCTCGGCTCGCCGATCATCCGCCGGCCGATCGGCGTGTGACGCCAGAGCGACAGCCCGTAAAAGAAGATCCCCGGCCCCGCCACCACCAGGAACACGAGGCCCAGCACTCCCCACAGCGGCTCGACCAGCCACAGGCACACGACCCCCGCGATCCCCACGGCGCAGGCCGTGAAGAGAATCGCCCCGCCCGACGGCACGAAGATCTCGAGGACCATCAGCAGCACCGACGCGCCGATCAGCCCGAGGCCCCAGAACAGTTTCGGCTCGTTCACGCCCGCGCGCCTCCATCACCGGGCCCCGCGCCCGCTTCGCCCCGATCGCCGCCCTGATCGCCCGACCCGCGCTCCGCGGCCCCGCCCCCCGGGCCCGATTCGCCCGCAGCCACCTCGCCCGCAACCGCCTCCACCGCGACACGGAACTCCGTGGCCTCGATGATCCGCACTGTCACCCCCGCCGCGATCCACCCGAAGTCCGAGACCACGTCGACGATCCGATCCCCGAACTGAACGCGCCCCGACGGCCGCAGCGGCGTGATCGCCAGCCCCGTCATCCCCGTGCGCAGCTCGCCCGCGCCCGGGTCCATCGCCGCGAGCATCCCCCCCTCGTCAACCTCGTCCGGGTCGGGGTTCTTGAGCACCAGCCGCCCCAGGAGCGGCAGCGAACCGAAGTGCTTGCCCAGAAAATACATCCCGATGATCGCCGTCGCCGCCGCCGCGATCACCGTCGTGAACCCGTACATCAGGTCGCTCCGCGCCTGCGGCGTGTCCGGGAACAGCCCCCCGGCGCCGCGCGGCACGAACGCCGCCACCAGCCCGGCGAACAGCGCCAGCACCCCCGCGATCCCCGCCACCCCGAACCCCGGGATCACGAAGATCTCCAGCAGGATCAGCAGGATGCCGCCGACGATCGCCACCACCTCCCACCACCCCGCCATCCCGATGATGAACGGCGGCGCGATCAGCAGAAACAGAGCGATCACCGCGATCGCGCCCGGCAAGGCGACGCCCGGGTGCGTCATCTCGAGGAACAGCGAGATCAGCAGAATGACGATCAGCACCGCCCGCACGACGAGGTTCGTCAGGAACGTGACCAGACCCTCGGACCACGTCTCGTTCAGCCGGAGCAGGTTCGTCGCGCCGAAGAACGCCTTGAGCTCCTCGTCGTCTTTCACCACCTGGCTCGCCAGGCCGTAGCGGAGCAGCTCGTCGGTCTTGAAGATCAAAGGGCCGCTGCCGTCCGACACGTACTCGACCAGCCTCCACCGGCCCCGGTCGGCGCTCGTGATCTCGGGGCGCGTGCTCGCCGCCGTCTGGCGCGCATCGGCCTGGCGCGCGATGTCGGCCAGCTCCGGCGATGCCGGCTTCACCCGCTTGTCGGACTCGACCAGCGGCGACGCCGGGTCCGGCGGCGACGACCCTTCCCCAGACGACGCCCGCCGCGCCGGCGCATCGCTCTCGGACCTGACCGACGGCACGCGCGGCCGCGTCGTCCCC
>CAZCPB010000113.1:0-12582 GCA_964500365.1 uncultured Phycisphaeraceae bacterium
ATGTCGCGTTCCAGTCCGGCCAGCCCGTCGAGCATCGCGCGGTAGGTGTTGCACGCCAACGACGGCGGCACGTACTCATCCGTCGCCGCGCGGATCGTCGCGAGCGCCTCGCCCGACTGGTCGTGCTCCGCCTCCATCTGCGCGATGGGGTGGGCGAGCGTGCCGCCGCAGCAGGACTGGGGCGTGGGGGGGGTGGGGGGCGTGTGCGTCTGCTCCATCTGCCGGATCATCGGGAACAGGACGTGCTCTTCCTTGGCCATGTGGCTGAGCATCTCGTCCTTGAGCGAGCAGAACGCCTCACGCACCCGGCGCAGGCGCGGCTCGTGGTCGCCGTGGACGCGGAAGACCTTCTCGGTGATGGCGTCGAGCCGCGGCAGTTCGGCCCGCAGGAAGTCGTGGTGGGCGTGGACGATGTGGTCCGCGAGGGCCGTGAGCGACATGGCCCCTGCGTCGGCCAGCCCCGGGCGGGTCTGTTCGTTGTCCGACTTCTCGAGCATTTCGAGCACGGCCGCGGTGCTCAGTCCGAGTTTGCCACACGCCTGCGAGAGCGGGAGTTTCCCGCCGCAGCAGTAGTCGATCTTGAGCGACTCGAAGACGCGGGAGCGTGCGGGCCGCTCGGCGACGAGTTCTCCAACGGTGGATTCCGGGCGGATCGTTGACATGGCCATGCTCCTTCGCCCGGCGGCAGCCATCGCGGCCGGGCGTACGATGTGTCCGAGGCGCTCCTCCGCGGGAACGCCAGCCCCACGGGGCATCGTAGGGTCCGGCAGCCCCGACCGTTGTTCAAGGTGATCGCTCGGGCCGGCCCCGAGCGGCCGCCACGGAGGTGTTCGCTTGCAATCGCCGCCATCGCCTGTCGAGCCCACGCCTCAGGAAGCGGCCTGCACGCGCGGCGACCTGGCGGCCCAACTCCGCGAACGCGTCAAGGAACTGTCGTGCCTGTATGAAGTCGCCGCGGCGTTCGTCGAGCACCGCACCTCGCTCCGCGATTGCATGAGCCGCGTTGTGAACGTGCTCCCGGGCGCGTGCCAGGTTCCCGCGCGGGCTGTTGCACGGATGCGACTGGACGACCTCGTGGTCGCTTCGAGGGGTTTCGCCGGCGACGGATCTGCGAGCGACGCCCATCCGGGCGCGTGGATCACGAGCGACCTGGTCGTCGCGGGTGTGCGTCGGGGGGATGTCGCGCTCGCGTACACCGCCACCCCTCCTCACGCCGCTCAAGCCGGCGTTGGCAATGGCGCTGGTTCTTTGTTCCTCTCCGAGGAACGCTCGCTTCTCCAGACCGTGGCGCGCCAGGTCGGCGTCTTCGTCGAGAGCGTCGAGGCCGAGCAGCGGCGGACGCACATGGAATCGCAACTCCGCCACGCCGACCGCCTCGCGACCATCGGCCAGCTCGCTGCGGGCGTGGCCCACGAACTCAACGAGCCGCTGGGCAACACGCTGGGGTTCGCTCAGCTTGCCCTCAAGGCCCCGGGCGTGCCCGAGCAGGTCCGCGCCGACCTCGGGCGCATCGTACAGGCCTCGCTGCACGGGCGCGAGATCATCCGCAAACTGCTGGTATTCGCGCGCCAGGCCCCGGCGTCCAAGGGCATGATATCCGTCAACGTCGTGGTCGATGAGGCCATGTTCCTGCTGGAGGCCGGGTGCGAGAACCCCGGCATCCGCTTCGCCCGCGACTTCGCCGCCGATCTCCCTGAGATCGAGGCCGACCCGGTGCAGGTGCGGCAGGTCGTGACCAATCTCGTCATCAACGCGATGCAGGCGATCACGGGCAAAGGCACCGTCACCATCCGCACCCGCGCCCAGGGCGACGCGATCGTCCTCACCGTCGAGGACGACGGCGCCGGCATGACGCCCGATGTTCTCCGCCGCGCCTTCGACCCGTTCTTCACGACCAAGGATGTCGGCGAGGGCACGGGCCTGGGCCTGGCCGTCGTGCAGGGGATCGTCGCCGGGCACGGCGGGAGTGTCGAGGTCGCCTCCGAGCCGTCGCGCGGCAGCACGTTCCGCGTGCTCCTGCCCATCCACCCCGCTCCTCATGCTTGAAAGAGATTCCCCGACGTGACCGCCGACACCGCCCGCATCCTCGTGGTTGACGACTCGCCCGCGACGCGCGAGGTGCTCGAACGCAATCTGCGCGCTGAGGGGCACGAGGTCCGCGCCGCCGAGAGCGTCGCCGCGGCGATCCGCGCGCTCGCCGAGTCGCCCGCCGACCTGGTCATCACCGACATGCGCATGCCCGGGGCCGACGGGCTGGACCTCGTCCGCCATGTGCGCGAGCACTTCCGCGCCACCGGGATCATCATGGTCACGGGCTTCGCCACCGTCGGCGGGGCGGTGACGGCGATGCGCGAGGGCGTGGACGATTACCTGCCCAAACCCTTCTCGGATGATGAACTCCGCGGCGCCGTCCGCACCGCGCTCGACCGCATCCGCCTGCGGCGCGAACTCGACGCCCCGGGTGAGGTCGCGGCCCCCGACGGCCTCATCGGCGCCTCCGCGGCGATGCGGCCCGTCTACCGCCACATCGACCGCGCCGCCGGCGCGAGCGTCCCCGTGCTCATCACCGGCGAGAGCGGCACGGGCAAGGAGCTTGTCGCCCGGGCGATCCACTACCGCTCGCCCCGCGCTGCGGCGTCGTTCCTGGCCGTCAACTGCGCCGCCATCCCCGAGACGCTCATCGAGAGCGAACTCTTCGGGCACGCCAAGGGCTCGTTCACGGGCGCGGGAGCCGCGCGCCAGGGCTTCTTCGTCGCCGCCGACGGCGGGACGCTCTTCCTCGACGAGATCGCCGAACTCTCGCCCATCGCGCAGGCCAAACTGCTGCGCGTCCTCCAGGAGCAGACCGTGCAGGCCGTGGGGGCCGACGAGCCGCGCCGCGTCGATGTCCGCATCATCGCGGCGACCAACAAGGACCTCGAGGGCTTGGCCCGCGACGGGAAGTTCCGCCAGGACCTGTTCTTCCGCCTGCACGTGCTGCCCATCGAGGTCCCGCCGCTGCGCGAGCGCGAGGGCGATGTCGTGCTCCTGTTCCGCCATTTCCTCGCGGCGGCCGCGAGGCAGAGCGGCGAGGGTGAAGGCTGCGGCGAGACCGGCGGCGGGCCGCGTCCCACCGAGGCGGCGCTGGAGGCGCTGCGGCGGTACTCGTGGCCCGGCAACGTGCGCGAACTGCAGAACCTCACCCAGCGGCTGGTGATCTTCGCCGATGCGGGCGTGATCGACACGGTGGACCTGCCGACGGTGATGCGGTACGTCGCCCCATCCTCGCCGCCCCCGCATTCTCCGCGCCCCGCACCGAGCGCCTGCGAGCAAACCCGCCGCACGCTCCGCGAGGTGGAGGTTGCCCACATCCGCGCCGTGCTCGAGAGCGTGGGCGGGAACAAGACCAAGGCCGCGATGATCCTGGGCATCGACCGCAAGTCGCTGCGGGAGAAACTCAAGGCACCGAGCGCAGCAGGGCCCGACGATCGGCACACCGCAATTGCCTGACCTTTCTGGCCTCCCCGGGGCGAATCGCCCCAGTGGTGCGCTTTTCCCCGCGCCGCGAGCGGGGTGGTCGCGTTTGGGCGGCGTGGCGCAGGGGGAGGCTCTGGCACGCAGGTTGCAATAGGCACGCCGTCCCCTCAACACGGAGAAGTCTCGCCATGACCACCGCCCCCATCGCCAACGGCACCGCCACCCTTACCCCCCCATCCCCCAGAACCATCGCAGGCCGTGCGCACGAGACCGAGCATCCCAAACTGTTTCAGCGCGTCCGCGAACAGATGGACCAGGCCGCCGAGGCCGTGGGGCTGGCCCCGGAAGTCCGCAAGATCCTCTCCTCGCCCGCGTGCGAAGTGAGCGTGAACTTCCCGGTCCGCATGGACGACGGGCGCATCGAGATGTTCTCCGGCTACCGCGTCCAGCACAACAACGTGCTCGGGCCGTTCAAGGGCGGCATCCGCTATCACCAGGATGTGAGCATCGACGAGGTGCGCGCCCTGGCCGCGTGGATGACGATCAAGTGCGCCCTGGTGGACATCCCCTTCGGCGGCGGCAAGGGGGGCGTGCAGGTCGATCCCGCGACGCTCAGCCGCCGCGAGATCGAGCGGATGACGCGGCGCTTCGTGTATGCGCTGGGCGCGAACATCGGGCCCGGTTACGACGTGCCCGCCCCCGACGTCAACACCGACGCGCGCACGATGGCGTGGGTGGTCGACACCTACGCGGCCACGCTGCCGCCGCAGGAGCGGTACCGGGCGCTGGCCGTCGTCACGGGCAAGCCGGTGAGCGCGGGCGGCGCGGTCGGTCGGGAGAAGGCCACCGGGCAGGGTGTTGTTGATCTCATCGAGATGTGGGCCGCGGACAAGAACTGCAAGCTCCGCGATCTCACCTACACGGTGCAGGGCTTCGGCAAGGTCGGGGCATGGGCCGCACGCATCTTGAAAGACAAGGGCGCGAAGCTGCTGGCGGTCCAGGATGTGACGGGGGCGATCCGCGCCCGGGGCGCGGAGGGGCTGGATGCCGATGCACTCGCCGAGCACGTCAAGAAAGCCGGCGGCGTCGCCGGATTCACCGGCGCAGAGGCCATCCCGCTCGATGAGTTCTTCGGTGTGCAGGCGGATGTGTTCATCCCCGCCGCCCTGGAGAACCAGGTGACGGGCCGGACGGCGCGGCAGCTCAACGTGCGGCTCGTCGCCGAGGGCGCCAACGGCCCGACCACCCCCGAGGGTGATGCCGTGCTGCGCGAGCGCGGGATAGACGTCCTCCCGGACGTTCTGTGCAACGCCGGTGGCGTCGTCGTGTCGTACTTCGAGTGGCTGCAGAACCGGGGGGGCGCGGCGTGGAACGCCGCTGAGGTGGACCAGCGCCTGCGGGAGATCCTGGAGCGGGCCTACACGCGGGTGAAGGGGATGGTCGCGGAGAAGTCGCTGGACTGGCGCACCGCCGCGTACGCCGTGGCGCTGCGCCGCATCGAGCAGGTGTACGCCGAGCGCGGCATCTTCCCGTGAGCCGAGCGTCGATCGGATCAGAGCACACACGCAGTGTCGCAGGAGCCCACTATGAACGACCGCACCATCCATATCACCCACCAGGACATGGTGCGGCTGCGCGAACTGATCTCGCCGTCCGGCACTCGGGGAGGCGCGACGGGCAGCGACCTTCGCGACCGGCCGTATCTCTCGGTGCTGGCGGCTGAACTGGCCCGCGCGGTCGTCGTCGGTCAGGACGAGATCCCTTCCGATGTGGTCACGATGAACTCCCGGGTTCGGCTGCGCGACGGACGGCGCACATGGACCATGACGCTGGTGTTCCCCGAGAACGCGGACCCGGAGGAGGGCTGCATCTCAGTGCTCGCCCCGCTCGGCGCCGCGATCCTGGGCTGCCGCGTCGGGCAGAGCGTCAGGTTCCGCGTGCCCGGCGGGGAGGAGCGGTCGTGCGAAATCCTGAACATCCTGTACCAACCCGAGGCCGCCGGGGACCTGCACCTGTAACCACCCGGTCTCTCCTGGCGTCACGGCTTAATCCACCGGTTCGTCATCAAGAAAGGGGGCGTCATGAACGCCGGACCCGTTGTCAGCACGCTGGACTACACGCGACTTCAACCCCTGCTCGAAGGCCCGCACCTCGACGCCCCCGTGTGGCGGCTGCGCACGCTCCTGGAGCGGGCACGCAGGGTCGCTCCCCGTCAGGTTCCGCCCGACGTCGTCACCATGAACTCGCGGGTGCTCGTGCGTCATCCGGGCGACAACGAGCCGGAGACCTACGACCTCTGCTATCCCGATGCGGACTCTCGTGGGCTCTCGGTGCTGTCGCCCCTTGGCGCGGCGCTTCTGGGCGCCCGCGAGGGTGAGAGCGTCGAGTGCGCCGGAGGCCGTGTGTCGCGGCGCGTGACGGTGGAACGCATCGCGTACCAGCCCGAGCGGGAGCGGCACTTCGATCGGTAGGGTCGCCACTCAGTTCAAGGAGGTCGAGCATGTCGCCGCGAGCGTCCAATCTGCCGATACTCATCAAACCCGGGAACCTCCAGACCAGCGCTGCAATCGAGGCGTGGGTGCACCGCAAGCTCGCGGGCGCGTTCCGCCGGTACGGCGCGATGATGACGGCCGTCGAGGTCCATTTCGAGGACGTCAACGGTCCGAGGCACACCGGCGACGATGCCCACTGCGTGATGGAGGCGCGGGTGAACGGCCGAACACCGATCGCGGTCCGGGCCCGCTCCCACGACCTCTACTCAGCCATCGACGCGGCGGCTCGCAAGCTCGAGGCCGCCATCGGCAGAGCGGTCGAACGGATCGACACGCGTGCGCGGCGGCGGTTCCGAGTGGGTCGCACGAGTGGCGGCGGCACCGGCAGCGGGCAGGCGTAGCGTGACAGCGTTGCAGGACCGGACCCGGCCACTCCAGGCTGGCCCCGCAGTACCGTGGTCTCCGGAGGCCGGTTTCAGGGATTTCGCATCCGTGGAGGCCATAAGATGAAGAGCTTCAACTCGATCTTCGTTGCCGTTGATTTCTCGCCATGCTCCGCCACCGCCCTCAAACAGGCAATGCGTATCGCCGACATCAACCGCGCATCGCTGCGTGCTGTGCACGTCGTGCCCGTACCCGCCCTCGAGCCAACCCCGCACCCACTGTTCCCGTTCCCGCTGCCGACTCGGGCCGACCTCGTGTCAGATGCGAAGGCAGCGTGGGCGCGCTTCGCGGCGGAGGCGAACGTGCAGCCTGGTGTGGAGTGCGACATCGAGATCGGTAGCCCGCGAGAGAGGATCCTCGAATCGGCCGCGCGCGCTCGCACCGACCTCCTCGTGCTCGGGTCGCACAGCGTGCGCGACGCTCGAAAGGGCATCGGCCCAACCGCCGCGGGGTGCATGCAGCGCGCCAAGACCAAGGTCCTGCTGGTTCGCGAGGATCACGCCGAGCCGTACAGGAACGTCGTTGCGTGCTTGGATTTCACAGAGACTTCCAAGCTCGCGTTGCAGCAGGCGATCCGCGTGGCCGCTCAGGACGACGGCACCCTGAACATCCTGCATGTGTACGACGATCCGTGGTACGGCCTCGCCCCGCCCCGGGGCGTCGAGGTGAACATGCCCGACTTCGAGTCGCGATTCCGGGAAGGAGTCGAAGCCCGTGTCCGGGAGTTCTGCGCGCCGTTCTCGCACGAGCTCAACGCCCTCAAGGCGGCCTTCCACTGTGTTCGGTCGGAGTGGCGCGGCGGCGGGTACGGCCACGCGATCGTTCGGTTCGCCAGGGACCGAGGGTGTGACCTGGCGGTGCTCGGCACCCGCGATCGGTGGAACATCCGGGACATGATCTTCGGTTCTACGGCCGAGCGGGTGGTGCGCGACTCGCCGTGCTCGATCCTTGCCGTCAAGCCCGAGCTCGGCGATCAATCATGACATGGAGCATCGTCCTCGGATGCACGCTCATAGTCATTGCTCGCATCGGCGATGTGTCGCTGGGGACCATGCGCACAGTCGCCGTGGTCAGTGGCCACCGCGGTCTGGCGTGGCTCTTTGGCTTGCTCGAGATGACCATCTGGGTCTACGCCGTCTCCGCGGTCATCGCGAACATCCGTTCGGAACCTGCGTACGGCGTCGCGTTTGCCGTCGGAGCCGCGACCGGGAGCTACGTGGGAGTCACCCTCCAGCGGTGGCTTCCATTCGGGGAGCAGGTCGTCCGCGTTTTCTCGCGCCAGGGGCAAGCGGTATTTGATGCTCTCCGTTCCCGGGGTCTCGGCGTCACCACATTCAGCGGTGAGGGACGCGATGGCCCCGTTTCGATGCTGTTCGTTCAGGTGCGACGCAACCGCACCCAGCACGTCGTCGATGTCGCCCGCGCGGCGGACCCTGCATGCTTCTACACCGTCGATGACATCCGCCTCGCGAGTGCCGGTCGAACCCCTCTCCTCCCGTCCGTCGTTCAGCCGTGAAGTTGATCGGTGGACTCGTTGATGTTCACCACAGTTCGCTCCTCCACGGCGACGCGGAGCACCAGCCGCGCCGTCAACGCGTCGCCCAGGCGGTACTTCTTCTGTTCGAGTCGCGCCAGCAACTGCGGCAGGGCGGTCGCGAGGTACATGCCCAGGCATGGGTGGAAACGGTCCGTGAATCCGAGGACCGCCGAGATGTTTCGGCTTCGTTCCGCCGCGGCGACGATCGCCAGGATGTCCGGGCGAGAGACGCTCGGCATGTCGCCGGCGAGCACGAAGATCGATGCGGGCCCCGATTCCAGCGCGGAGGTGATCCCCCCGATCGGGCCTACGCCCGCGTAGCGGTCTTGAATGACGCCATCGGCCAACCCCGGGATTCGCGGGTCGCACGCTCCAACAACACTGACCCTGTTCCCGAAGACGCTCCGCAACGCATTGATGGGGTGCTCCACGAGCATCCTGCCGTTCCAAGTCTCGACGAGTTTGTCACGCCCATAGCGCCGGCTTTTTCCGCCGACAAGCACCACGGGCTGGGTCGAAGCCAGGAACGCTGGGGAGATCGTCGGGCCGTCATCGCTCATGGTGAACTATCCTGCCGGTGACGGCCGTCGCGTCCGGCCGCCCATCGTCCTGCACGTCGCCGCGGAGCGTATCAATGGCGTGCGGAAGGACGTCCAGCAGGGCCTCAAGGTTCTCCGTCGATCCCCGCACCGAGCCCGGCAGGGTCAGGATCAACGTGCGCCCGATCGTCCCCGCTACTCCGCGTGAGAGGAACGTCCGCGGGGTCATGGCGAGGCAGCGGAGGCGTGCGAGTTCCATCAGGCCGGGATGCTCGCGCGTCAGCACGCTCCGCGCGGCCTCGGGGGTGACATCCCGCGGAGCCAGGCCCGTACCGCCTGTGCTCACCACGAGGTCGATCGCGAGGTCGGTCCCGCTCCACTCGACAAAGCAGGCGGCGAGCCGATCTCGCTCGTCGGGCAGGCATCTCCGATCAACGACCTCGGCGCCCAGCCGCATACGGAGAAGGTCCGCGAGGGCCGGCCCGGACGTATCGACCGCCTCACCGCGCGAGCAGCGATCGCTCACGGTGAGCACGGCAGCGCGGATGGGGCGCACCGGATCGGTCATCGTGAACCCTCCGGTGGAGCGTTGAACGAGCCGCTCCGTCCCCCGCGCTTCTCCGTGATGCGGACACCCTCGATGACCATCGTCTTGTCGATTGCCTTGCCCATGTCGATTACGGTGAGGCACGCGACGGTGACCGCCGTCAGCGCTTCCATTTCAACGCCGGTGCGGGACCGCGTGCGGACGGTCGCTGTGACGCGCACGCAGCCGTTCTCCAGGGTCGCCGCCACGTCCACCGCGTCCAGGGGCAGCGTGTGGCACAGGGGGATGAGTTCGTCGGCGCGCTTGGCGGCGAGGATTCCCGCGAGGCGCGCGATCTCCAACACCGAGCCCTTCCTGACCGTGTTGGCGCGGATGGCCCGCTCGAGGTCGGCCGAGATGCGCACAAATCCCTCCGCGCTCGCGGAACGCGCAGTGATCGGCTTTTCACCCACATCCACCATCCGCGCGCTGCCATCGGGCGCAACGTGCGAGAGTGGGGCGGGGCGGGCCGGCTGAGCTGAGTCGTTCATCTCGATGGGTCTCGCAGGGGCGTCCACGCAGGAACATCGTTGGCCGTCGCGGCTCACGACGCCGGCCATGCATAGAACGGGGCAATGGCAGGTGATTCTGACGGCGGCAGTTCAACGAACCCGTCGCTGAGCCCGGCGGCAATCATGTCGCCAGAGCCCCGAGTGTCCACGATCTCGGCTGTCGGCGCTCCCGCCTCGTCGATGCTCAGGCGCACCGGGCGATGCCACCAGAGATCAAGCGATCGGCCGTCCTGGTGCGCGAGCCTGACCAGCCCCGGCAGCAGATCGGGCGGGGTCCGGCTCGCCCCTGCGCACGCGGCAAGCACGGGCAGCACGATGCGCGTGCAAGTCACCAGCGCCGAGACCGGGTTGCCCGGCAGGCCGAAGATCGGCAGTGGTCCATCCGCCTCCGCTCCCGCGCGTCGCAACACCGCGCCGAGCATGGGCTTGCCCGGGCGCTGCGGCAGGCCGTGGAAGATGACTTCCGCGCCGACCGCTTCGACCGCTTCGCGGACCGGGTCCCGGTGACCCATCGAGACGCCACCGGTGAGAACAACCGCGTCCGCCGCGGCGACAGCGGCGCGCAGCACGCCATCGAGTTCTCCCTCGTCGTGAGCGTGCGCGACGCTCGCAACAACCATCCACGCCGGCGACGCGAGGATCGCGCGCAGCGCAGGTGCGTTGCTGTTGCGGATCTGGAACGCCGCCGGCACGGCTCGTGGCGGCACGACCTCGTCCCCCGTGGTGATGATGGCGACGCGCAGGCGTGGGAACACACGGGGCCCGGTCACACCAACCGCCGCCAGAGTTCCAAGACCCGCCGCGGAGATCACCTCGCCCGCCCGCAGCACGACCGCACCCGCGCGAGCGTTCTCCCCGCGCCGGCGAATGTGGTCGCCCGGTTTGACACGCCCCGCGGCGTGCGCCGAGATCGTGATCGGCCCCGGAGTGTCCTTTCGCGCGTCGCTTCCGGTTGCCTCCACTACATCCTCGCGCCGTATCACAGTGTCGGCCCCCGGCGGAACCGCCGCTCCCGTGGCGATTCGGATCGCGACCCTGCCTTCAGGCATCACCGGCGGCTCATGCCCGATGCGTGACTCGCCCGCGACCGTCAGCACCAACGCTCCGTCACGCGCGGCCGCGATCGTCCCGAAACGCACAGCGAACCCGTCCATCGCCGAATGGTCAAAGGCCGGGCTATCCCGATCGGCCTGCACGTCCTCGGCCAAGATGCGCCCGAGGGGGCCGGTCGGGGCGTCCGCATCCAGGTTCGTCAACTCGGGGCGTAGCGCAGGGGGCGAGCCGCCAAGGCAGGCGATCATGCCCGCGACCGCCGCCGCGGGAGAATCGAACGCGTACTCCTGACCGCGAAAGCCCATGCTTGCTCCTGTCGCCAACGCCCAAACCATACACTCCTGCGATGGAGCTCGAAGTGCTTATCTTCGGTGCCGCGGCAATAAACGCCAAGGCCGGCCGAGTAACGGTCACCGTGGGCGCCCGTGCCACCGTCCGCGACGTGTTGACTGCGCTCAGGGAGCAACACCCCGGCTTGCGGTTCGCCCTCCCCAACCCAGACACGGGACGATTGGCCGTGAACCGGACATTTGCCCGGGGCGACCACGATGTCAACGCGGGTGACGAGGTGGCCCTGATCACACTCTTGGGGGGCGGATGATGCCGGACCCCTCGGTTTCGCCTACGTGCCGCGTGCTGGCCGCCATCGTGGATGGCCCTGTGAACCCCCAGGCCGAGGCCGATGCCGGGCGCCTCATCGGCGGAACAGATCGCACGGGGCGGGTAGGAGCCACGCTCCGTTTCGAGGGGATCGTGCGCCGCGACGAGGCGCATCCCGGCTTCGACGGCGAGCCGCGGTCGTTGGTGGCGTTGGACTATCAGACCTACGACCCGATGGCGCAGCAGCAACTCGATATCCTGGCCCGAAACGTCGCAGAACGCCATGGGCTGCGATCGGTCGCTGTGCTCCACAGCCGCGGGAGGGTGGGGGTCGGTGAGGTTTCGTTTGTGCTCATTGTCGCCGCGGCGCACCGGGCCGAAGCGATCGCCGGGCTCACGGAGTTCATCGATCGGATGAAGCAGGACGTTCCGATCTGGAAGCAGCCGATTTGGGCGTAGGCACAACCGAATGTGAGGGCGGCCACCGCCTTGCTATCCTTCGGCACGAGTGCCTTCGGCCGCGACGTTGCCAAGCGAAAGAGGCTCACCAAGTCGTCGCGCATGCCGGCTGGGGACTACCTTTGGACATGGATCCCGCTGGTCGAATCGATCTACATCTGCGTTGCCGCGTCGTCCCCGGCCGCCGCGCTGACTTCGTCGATTTCCTGCGCGAAGCGATCCCATTCTACGAGGCACCCGGCGGCATCACCGTCCGCCTGCCCCAAGACCTGGACGATGACCACCGTTTCATCGAATTGGTGCACTACAGCGACGAGGCAGCCTACCGGCGCGACCAAGACCGCGTGGCAAACGATCCGACCATGAAAGCGTACCTGGCCCGGTGGCGCAGTCTCCTCGCCGAATCGGCGGGTGTCGAGGTCTACCGGCTCATCGCGCCGCCCTCCCAGAGAGAACCGGAAGCGTGAAGATTGACAGCGGCTGTAGTTTGTGGGTGATTCAGGCGAACATGAGCTTTGCGCCTGCGATGAGCAGCACCGCGGCCAGCGCCAAGTTCAGAGCACGCGGGGTCGCATGGCGGCTGCCCAGGGAAGCACCAACCAGCCCGCCGATACATGCCGCAGCTGCGAGGATTGCGAGTTCGCCCGTCGGCTTCCAGCCCGCGCTGACCAAACCACCGAGCCCCGCCAGCGAGTTGACCAGGATGAACAGCGATGCGGTCGCTGCGGTGCGCTTCGTGTCGGCCCAGTTGAAGAGCAGCATCATCGGACTGAGGAAGATGCCCCCGCCCGTGCCGGTGATCCCCGCGACCAGGCCGAGCACGCCACCGATGCCAATCGCGACGGGGACCGCCGGGGGCTTTGCTTCCTTCCCGGGTCTCGAAGACCGCAGCGCCACCCACGCC
>CAZCPB010000114.1:0-1008 GCA_964500365.1 uncultured Phycisphaeraceae bacterium
CCTGGTGTCAGGCACAGGTTGGCTGGGGGGTGGCGCGGGTCAAGGCGACTTGGCCAGGGAAGCGAAAAAGCCCTGGATTCCAGGGCTTTTTCGGCGATCGCGGTCAAGAGCCGCCGAGAGGATTTGAACCCCCGACCCGCGCTTTACAAAAGCGGGACGGTGATCGCCCGCCGCACGCGGAAACCCGCAGGACGTGCGTGAAAACTGGCCCTAATTGGGGTTCCGGCGGCACCCAAGCCCGACACCCGGAAACTCCCGCTTATGCCCGCTCGGGGGTGTCATGGCGGGTGTCAAAGCGCGGTGACACCACGGCAGCAAATGTCCTGAAATGTCCACTCCACGGGGCTCACGCCGTGGCAGAATTGTCGGGGTCTTGGCGGACACGTCATCGCGCAAGTCTTTGCGAAATCCAGAGATGCGCCATGTCGCCCACGGCGACCCCGACACGGCGTCGCGACGGCCCGAGCGCACCCCCCGGCCACGCCGACCAAGGCCGGATTCCTGGGCGGATCGCCTTGCGTCCGGCGGCTGCTTGCCCCTCCATGTGCTCCGCGGGCGGCAATCCCGCCGTCCCCCCAAGGAGCACGAGCATGAAGAAGAAGTCCAAACCGTCGACCACAAAGAAGGCACCCGCACCCGCGAAGGGAGGCCGACCTGCAACCCCGACTCGGGCCACCGGAAAGCTGAGCGCCCTCGACGCCGCCGCACAGGTCCTGGCCAAGTCCGGCAAGCCCCTGCGGGCGGCGGAGATCATCGCCGAGATGGAAGCCAAGGGGCTCTGGAAGAGCCCGGGGGGCATGACGCCCGCCGCCACTCTCTACTCATCGATGATCCGCGAGATCGCGGCCAAGGGTGCGGCGTCGCGCTTCAAGAAGAAGGACCGGGGACTGTTCACGGCCTGAGCGACAGCCGCCCCCCCCCCCCCCCCAACCCAACCCCCCCCCCCCCACCCCGCCGGCGGGCCTAAAACCCCCCCCCCCCCCCCCGCCCCCCGGGGGGTTTGAACGG
>CAZCPB010000114.1:1018-12532 GCA_964500365.1 uncultured Phycisphaeraceae bacterium
ATACCCATCCCCACCCCCTCCCACCGCGCGTCGGTCCTTCACCCCGCCACCCCGCCGGGCCCCGGCGGGGTGTTTCTCCGGCGGGTAGGCAATCCGGTCAATGCTCGCGGTCGCGGGTCGGCATCGGGTCATTCTCCGGGGCGATCACCCCCTCGACGGCATTCCCGATGCACGCCTCCGCGCCTGACAAGAGGATGTCCAGTAACCCTCGGTCCGGGGAAAGACGGGGTGCCGGCCGCTGACCGCCGATTCGGCGGCGTCACTCCACTATCGAAGGCAGGCGTCAGACTGCGGTCCGTACACCCCAACACTTCCACTCCGGCGCACAGCCGCAGATAATGGCCTGTGCAATTGAGCAGCGGTGACATGAAGTGTAGGTATCTCGCTGCGCCCGGAACCCGCACCCGGCAATCCTCCCCTTTCGGCGATTGGCTGCGCAATATGGGCGTCGAGTTGCCCCCCGCCATGAGCCTGGCGCACGTGGTCTCCCGCGGGTGGGTTGAGCCGGTGCTGCGCGTGCCCCTGCCCCAGGCAGCGTTCGACGCGTGGAAGAATTTCCCGGTCATCTCACCGATCCAGGTGGAAGGATGTCCGTCCGACTGCGAATGGGCGATTAGCCTCTACATTACTGCAATGAGCGGGGCGTGGCCTGGCAACGGCTCCGTGTGGTGGCTCGCGGACCTGGACGACCTCGGGAGAGAACTGACGCAGGCCGCGCGTGCGCACGCCGTTTCAGCAGACGACGCTGCCGCCCTGCCACCGGCGTTTCGCCACGCTCGGTGCAACCAGGAAATCCACCCATGGATCGACTACTTCGCCTATTGGCAAGCGTTCCAAGTCACGGACTACGTACGGCATATGTCAAAAACGTACTGCCTCACCGATCCCGTGGATGACGACGTGGCCGGGGAGAGGGCCGGGCGAGCAACCCGCACGGAGAATACCCACGAGTATCTGCGCCGCAAGTGGAAACCGCGCCAGCGGACGTTCGAGTGGCTCTCCCGCATGCGCACCGTGCTTGGGTGCAGCGTCTCCCCCTTCCGACGCGCCGAGGAGATCAATGACGCTCTCAAATCCGTCGCCGCGGGGCTTGGGATGACGGTGGACGCCATGAAAACGGACACCCGTGAGACGCTGCTTCGCATGTGGAAGGACATGGCCGATGCCGCGCGCCGTCACCACCCGTTCCCCGAGCCGCTCGTCCGCCTTCTTCGTCAGGAGGTTCAGTATGCTGTGTACTTCATCGAGCACGTCGGAGGCGAAGCCGTCGACTTCCTCGACCCGTTCTGGAGCTCGCCCGTTCGGCACGACGGCATCGCGCAGCTGGTCGAGGCTCTTCCGCACGAGGAGGAACTGGCCCGCCGCGAGTTCCCGTGGCACGCCGAGTTGTATATGCGTCAGCCGAGTTCCGCGGTTCCTCAGCTCTGCCATCTGGACCGCCGAGGGCTTAGGGCCCTTATCGAAACCCACTGGCATCGCAGCCGCTCGCTGCGAAGATTCGCGCTGGCGTTTCATCGCCTGCACGAAGAACTAGGCGGAGAGCGGCTGACGGCCGAGGAAAAGGTCATCCGCGAGACGGAGCGAATCGAGCAGTTCAACCTGGTCGCGATGCACGCCGAACGAGTGCTCACCAGTGAGTACCGCGACCGCCAACCCCAATCGCAAGTACCGGGGGTCAACGATCTGGTGCTCGATACGCTAACGCACGTGCTTCAGAAATGGCAGCACCCTGCCAACGGGCAGGTGGACCCAATCGTCCAGAAGGTTTCAACCTTACTCAAACAGCACGGGAAGTTGTACACCCTCCACACCAGCCCAACTCTTCGGATGGTCGTGGCCGCCGATGTCGCCTCGGGGTGCGCAGCGGCTGACGTTCTGGCGGCCGCGTTCGCAAATCTTATTATTGCCCGGAACTACGCCGCCCATCACGACGCGCTGGATTTCGATCTCGTGTATCCCACGACCATCGGGAAGGACCATCCTGGGGCTCTGGCGCTGAAGAGCGCGATGACGGTGGTTTCGAGCGTGCTGCTTGCGCGATAGAACGGTGCACGCTCAAGACCTTGCTCTTCGCGGTTCCGGGCTACGGCGCGTGGAGGACTACACGGAACACCTCGCCGTCTTCGATGAAGTCCGGCGCGGTGTTGTTGTGGGCGAGCATACCGCGCACGATCTTCCGGGGAACGCCCATTCCCATGTGCTCGAGGTAGCCGTAGTCGCGCATCACGTCCTTGAGGAGCTGATTACGGGCCGCTCGGCACCCGGTCTTCATCCGCTCGGGCGTGATGCCGTTGGGGAGGCGACCCGGTGAAGTCACTTCCAAGCGATCGCTGAAAACTGTCATTTCGACGTCCGTATTCGAGAGCAGATAGTCGCGGTGCACCAACGCGTTCACGATCGTCTCGCGGATGACGTCGTCGGGATAGGTGCGCCGCTCCTCTCGACGGGCGCCATCCTGGAGCTGGGCGGTCACCTGGGTGTTGCGACGCACAAACTCCACCACCTGCTCCACAAGTCCGTTCTCGGCGAGGCTCAGGGCCCGGGCCCCCGCCGAGTACAGCGGGACCAGCGGCCCGCGCAGCGTGACGCGCTCGGTGGCCGCGTAGTCCTTTTCTGTTCCGGGAAACGCGGCCGCATCGACGGCCGAGTGCGGGAGAAACTTGCCGGGGTTTACACCGAAGAGAAGCAAACCCGCGACCGTCGGCACGGGGCCGTAGTCCTCGGACTCGCACATGATCTCGGTGTTCACAAGCAACGTCGTCCAGCCCGCAGCATCGTCCAAGGAGGGAGCGGGCTGGCTACGCACGCGCCGAAAATAGTCGGTGAGACGGCGCAGGTCGAGGTCTGCCAGTTGCGCCCCGGATACCGGAAGCAGCTCTGCCCGAACCGAGCCGCGCTGCTGGAAGAGCCGCTGCAGTTCCTCGGGGCTGGCCTCGCGACAGGTGGTGCCGACACGGATGTAGTAGGTCCGGTGGCTGTCGTGCCAGACGTGATGGACGCTGTACCCTTGCTCGATCCGGACGACCGCGACGTCCTTGCCCGGCTCCACGTCGCGCACGGTCTCGAAGTACGGGATCACCTCCGGGCGGATCTTGTCCCTGCAGACGTTCATCACCCACTCCTCGAGGTTGGCGCGCACGACGCCGCTGACCGCGCAGTTGTCCTCCACACCCAGCAGCACGCGGCCGCCCGCCAGATTGGCGAACGCGACAAGCTCCTTGGCGAGGTCGCGCGGGCCGATGTCGTCGCGCTTGAACTCGACCCCGGAGTTCTCGCCATTGCGGATGATTTCGAGCAGCTCGGTCTTGGTCATGACGCCCTCAGAATCCGTACTTCATCCGCCGCATCTCAAACGCGGTCTTTCCGCCCTCCAAGATCTCCTCTACGAGCACGCGCACCGCTACCGAGTCGATCGAACCCATGTATTCGGTCGGAACACGGCCCTTCCCCGAACCTTCGGCGTCGCCGGCGGCGACCAGCCCGACGATCAGCTCCGCGTCGCCTAGGACGGGGATGTTGGCGTTGTGCGTCGAGAACAGGAACTGGCGACGGCGCTTTTCTTCGCGCATCTTCGGAACCACCCCTTCGGTGATAAAGCGATTGTCGAGGTCGTCCTCGGGTTGGTCGACGACCAGGGGAGCCTCCGACTCGAGGAGCAGAAGCAGGAGGACCGCCGTGGCTTTCTGGCCGGTGGAGAGTTGCTCCAGCGTTTGCCATTGCGGCGGCTCACCATCGGGCGCCGTGTTCAGTTCGATCTGGGTGGTGGAGGGCAGGTCCAACTCCTCGACGAGGTACTGCACCTCCGGGGGCGCCGTAACCAGCCGGTCGGCCTGGCCCACGGGGATACCAAACCGCTTCACCAACTCGTCGCGACCCGTCCGCCACGCCTGTACCAACTCGGGGATCGACAGCTCGGCGCGGGTCAGGAGTGCGTCACACGTCTCGGCCATACGACCGCCGACGCGATCCCGGAGCAGCGCGGCGAGCGGCTCACGGTTGCCCGAGAAGTAGACCTGGACCTTGACGCGGCCCTGTAGTTTCTGGCTGACACGACGCGCCGCGTCGCTCAGAACTCGAAACTCCTGCGCTTTGAGCTCCTCCCACTCCGTAGTCAGGTTGCGGCGCTGGGTCTGGAGCTCGTCGAGCTCGCGTTCAAGCGCCTCCGAGCGGTCCTTCAGAGGACGAAGGTCCTCGATCTGGCGACGGAGCCGCATGAACTCTTCGCCGTCAACCTTGGACTTCTGGAGTCCGCGGAGAATGCGCTCGTAGTCGCCCAGCACCTGGGCGCGGCGGACATCCCATTCACCGCGCACGCTTCTTAGCTCCGCACCCGCGGCGTCGAGCTGTCCCAGCAACTGCGCAAACCCGCCCTCGGCCGCGGCGCTGGCACGTTCCAGAATGGCGTCCACTTTGGCGAGCGTGTCGCGGGCCGAGAGTTCCGCCGTCGCCTTGGGTGATACGAATGTCCTGTCGATGGGTAGGGAGCGACGGATGGTGTCGATGGAGCCGCGTAGCGCGTCGAGGCGTTCGGCCGCGGCCTTGAAGATCCGCTCCTCGCGGAGGAGGATGCTCTGCTCCTTGAGACGGTCTTCCAGCCCGGCGTCCTTGAATCGCTTGAGCGTTTCCTCCAACCCTGGCAGAGCGGCGAGACGCTCGATGGTCTGTTGCCGCTCGCGAAAGGCCTCCAGAAGCCGGGAGCGCGACCTCTCCAACTGCCGCGAAAGATCCGCCCGCCGCCGGGAGAGGTCGGCGTCGCGGTCCACGAAGCGGTCGAGCAGTCGCGTCAACTTCTCGCGGCTCTTGGAGAGCTCGGAAATCTCGTGCTGGCCGTACACCTCGACGCGCGGGAGCACCTCGGTCGGGCTGATGGTCAACACGCCGTTCTCGTCGTCCCGCACGACAGGAGGATTCGGCACGGTGCGCTCGATCAGGTACCTTTTGCGAGCGGGACGGTGCGATTGCACAAAGAGGGAGACTTTCGTACCGCTCCCGAGCACCTGCCGCATGATGCCCTCGTGGGCCCGCCGGGCGTCTTCGCTTACGGGTTCAAGGCCAAGGACATAGCGGATGCTCTCGACGACCGTGGACTTGCCCGCGCCTCGCCCGCCGATGAGCACATTGAGGTTCTCATTGAAATGAATGGCGGCCCCGTCGAGGAAGCCCCCTTGCCAGGTGATGGCGAGGAACTCGGCGTGCTCTTCCGGCGGTGGGTGAGCGTGCAACCGCACCCGGGAGTCCGGGTCAAGGAAGGCCTGCCGCAGGCCCTCGACCGAGACCTCACACATCTTGATCCAGCACGTTGACCCCGGCTTGGCCACGTCCTCAGGACTCCACACGTCCTGAGCGTTCAGGACGGCGATCGGTCGGTCGCGGTGATGTGCCGGGTCGCCGTTGGCGATGATGGTCTTGAGCCCCTCGTCCACGTTTCCCAGCGAGCCGCCAATCGAGCAGGCGAACAGCTTTGGGTGCTTCCACGCGACAACGCGCGGCTGTCCGCTGAGTTTGGCGAGGAGCCCGCCGTTGGTCGTTACGTGCGCGGCGATGCACACACATCCTCGTTGGTGACTCAGGTCAAGCAGTTCTGTGAAGTCCTTCTCGCCCGCGGGCGATGTGGCCTTGAAATCGTGGATTCCGCACTCGCCGATGACCCGGTCGACCTCATCGACAGGCCGGTCGGGACCGAATAGGCACAGGACATGGACACCATCCTTGGTGACGGCCTCGAACCCGGGAAAGGCCACGATACCCGCGTCGGTGGCGGCTCTCCGGAGCGAATCGCCGGTACGGACGCGATAGTGGTCCGTGACGGCGATGACCTGAACACCCTGGTCCTTGCACGCTTGCACGATCGCCTGGTTGTACGACGCCTCGTCCTTGAACGTGGTGGGCTTCTTGTGCCGGGTCAAGTACGGGAAGGGGTTCACCTGGAGCGCGCACTTGAAGAACCGCGCCCCATTAGGCAGGTTCATCGCGTCTCGGATCAGTGACTGCGCGGCCATGCGGTGTCCAGTCGAAAGGTTGCCTGTCGCCAGGGGACAGGCGATGGGTCGGGAACGGTATGGTATCGAAAGCCGCCTGGCTCGCTAGTATTCGCGATCAAGACGAGCCCCCGCGCCGCAGCGGTGCTTCATCGGATGGCGGCCAACTACGACGCGGACGCCAAGCGAAGAGACGAGCGGGGACGCCTTGAGGAGTTCCGCGACGATTGAACTTTTTTTCCGCGTCTCTCCACGGTGCCGGATCCGAGGCCGCGCCAAGCGGATGGGACGGAATGGGCCGAGGAAGCCGTGCGCCGCGAGCGCGAGAATCAACGCTTGGCGGACGTGTACGGGCTCGGCGGCCTGCGGCGCGGTCGGCGCAACGTCCTCGACGGCTTTGTATGAGCGCCGGCGCCTGGCGGTGCTCCCCGCGACCCCGGCACGTTCACCGGTGCGAGTCGAGTTCCTCGATGGTCGCCTTCCACTTGCCCGCCTGTTGCGTGTACTTGCCCCCGGGCTCCTGGCGATCGCGCTCGGCGTAGAACTCGGCGAGCGACTTCGCGCACTGGTAGTAGCTCGCCGTCCGGGGCGACCCCCGGGAGACGACGCCGTGGGCTTCGAGGAGCCCGGCCTCCGCGCCGACGAAATCCCCCACCCCCGCCCGCGCCGCCGCGAGCTCGACCAGGAAGCGCCCGCTGCCGGTGTCGGCCGGCCCGCCGTGCACGCGGCGCACCGCCGGCTCGGCGGGGGCGAGGAGGGCGACGGCCTCGGCGTGCTTCCCCTGCCGGTTGAGCACGCGCCCGAGATCGACGATGGACGCGACCGTGTCGGGGTGTTCCTCGCCGAAGGCGTGGCGCGCGGCGCCGAGCGTCTCTCGAAGGACCGGCTCGGCCTCGGCGAACCGCTCGAGGCGCACGAGCAGCGCTCCCCGGTTGGCCATCGCGGTGACGGTGAAGCGGTGGCGCGGGCCAAGCCGCCGACGGCACTTGTCGAGGAGTTCGTCGGCGTAGGGCTGGGCGCGCTCGAATTGCTCGGAGCGGGAGAGCACGTTCAGCAGGGCGTTGAGCGCCGCCAGGGTGATCGGGTGCTCTTCGCCCATGGCCCGGCGGGCGAGCGCGACCGCTTCGAGGGCGACCGGCTCGGCGTCCGCGAACTTGGCCGCCGATTCCAACAGGACGGCCAGGCCGATCATCGCCGTGAGGGTGTCGGCGTGGTCCTCGCCCCGAACGCGTCGGGTCTTCTCGAAGGACTCGACGTAAAAGGGCTCGGCCTCGGCGTGCTTGCCCTGCATCCGCAGGGAAACGCCGACAAGCCCGACCGACGACAACGTGCCCGGGTGGTTCTCTCCCAGCAGCCTGCGTTGCTTCTCCAGCACGTCGCGGAACAGCGGCTCGGCGAGGCCGGGCTGCCGGCGAGAAAGGTGAAGCTCGCCGAGGTTGCTGACCGCGAGCAGCGTGAGCTCGTGCTCTTCGCCGAGCTGCTGGCGGCAGGCTTCGAGGGTGTCGCGGCACACGGCGTCCGCGTCGTCCAAGCGATTCATGCGGGAGAGGAGCGAGCCGAGGCGGACCATGGCGCTCAGCGTTCGGACACCGGTCCCGCCGAACTCCGCGCGGAAGTTCGCCAGCGCCGCCTCCTGCATGGTTAGCGCCGGGTCGTACATCCCCAGCGCGCGGTACCGGTCGGCCAGGACTTGCTGCAGCATCGCCGCGACCACCGGCTGGTCGGCGAACTGCCGTTCGAGCGCTGCCGCGGCCGGCCGCAGGATCGACTCTTCGATGAGGCCGCGCGCGGCGTCGGTGGTGTTGACCTGCCGCCAGACCGAATCAAAGGCCGCGAGCCGGGCTTCTCGCTCGACCTCGGGCAGCGCGGCGAGCGCCGCGATCGCCTGCGATCGCACGTCGTCGCTGAGCCGCTGGCCCGCGCGGGCGGGGTCCAATTGAGTCAGCATCTCGGACTGGAACTCGGACACCCTGGAGAGTTCGTCGGCCCGCTTGGTGGCCTCGGTCTCCGCCGCCACGGCCCGGTCGCGCTGCACATCGGCGAGCTCGCGCTGCTCCGCCTCGGCCCGCTGAGCCGCGTCGGCCTTCACGCGGGCCCGGGCTTCGAGATCCCGCGCCCGGATCGCCTCTTGAAGGCTCATGCCCGTGGCGACGGCGGCGGCGAGCAGCACCGTGAACGCGGCGGCGAGCCCGGCCACCAGCCCCCGGTTGCGCCGCGAAAACTTCTCGATCCGGTACAGGGCGCTGGCCGGCCGGGCCGCGATGGGCTCGTGGTTCAGGTAACGGCGGATGTCGGCGGCCAGGGCGGCGGCGGATTGGTAGCGACGGGCCGGCTCCTTCTCGATGGCCTTGGCGACGATGGTCTCCACGTCGCCCCGGTAGAGCCTGTTGACGAAGCTCAGCGCCGTGGGCTCATGGTGCTGGATCATCCTCCCGGCTTCGAGGGGCGGGAGATTCGCGACCTCCAGAGGGAGGCGTCCTGCCAGGAGCTCGTACCCGATGACGCCGAGGGCGTACACGTCGCACCGCGTGTCGATGTCGTCCGGGTCTCCGCCGACCTGCTCCGGGCTCATGTAGGGCAGGGTCCCTAGCCATTGCCCGGCCTCGGTGTGCAGGGACGGCGGCCCGGCGATGCTCGAATCGGACGCCGGGGAAGTCGCGCGGGCCACACCGAAGTCCAGCACCTTCACGGTCCCGGCCTCGGTGACCAGCACGTTGGCCGGTTTGAGGTCGCGGTGGATGACGCCCTTGAGGTGCGCGTACTCGACGGCGTCGCACACCCGGGCCAGCAGCTCGAGTCGCTCCCCGGCCGAGAGCTCGCGGCCCTGCGCAAAGCGCGTGATGGGCACGCCGTCGACCAGCTCCATCGCGAAGTACGGCTGGGGGCCGTGACCGCCGTCGGCGGTGCTCGCGTCGTGGATCTGCGCGATGCCCGGGTGATTCAGCCGGCCGAGGATCTGCGCTTCGAGCGCGAAGCGGCGCAGGGCTCCGGGCGTGGAGAGTCCGGGGTGGATGACCTTGAGTGCGACCGCCCGCTTGGTGCCGTCCTGTTCGGCGAGATAAACCGTCCCCATCCCGCCGCGTCCCAGCGCGCGGACCACGGTGTATGACGCGAAACGCGCAACGCCGTTGCCTGGCGGGGAGTCGGGCGCGAGCGGCATCGAGGGCGGCGGAGTCTCCGGCGAGGGACCGCCCGATGGGGCCTCGAGGAAGTCGTCCAGGTCATCGAGACGACCCAAGAGCAGCGCCACCTCAGACTTGAGGGCGTGGTCGTCACCGCACCGGCGGCGGACGAACTCGGCACGTTCGTCGGGGGAGGCCTCGATCGCGCCGTGGAAGATCTCCTTGAGCTTCTGGTACCGGGCGGGGTCCACGGCGGGTCCTTTGGGGCGCGAGCCGCGAGCATCAAGCGATCGACAGGATCCCAGCATACTGCACGGTCGTAGTCCAAACGACCCCGAACCTGCCTACCGGTTCCGTCGAGCAAGGGGGGGACCTGAGGAAGTGGAGTGGCGGCTCGGTGGCCGCCCGGTCGTTCACGGGAGCGGAGCGCGAGGCTTCCGCCCCCCGGCACACATATCCGTGTGTTCTGATGGGTAGTTCGCACGGATCCGTGTGCAACTTAGGTGATATTCTCGCGTGGTCTGGCGTGGTTACTGCGTGGCGGGAAGCGGTTCTTACATCGTTCGCATGTGGACAATTCATGCATTGGGTGTGAAGTTCCGGTGTGTTCATGAGACCATCTTGACGCGGGCGTGCTCGGCGCGGTAAGCCGTCGCCCCGTGCGTGGCCGCGCGGGGCGCGGCGGCGCCGTCCCCTTCGAGCCCGCTCCGGCGGCGGGTTCTGTGTGCGCGTGGGGACGGGCACGGTGTTGGGGCGGGATCTCGGAACAGTCTGGAGCGAGTCATGCTCTTCACGTCGATCCGTCAGCGGGCGGGTGGTGTCGTGGACTCTTTGGGCGCGGTGCTGGGGGCGGCGGTGCTGATCGCCTGGGCGGGCCCGGCCGCGCGGGCGGACCAGATCCTGACCGTCGACGGCGGGTCGTTGACGACGTACGTGCCGCTGACGTCGTCGACGAGCGTGGTGTACCGCGTGCAGGGCGCGGTCCCGCTCCACCAGCAGCGCGGGGTGAACCTCGACGGGAGCCCGAGCGCTCCTGGGGGGTTGCCGTGGGCGATGGCGGGCAACCCCCTGAACGTGGGTGGTGCGGAGAGCTGGAACCGCAATCAGCGCCTGGGGGACCTGCGCCTGGACGTGGGCGCGTACATGCCCACCGAGATCGACCTGGCGTTGCCGGCGACGGGGTTCAGCTGGGTGGTGGGGCGGAGCTACAACGGGGTGCAGCAGACCAGCGCGCCCGCGCACCTGGACAGCGACGGGTACCAGGGTAGGAACTGGATGCACATGGTCCCGGAGATCGTGCTGTACGACTCGGCAACCAACACCGAGGACACGGTGTACATCGTCTACGGCGCCGACCGCTACGCGACGTTCCAGCGGACGGGCGACTCGAGCAACTACTACAAGGGCAGGAACGGGGCGGCGGGGGTGGTGGAGTACGTGTCGGGCTCGCCCGACCAGTGGAAGTACACCGACCAGCACGGCAACGTGACCATCTTCTTCGGGGGCAACACATCGGGCGATCACGGCAACTGGCAGTTCTGGAAGATGACCGACCCGGCGGGGAACGTGGCGTTCGTGGGGGACGCGACCACGGCGTCGACAGCGGTGACCAACGGTTACTCGGGCAAGCGGATCCAGTACGCCTACGACCCCTCGGACCGGCGGTACACGTACACCTACAGCACGATCGACTCGACGGTGCGCCTGACGCAGGTGAAGGCCGAGACCAAGACCAGCGGCACGTGGGCGAGCCCCTCGGGGGTGGCGACGGTGGGCACGGTCGATTACGCCTACTACCAGACGGGGGACAACACCTACGGGGGCAACGGGTGCCTGAAGCTGGTGACGGTGACGACGCCCCTGTCGCCGTCGTCCACGGACCTGGTCGAGAAGACCTACTACCGCTACTGGGTGGGGGCGCACAACCCCAGCACCAACCCCGGCAACGAGTACACGATCAAGCTGGTGGTGGGCCCCGAGGGCTTCCGCAAGCACGACTGGGACCAGGAGCCGGGAACGCTGGACGACGACGCGTTCACGGCGAGCACGGCCGACCTCAAGGCCTACTCGGCGGCGTACCTCGAGTACGACTCCAGCTACCGGGTGATCAAGGGCTTCTTCAACGGCGAGTGCGGGTGCGGGGGTGGGAACAACGGGCAGCACGAGTTCGCCTACGCGCAGCACGCCGACTACGCCTCGTACATCGCCGACGGCACGTACTACTACGACCCCGACGGCCCCGGGGGCACGGCCCCCTACCTGCCGGTCGCGACGCGGACGGTGGTGAAGCGTCCGGACACGTACCTGACGCAGTACTTCGACGAGACGGGGCAGCCGCTGCAGCAGGCGGTCACCGACACGGACCCGGCGGGGAGCCCGAGCAAGACGTGGGCGACGGGGATCGTCCGCGACAG
>CAZCPB010000115.1:0-12523 GCA_964500365.1 uncultured Phycisphaeraceae bacterium
CGCTGAAGGCGCGCCGTCGGGGAGGGCCTGTCGGCTCTCCGCTGACGACGTTCGCCGGGACTTCCCGTTGTGCGACGGTGGCGCGCCCTGCACGCTATACCTGGTGGAGCGTGAGGCAGGCATGCGAGCTCCCCCCGAGGAGGCGCCCGTGTGGCGGAACGTGAGCACGCTGGACCGTGCGATCCGCATCGTGGTCGGGATCGCCCTGTTGACCTTCGCCCTGGCCGGTGAAGGGACCACGTGGTGGGCTCTGATCGGGGTCTTCCCGCTTGGCACCGGGCTCACCGGGATCTGTCCCTTGTATCGCTACCTGAACATCTCGACCATCAGGTGAGTAGGCGCGATGTCGAACCCCACGCCATACACGGCACCCGCGGTACGGTCATCGGTGCGCATCCCCGCCGGGCGGGCGATGCTCGACGCCGACCTCACTATCCCCGCCGGGGCACAGGGCGTCGTGATCTTCGCCCATGGGAGCGTCACCAGCACGCAGGGCCGCAACAACCCGCCGCACGCGGGCGTGGAGATCCGCGATGAAACCAGCAAGCGAGGCAAGCGAACCCCGGCGGGCCAGTCGCCGAGCGCCTCCCCCCACGCCGCGAGACACCGCGGGCTGTCCGCGGGGCGCGCGTCCGCGACGATGCGCGCGCCGGCAAGCACGGACCGGACCAGCCGCAGGAGCGACAGCGCGACCCCGGCCCCGTACACCGCGCCGAGGATCGCCGGGACATCGGCCCAGGCGACCCACGCGCGACCGGTCGGCCCCGCGCGAAGCTGCGGCGGCGCCGCCAAAGCCGCCGATCCCGCCGCGCCCGAGTCGTCGTGCATCGCGGGCCGGCTCGCGCGCTCGGCCGCCACGAGCCGCGCGCCGGGAACGGGCGCGGCCAGACGCGGCCGCCACGAATCGGGCAGAAACGCGATCGCGCCGAACTGCGCCAAGGGCGCCAGCAGCAGGACCGGCAGGAACGCGCCGAGAACCCGCTCGCGGGCGCGAGGGTCAGGCCCGCTCAGCCACCGCGCGCCCAGCGCGAGCAGGGCGAGCGCACCGACCGCGGCCGAGGCGAGAACGATCTGGTGCGTTGCGGAATCGGTCATGGGCGGCCCTCCCCGCGGTCCTTGAGCCGCGCGGCAACCATCTCGCGCAGAGCCCGAAGGTCGTCGTCCGACAGTTGCTCGTCCTCGACGAGGTGCTCGAGCAGCGGCTTGACCCGCCCGTCGAACAGTCGGTCGACGAGGTCGCGCAGCATGCCCCGCGACGCCGTGTCCCGCGAGAGCCGCGCGCGGTACAGGTGCGCCCGCCCCTCGCCCGGCGTGACCTCGAGCGCCCCCTTGTCGCGCAGGATGTTGAGCACGGTCTGGACGGTGGTGTACGCCAGGGGCTTGCGACGGCCCCTGCTCAAGCCCTTGTTCAGGGCGTCGCAGACATCGCGGACGCGGACCGCTCTGCCCGGCAGGCTCCACACGGCCTGCATGACCTCGTTCTCGAGACGGGTGAGGGTGATGGGGGGCTTGCGGGCCATGGCCTGATCTCCGATCAATTTAGGAGATAATCAAGGCGTGTCAAGAGCGAACTACTAATTAATTCGGAGAATCGCCGGCGGCATCTTCGAACACGTCCGGGCGTGAAGAGCGCCTTCACAGGGCGGCCCACGCCCGGGTAAGCTTCGCTCCGGCGGGAGGCTCGATCGTGGGGGATGAACGGTCCACGCAGTCGTTCGCGGGTCGTGGGAACGGGGAAGGTGCCGGTCCCAAGGGCGATGACGTGCCCACGCGGTCGATGGGACCTGGCGGCGCCGGACAGATTCGCGAGGCGAGCCAGCCCCCGCCGGCGCGGGTGGGCGAGATCGATCTGTCCCGCGAACTGGGCCGGGGGGGCATGGGTTCGGTGTGGTTCGGGCACGACACGCTGCTGGGACGCGATGTCGCGGTGAAGTTCCTGCATCATGCGGCATCCTCACCGGACGATCCAGACTTCGCGGCGTTCATCCGCAGCACCCGCCTCGCCGCGCAGGTCCGATCGCCGCGCCTGACGCAGGTGCTGAGCGCCGGCGTGCAGGACGGCGTTCCCTATATAGTGATGGAGTACTCGCCGGGCGTGCCGCTCAGCACGCTCCTGCGGGACCGAGCGAAATTCACCCTGCCGCTGGCGTTGGCGATCATGGAAGCGGTGAGCGAGGGCGCCGCGGACCTGCACGAGGCCGGCGTCGTGCACCGCGATCTGAAGCCCGCGAACGTCCTGGTGGAACCGGGCGGGCGCGTCGTGGTCACGGACTTCGGGCTCGCCGTGTCCCGCCCGCGCGAGCAGATCGCGGGCTCGGCGCCGGGCTACGGCGGGACGCCGGCCTACATGGCCCCCGAGTTGTTCGACGGCAACGCCACGTACCAGTCCGACGTGTACGCGCTGGGCGTGATGCTCTTCGAACTGCTCACGGGAGAACCCCCGTTCACCGGCTCCTTCGCCGAAGTGGCCTCGGCTCACCGGGATGCGGCGGCGCCGCTCGGGCGCCTCCCGGCCGACACACCGGAGCCGGTCCGCGATCTCATCGCTCGCGCGACGGAAAAGTCGCTGCGGCTTCGCTCAAAGTCCGGCCGGCACTTTCTCGACGCGCTCCGGCGCGCCGTTCCCGATGAGGGACCATGGACCCGCGGGCGTGCCGAGCTC
This sequence comes from uncultured Phycisphaeraceae bacterium, assembly GCA_964500365.1. Lineage (GTDB taxonomy): Bacteria > Planctomycetota > Phycisphaerae > Phycisphaerales > UBA1924 > CAZCPB01. Next base: position 2,663 of record CAZCPB010000115.1, read on the forward strand.
GGCGTGCTGGTCGGCCGCGGCGTCGCGCCCGCGCCCCAGCCGCGGCCCCCGGCCGGTTCGTCCTTCTACGACGCGCTGCACGCGATGTCGAGTTCGCGGGCCCGTGCGCGGACCGAGAAAGAGAACGAGGAGCCGCTGATCATCGCGCCGACGCCCGAGGTCGGCGAGCGACCGCCGCGCGTCCTGACCGGGCTCGGTTGCGTCGGGTGCGGGTACGACCTGCGCGGGCTTGAGTTGGACGGCGCCTGCCCCGAGTGCGCGACACCCGTCGCCGAGTCAACCAATCCCGAACGCCTTGTCTTCGCGGACAGGACATGGCTTCGGATCGTGAACGCGGGGGTTCTGGTGTCGGTCTTCCTCCTGTGGCAGATCGGTGCGTTGCTGGCGGCGCGGCGCGAACCCGGATCGGCGGTGCGCCGGGCCGCGCACGGCGCCCGGGACTGGGTGTCCGTCGCCCGCGTTACGGTCGTGTGGTGCGGCGCGATCGGGTCCCTGGTGCTTCCGATGGCCATTTTCTCGCCTCTCCTGCCCGAGAGGTTCGAGGGCGTCCCGGGTCATGTCAACTGGGCGATCGGGGTCGTCTATTCCGCCGCGTGGGCCGTCTGGACCGGCGACCTTGCACGGCGCGGATCGCGCGTTCCTCGGCGCTCGGCGGGAAAGTCGGGGGCCGTGCGGGCCATGCGCCGGCGGACGCAGCGACCGCCGCTCGCCCCTCTTGTCACCCAGGCCGTCGCGGTCGCCGTTCTCTCGGGCGCGATCATCGCGCTCGAAGTTTCCGGCGAAGATTGGCGATCCCCGAGTTCCATCGGAGCCTGGGCATCGATGTTGCTCACGATCGTGGGGTTTTCTTCGCTCGCGGTCGCGTGGGGGCGCAGCATCCATGTTCATCGAGCCCTGTCTGCGGCCCGCAGGGGTCTTCTGAATCGTGAGCGGCTCGTCGGCGTGTCCGGGGCAAGCCCGCTCGACGGACGCTCGCTGCGAGTCGGCATCGCGCCCGACGCGGCGGTGGCGGTGGGCCATCGCGCCGTCGCGTGCATCGGCTGCGCGTACGACCTTACGAGCCTCGAGCCCGGGGCCGCGTGCCCCGAATGCGCGACGCCGATTCAAGAAACCACGGACCCCGAACGGCTGATCTACGCCGATGAAGCGTGGCTTCGGAGCGTGACGCGCGGGATGATGCTTCTGTACTCGGCGCCAGGGATGATTCTCGCGGGGCCGATCGTGTTCGGGATTGTGGCGGGGTTGTCGGCCCGGAAGGGTGAAGATCCGTCCAAGGCGGTGTCCCCCGAAGGCATGGCCTGGGCCGGAATCGCGTGCATGATCCTGAGCGGGTACATCGGCGTGTGGCTCGCGACCCGGCGCGAAACCCGGCCGTCCGATCCGACCCGTCGCTCACCGTGGATCGAACGGTCGCGCCGGACCGCGCGGTGGTCCGCCCTGCTCTCGTTCGGGATAACCGCTGTCGCCGCGTGGCAGGTTCGGTCCGGCGATGCCCAGAGTGTTCTTTCCTTCGCCCTAGCCGGCGCGGTCGTGCTCGTTGTTGCCCAGTTCCCCTGGGCGGTCTGGGTTCACGACGTCCTGCGCCGCTCGGAGTGTGTCGCGCCGCGACGAGCCGGCAGCGCCGAGGCGGCCCGTGCCGTGCTGAAGAGGCGCCGCCGCGGTCCGGCGGGAACACTGATCATCATCGCGGTGGCGAACGTTCTCGTCGCGGCGGTCACCGCGTACTACTGGCACTCCGCCCTTCCGACCACGGCCGTCGGTCCCTTCGAGAGCGCGATGGTGTTCCCGGTGCTGGCGGCTGGGGCGCTGGCCCCCCTGACGATGTGGGGACTGGGCGCCCGCGCGTACCGTCGCGTGTGCAGGGTTCTGGAGCACAGAATCGACAGGTCCGCGTTGTTCGGGGGAATGTAGGTGACATCTCAAATTTCGAGGACGTGTGCGCGCGCGGAGTCCCGCCGGGTCTGTCTGGAGAGTCCGGGGCAGGGAGAGCCCCGGACCTTCCCCGACACACTGTGCACGGGGTCGGCCGCCCGGGAGGGCGGAAGAGAGCGCACGGCCCGTGCGCCGCGCGGCATGTGAGGAGCCTGCCGCGCGGATTCAAAGCCCCGCTCGTGCGCGAGCACGGGACACGCGTCGAGCCGTCACGGTTCCGAGAGGGACGCCGGGGCGGCTTCGACGCGCGCGGCGCGGGTCCGCGCGGCACGGGTACCCTCTGGTCGATGCCCGCGCCCGACCTTCCGCCATCGACGCCGAGTTCGGCGAAGGAACGCGCGGTGGCCGTGCACCTGCTGCCGCGCCTCTACCGGGCCGAGGCGTTCAGCGGCTGCGTCGCGATCGTGGTCGACGCGTTGAGGGCGAGCACGACGATCGCCGCGGCGATCGCGGGCGGCGCGGCGCGGGTGGTGCCCGTGCTGAGCGTGGAGGAGGCGCTGGCGGCGGCGCGGCGCCCCGACATGAAGGGCGCGCTCCTGGGAGGCGAGCGCGGCGGCCTGCGCATCGACGGCTTCGACCTCGGCAACTCGCCGCTCGAGTACACGCCCGAGCGCGTGAAGGACCGCGCGATCGTGTTCACGACGACCAACGGAACGGCGGCGTTGCTCCACGCCTCGCGCTCGGCGCGGGTGCTCGTCGGCTCGTTCGTGAACCTGAGCGACGTCTGCGCCGCGGTGGCCGCCGATCCGCGCCCGGTGCACATCGTGTGCGCCGGGACCCGCGACGAGGTAAGCCTCGACGATTGCCTCGCGGCGGGCGCGATGGTCGAGCGGCTGTTGACCGCGGGCCGCCATCTCGTCGCCGACGATTCGGCGTTGACGTGCCTCACCGCGTGGCGGGAGGTGGCACGCGGCGGCGGCGAGGGTCTGGTGAACGCCCTTCGCGCCAGCCGCGGCGGGCGAGGCCTCGTCAGTCTCGGGTTCGACCGCGACATCGTCGCGTGCGCCGCGATCGATTCGTGGCGCGTCGTGCCCCTGTACGACCCGGAGCACGGCGTGATCACGGCGCTGCGGCCCGCTCAGGGCGCGGCCCGAGCCTGATCGGCCCTGCCGCCGGCCCCGGCGACCGGGCAGCCGTGGTCTTCGCGCCGGGGACCGTACCACAGGTCGAGCTTGTCCCGGCTCAGGGTCGCGCGGAACGGATTCAACCCCATGGCCGTGACCCGCGACATGATCTCGCGCCACGTGTAGGTGCGCAGCTTTCGACCCGAAGTGACGGCCCGCTCGCGAACCACGACGAAGCGGCCGTGCCGCTTGACGGCCCGGGCGAAGTAGATCTCTTCGGCGGCATAGTGGCGTTCGTCGAAGCCGCCGGTCCGCTCGAACACGGCCCGCGTGCAGAACATGCACGCCCCGCCCGTCATGCGGCCCAGGATGAGCGCGAACTCGAAGGCCGCCAGGTACCAGCGCGCCCAGCGGGGGATCTCGCCGTCGAACGCGACCAGGGCGCCGCCACCGGCGGCGCCCGCGTCCAGCGCGCGGAGGATCGAGCGGAGCACGCCGGGCGAAATGGCCGTGTCGGCATCGAGAAAGACGACGCGGTCACCCGTCCCGGCCCGTGCCGCGGCGTTCCGCGCGCTGGCGATCTGCCGGGCCTGGATCGAGACCACGCGGGCGCCGTGCTCACGCGCGACCCGCGCCGTCGCGTCGGTCGAAGAATCGTCGGCGACGACGATCTCGTACGCGACGTCCAGCGCACGCGCGGCCGAATGAATGGCCCCGAGCGTCCGCGGCAGCAGGGCCTCCTCGTTGTGCGCCGGAATGGCGAAACAGATCATGAACGAGGGTACCGGCGGCCCCCGCGCCGGGTTGCGGAGTCAGCCGCGGAGCAGCCCGTGGGATCGGAGCGCTTCGATCATCCGGCGGGCGGCCGCGCCGCGGTGGCTGCGGGCGTTCTTCTCCCCGGGCGAGAGGTCGGCGCTGGTGCGTGCGAACCCGGGCGCGACCAGGAAGAGCGGGTCGTACCCGAAGCCGCTCGAGCCGCGGGGAACGGCGGGGGGGATCCCGATCCGACCCTCGAAGGTGCCCCGCGCCGTGGCGAGAACGGGATTCGGAGCAGAGCCTGGCCCGAACGGTTCAGCGAGCGCCATGACGCACACGAATCGTGCGGTGCGCCGGTCCGGTGGCACCCCCTCCAGCTCGCGCAGCACGCGGGCGTTGTTGGCGGCGTCGCGCTCCGCGCGGGTCAAAGCGGTTTCGCGCCCGTCGGTCGAGTAGTGCGAGCTGATGACGCCGGGTCGTCCGCCCAGCGCGTCGATTTCGAGGCCGGAGTCGTCGGCGAGGCACAGCCGCCCGGTCTGCGCGGCGTACGACGCGGCCTTGATCGTCGCGTTCTCTTCGAAGGTCGAGCCCGTTTCCCGGGGCTCGTGGAACCGTTCGTGCCCGGGCAGATCCGCGAGCCCGATCACGCGAACGCCCGAAGCGCCCGGTGTCGTCGCGAAGATGGCGCGCAGCTCGTCCACCTTGTGCGGGTTGGCGGTGGCGAGGACGAGTTCGAGCATCGGTGCGAACGGTACGGCGCGGGACCGGCGCACGCCTCAAGGGCCGCCTCCACAGGAATCGACGCGCCGGCTCCTACAGTGGCCGCCGTGCCTTCCCGCGCCGACATCGCCCGCGCCGCGGCCGCGGCTCTCGCAAGAGCCGACCACGCTCCTCCCGCACTTGTCGGCTTCGACGGCTTCATCGACTCGATCACCCACGTCGTCGATCGCCGCACCGACATGTCACCGGCGGGGTACGAACGCATCAGGACCATCCGCGACTTTGCCGCGCGGTGCGCGGCCGCGGCGGGGAAGAGCGCGAACATCGAGCGCGTGCTGATCGAGGACCGGTTCGGCGGGAACGGGCCGCTGCTGGCCTCGGCGCTCGGCTCGCTCGGGATGGCGGTGACGTTCGTCGGCGCGATCGGGGCGGGCAGCGCGAACAACGGCGGCCCGGTCGCGGTGCACCCCGTGTTCCAGGCCTTTGCCGCGCGGTGCGCGCGGGCGGTCGCGATCGGGCCGCCGTCGGCGACGCTGTGCCTCGAGTTCGACGACGGCAAGCTGATGTTCAACGACACCGGCGCGGTGCAGGCGGTGACGTGGGAGCGGATTGTCGGGGCGGTCGGGCTCGATGCGCTGGTGAAGGCGGTGGACGCGTCGCGCTTGATCGGCATCGTCAACTGGTCGCTGATCGGCGGAGTCCCGGGGATCTGGGATGGGCTGGCCCGGGACGTGCTTCCGAAGTGCGCGCCGGCGGAGCGGTCGGTCTTCATCGATCTGTCGGACCCGGCCAAACGGGGCGATGACGATGTCCGCGATGCGCTGCGGAAGCTGGGCGCGCTGGACCGCGCGATCCCGGTGACGCTCGGACTGAACCTCGCCGAGGCGGAGAGGATCGCGCGGGTGCTCGGGCTCGACGTCTTCGAGAGGCGATCGGCGGCGCCGCTGGGAGCGCGGGTGCTGGAGGCCTGCCGCGAGATCAGGGACGCGGCGGACCTTGACTGCATCACCGTCCATCCCCGCGAGGGCGGCGCGGCGGCGGATCGAAGCGGGAACGCGGCGTGGTTCGACGGCCCGTACACGCGAACGCCCGCGCTCTCAACCGGGGCCGGGGATCACTACAACGGCGGGTTCGCGTTCGCGCGGACGCTGGGGCTGCCGATCGAGCAGTGCCTGGCCGTCGGTTGCGCCGTCAGCGGGGCGTACGTGCGCGGCGCGGCATCGCCCGCCCGCGAGCGCGTGGCCGAGTTCCTTCGAACGCTCCCCGAGCCGGAACGGCCGTAGGCGGCGGGACCCCCGAGCCCGGTATCCTTTCTTCATGAGGCGGGCGGTCATCTTGATCGCGTTGGTCGTGTCGTGCGTCGTGTGCTTCTTTTCCTACGGCGACACGCGGGCGGCCGAGCGGACCGTCGGGTTCAACGGGGCGGCCACGGCGCGTTCGGTGCTCGTCACCGCGTTCACCTCCGTGCTCGCGATCGGCGCTGCGGGCTGTGCGGCCCTCGCATTGATCCATGCTTTGATGCGGGTCAAGCGCGAGCCGTTCGTTCACTGCCTCGTGTGCGGGTACTCGTCGCGCGAAGTGCCGCGCATCACGTGCCCGGAGTGCGGACTGACGAGGCTGGAAGCCGACGCGGCGCACCGACGCGACACACTGCGGGCGTGCGGCAGACTCAAGCTCGCGGCGCTGGCCGGGCTTGCGATCGGCTCGGTCGCTGCGGAGTCGTGGTTGTTGGTGGACGACGCGCAGTATGAGCAAGAGAAAGCGGGCATCCCTGTGCCGCGGGGTGTTCGAGCCCGCGCGGTCCCGTTCGATCGGTATCAGGTCGGGGAACCGATACCCATGGGATTGGTTCGAACGATCCTGCCTACGCCCCCGGGACCGACCGGCGTGAACCCGGCGGCGCCCGCCGGACCGCGGTGAGCGCGGTCAAGGCTAGCATTGGCCCGATGCACCCGATCCTTCGTTCGCTTGGGCTCGACCGGGACGAGCGCGTGCGCGAAACCGACGCGCCGGGCCTGATCCGCGTGGAGAACCCCGCCACGCGCGAGCCGATCGCGTGGGTGAAGCCCGACGACGGCGCTTCGTACGAGCGGACGATCGCGGCGGGCGCCGACACGTTCAGGGCGTGGCGCGAGGTCCCGGCGCCGGTGCGGGGGCAGGTGGTCCGGGCGATCGGCGACGAGTTCCGCAAGCACCGCGAGGCGCTCGGCGAACTCGTCTCGCTCGAGGTGGGCAAGATCCGGGCCGAGGGCGTGGGGGAGGTGCAGGAGACGATCGACATCGCCGACTTCGCGGTGGGCTTGTCGCGCCAGCTGTACGGGAAGACCATGCCCAGCGAGCGGGCCCTGCACCGGGTGCAGGAGCAGTGGCTGCCCTTGGGGCTCGTGGGCGTGATCAGCGCGTTCAACTTCCCCAACGCGGTGTGGGCTTGGAACGCGATGATCGCGGCGGTCTGCGGGGACGTGGTCGTGTGGAAGCCGAGCCTGCTTGCACCCCTGACGGCGATCGCGAGCAACGCGATCGCGGAGCGTGTCGCGGCCGGTTTGGGCTACCCCGGGGTGTTCCGGCTGGTGATCGGGGCCGACGACGTGGTGGGGGAGCGGCTGATCTCGGACAGGAGGATCCCCCTGATCTCGGCCACGGGGTCGTGCCGGATGGGCCGGCGCGTGGGCGCGGTGGTCGCAGATCGGCTGGGGAGGAGCCTCCTGGAACTGGGCGGGAACAACGCGTGCATCGTGGACGAGACGGCGGACCTGGACCTGGCGCTCAAAGCGATCGTCTTCGCGGCGGTGGGCACGGCGGGGCAGCGGTGCACGACGACGCGCCGGCTGATCGTGCGGGAGTCGGTCGCGGAAAAGTTCATCGAGCGGCTGGTGGCGGCGTACCGGACGATCACGATCGGCGACCCGATGAAGGAGGGGACGCTGGTAGGCCCGCTGATCAACGCGCGGGCGGTCGAGGGGTTCGAGCGGGCGGTCGCGGCGGCGCGTGAGCAGGGCGGGACGGTGCTGGCGGGCGGTGAGCGCGCGAAGGTGGCGGGGATGGCGGGGCACTTCGTCCACCCGACGATCGTGCGGGCGCCGCCGGGGAACCGGCTGCCGATCGCGCATGAAGAGACTTTCGCGCCGATCCTGTACGTGTTCACGTTCCGTGATCTCGACGAGGCGATCGCGCTGCACAACGGCGTGGACCAGGGGTTGAGCTCGGCGGTGTTCTCGACGGACGTGCGCGTGACGGAGCGGTTCCTGGGCCCGTCGGGGAGCGACTGCGGCCTGGCGTACGTGAACACGGGGACGAGCGGGGCGGAGATCGGCGGGGCGTTCGGGGGCGAGAAGGACACCGGGGGCGGGCGTGAGTCGGGGTCGGACTCGTGGAAGGCGTACATGCGCCGGCAGACGGCTACGATCCACTCGGGCAGGGAGTTGAAGCTTGCACAGGGGATTCGCTTTGAATGAGCCCAAAGTAGCCGATGCGTTGGCCGAGGCTTGCGTGGCGCCGATCACGTCGGGGATGATCGTCGGCCTGGGCACGGGGCGGACCGCGTCGCGCGCGATCCTGGCGCTGGCGGACCGCGTGCGCGAAGAGCACCTGGACGTCAAGTGCGTCTCGACCAGCCACGTGACCGACACGCTGGCCCGGGCGCACCAGCTCACGCTCGTCGATTTCACGCTGATGGAGCGGGTCGACTACATGTTCGACGGGGCCGACGAAGTGGACGAGCAGATGCGGATGCTCAAGGGCCAGCACGGGGCGATCGTGCGCCAGCGGATCATGGCCCGGGCCGCGGACAAGCGGGTCTACCTGGTGGACGAGCCGAAGGTGGTGGCGCGGCTGGGACAGCGGGCGGCGCTCTCGATCGCGGTGCTGCCGTGGGCGCTGGCGTCGATCCGGGCGGACCTGCGGAACATCGGTCTCAACGGCGTGGTGCGGCGGACGCTGGACGGCGGGCTGTTCTTCACGGACAACGCGTCGCTGATCCTGGACGTGATGGTGGGGGACCTGAACGTCGAGCAGCTGGCCGAGGAGCTCGACCACGTGCCGGGCGTGATCGACCACGGGATCTATCTCGACGAAGCGGACGAGATCCTGGTCGGGCAGGGCGACGGGCACGTGCGGCGGATGGTGCGGCCGCGCGAGTAGCCGCTACTGCCCCTGCGCCAGGCTGTACCCCTTCACACCGTCGAAGGTACGCAGGAGTTCGTAGCCGCAGACGGTGAACTTCTCGGCGATCTTGTCGAGGAGCGCGACGCAGCGCGACTGGCCGAAGCTGCCCGGGGTGACATTCTCGCGGAGCTCGAACCGCACGCGGTAGTAGTCGACGCACTCGGTGTAGACGCTGCCGGTGGGCCAGACCTGCGTGCCGCGGTTGCTGATCAGCGTGAGCTTGAAGGGCGTGTCCTGGGCGGCGCGGTTCATCTCCTCCGCGAGGCTGATGGGGGCGAGGGGCGAGTCGAGGTAGATGTCGCAGCCGACGACGTGGGTCACGATGTTCTTGAAGGTGCGGATGACCTCCTGGCCGACGGGCTTGGGCGGGCGGGCGAAGGGGCCGTCCTCGGCCTCGGGAGCCTTGGCGGCGGGGACGGTGCGCGGCGACTGCCCGAGGCGGTCGGCGATCTCGCGGGTGAAGTCGAGCGTGCCGACGGGCGGGGTCTTCCTGTCGCCGAAGTCACCGGTGTGCACGCCGCTCTCGAGCGTCGCGAGCAGGGCGTTTTCGATTGCCGCGGCCTGCTTCGTGAGGCGCAGGTGGCGGAGGAGCATGAGCCCGGAGAGGATCAGGCTGGTGGGGTTGGCCAATCCCCGGCCGGCGATGTCGGGCGCGGTGCCGTGGACGGCCTCGAAGATCGAGATGTGGTTGCCGATGTTGGCGCTGGGCGCGAAGCCAAGGCCCCCGACGAGCCCCGCGCACAGGTCGCTCACGATGTCGCCCTGGAGGTTGGGCAGGACGATCATCTCGAAGGTCTGCGGCTTGACGACGAGGTTCATGCACAGGGCGTCGACGATCACGTCGGCGGCCTCGATTTCGGGGAAGTCGTTGGCGCACCGGCGGAAGCGCTCGAGGAAGAGCCCGTCGGACATCTTCATGATGTTGGCCTTGTGTCCGCAGTGGACGCGCTTGAGGCCGAGCCGGCGGGCGGTCTGGAAGGCGAAGCGGTGCACCTCGTCGCAGCCGGGGGCCGAGATGAGGCGCTTGCACTGCACGACGTCGCTGGAGAGACGGTGCTCGACGCCGCCGTAGGTGTCCTCGATGTTCTCGCGGACGATCGACATGTCGATCGAGAGGCCGGCCTTGGAGTACACGGTCTCGACGCCGGGGAGGGTCTTGAAGGTGCGGGGGTTGGCGTATGCGTTCCAGAGCTTTCGGGCGGTGACGTTGATCGACTTGCCGCCG
>CAZCPB010000116.1:0-1320 GCA_964500365.1 uncultured Phycisphaeraceae bacterium
CCGGTGCGGGCTCACTCGGGCGTCTGCTCGCCGGGGTTCTGCCCGCCGCGCGTGCCCTGCTCCTGGCGCCCCGAGGGTTGACCGCCGCCCGGGCCATACGCCTTGTTGCGTTCCGATTCCTGGTTGGCATCGGGCCGACCGGGAACCTCGGGCTGCTGGGCCTGCCGGCCGGGGCTGCCATGTTCGGTTTCGCCCTGACCCTGACCCTTGTTCGAGCCGGGGCGCCCGGCCTGGGGGCCGCGCGTCTGAGTGCCTGGATTCTGATTCGGGTCTTGCCTGGTCATGTGATTCATCCTTGTGTTGAAGGGGATTACGTCTTCGTTCAGACTCTTAGGTTCGGGGGCGGCGCCCGCGTGGAAGACCCGTGAAAGAGGGCTCAGACTCCGCGGGGCGGGATCGGACGTCGCGCACGATTCAGCTTGGTTTCACCGGCGCGCCATGCTCGGCCCGGTGGTGCTTAGAGGGAACCCGCGTGGGCTTGCCCGGTCGTGCCTGCGTTGACCGCTGGAGGCCCTCGTAGTGGCGAGTTCTGCGTTCACGGCGCCCCCGGGATCGACGAACGCGGCGCCGTCGCCGGCGGATGGCGAACTGTCGCCCGGCACGCTCGACGAGGGCATCGCGCGGCTGCACCAGCTGGTGCTCGATTTCGTGGGGGCGTTGCCCGCCGCGGGCGTCGGGCTCACGGTCCTCCTCATGTTCTTCGCGGCCGGACGGGTCACGCAGATCGGCGTCCGGCGCTACACGGCGAGCCGTCGCAAGCACCGGAGCCTGGCGCTGGCGGCCGGGAGGCTCGTGTTCGGCGGCGCGATCGTGCTCGGTTTTCTGGTCGCGGCCGTGATCGTGTTCCCGAACTTCACGCCGACGGGGCTGCTGACGTCCCTGGGTGTCGGCTCGCTTGTGCTCGGGCTGGCCTTCAAGGACGTGCTGCAGAACTACCTGGCGGGCATCCTGCTGCTGATCGCGGAGCCGTTCCGGTCCGGGGATCAAATCGTGTTCCAGGACTTCGAGGGGAGCGTGGAGGACGTCCAGCCCCGGGCGACGTTTGTTCGGACCTACGACGGACGACGCGTCGTGATCCCCAACGCCGAACTCTTCACGAAGGCCGTGACGGTGAACACCGCCTTCGCGGAGCGACGCGTCGAATACGACGTCGGCATCGGGTACGGCGACGACATCGACACGGCCAAGCGATTGATGCTCGAAGCCGTCCGGGAGGCCGGCGGGGCGCTCGAGCACCCGCCGCCCGAGGCGTTCACGGTGGACTTCGCGGAGAGCGCCGTGATCGTCCGGGTCCGGTGGTGGATCAGGCCCCCCGTGATC
>CAZCPB010000116.1:1330-12521 GCA_964500365.1 uncultured Phycisphaeraceae bacterium
ACGTTCGAGGCGCGGGATGGGGTGCTGTGCGCGATCAAATCCAGGCTTCAGGGGAGCGGGATCGACATCCCGTTCCCGACCCGCCAGGTGCTGTTCCACGACCAGACCGAATCGACGGACGGAGACCGCCGGCGGCAGCGCGAGGGCTGGCCGGCGCCCCCTCCGGGCCACGGCGAGGCCCCGGCGCCGCGCGGTCTGGCTCGAGCGCTCGAACGGATGGGAGAGCCCCGCGACCACCGCGAGGAAGACAGGGGCGGCGCATGACGCGTGCGGTCGCGGGAGGAGACTCGAACATGCGCGGCGTGCCGCCCGGGAGGTGCGCGGCTGGTCCCGCGTGAATCGGTCAAGAGCCGCCGAGAGGATTTGAACCCCCGACCCGCGCTTTACAAAAGCGGGACGGTCGCCGGCCGCGGCACGCGGAAACCCGCAAGACGTTCGAGAAATCTGGCCCCGGACGGGATCCCGGCCGCTTCTGACCCCGACACCCGGAAACGCCCGCTTATGCCCGCTCGGGGGTGTCAGGGCGTGGTGTCAATGCGCCTGTGACACCACGGCAGCAAATGTCCTGAAATGTCCGGCCCGCGGGCTCCCGCCGTGGCGGAATTGTCGGGGTCTTGGCGGACGCGCAATCGCGCAAGTCTTTGCGACACCCAGAGATGCGCCATGTCGCCCGCGGCGACCACGACACGGCGTCGCGACGGCCTGTGCACACCCCCTGACACGCCGACCAAGGCCGGATTCCTGGGCGGATCGCCTTGCTCTTGGCCGCGACTTGCCCCTCCATGTGCTCCGCGCGGCCGGCAATTCCGCCGTCCCCGCCATGGAGCCCCGACTGTGAAGAAGAAGTCCAAGCCGTCGCGCACAAAGAAAGCACCGCTCCCCGCGCCCAACGGCCAACGAGCGGCAACGCGGGCCAAGGGGAAGCTGAGCGCCCTCGACGCCGCCGCCCGGGTCCTGGCAAAGTCCGGCGTGCCGATGCGGGCGGCCGACATCGTCGCCGAGATGGAAGCCAAGGGGCTCTGGAAGAGCCCGGGGGGCAAGACGCCCGCGGCCACTCTCTACTCGTCGATGATCCGCGAGATCGCGGCCAAGGGCACGGCGTCGCGCTTCAAGAAGAAGGATCGAGGGCTGTTCTCGGCCTGAGCGACAACCGCCAAAGGCCGCAATTCCGCGCTGCCACGCCGCCACCCCGCCGGGCCCCGGCGGGGTGTTTCTTCGGCCTGTAGAAAGTCACCGCGTCGACGTCCTGCGACCGGGCGCACACGGCTGCCGACCCTAAGGGAATGATACGATGCTTCGTAAGGAGCAATTCTGTGAGGAAGGCGCTCGTCGTTGGCATCAACCACTACCGGCACGGTCCTGCGCTCTTTGGCTGCGTCGATGACGCTCACTCCGTGAAGGCGGTGCTCGATCGGCACAGCGACGGCTCGGTCAACTTTGACGTAAAGCTCCTGACCGGCACGGGTCCGACCGACGAGGTCTCCAGGGCGATGCTCAAAGAGTCCCTCGCGGCCCTGTTTGCCGACGACAGCGAAATCGCGCTGTTCTATTTTGCCGGGCACGGCCACATCGAGACGACCGGCGGGTACCTGCTCGCCAGCGACAGCCAGTCCGGCGACGAGGGCTTGCCGCTGAACGATGTATTGACGTTCGCCAACAGCTCGAAGGCCCGCAACAGGGTCATCGTGCTCGACAGCTGTCACTCCGGCATCGCTGCCGCCCAGCCAACTTCCAAGCAGTCGGCCGAACTCACGGAGGGCACGACGATCCTCACCGCGTCCACCGCCGACCAGTACGCGACGGAAGAGAACGGAGGCGGCGTCTTCACGACCCTGTTCGTCGATGCGATGAACGGGCCCGCGGCGGACTTGATAGGCAATGTGACACCGGGAGGAGTCTACGCGCACATCGACCAATCGCTGGGCTCGTGGGAGCAGCGCCCGGTGTTCAAGACGAACGTGAAGAGCTTCATTTCTCTCCGCAGAGTCCAGCCACCGATTACGCTCGCCGAACTCCAGAAGATCTCGGAGCTGTTCCCGAAGCCCGGGTTTGAGTTCAAGCTGGACCCGTCGTTTGAAGAGAACCCCAAGGGCAAGGACCCCGGGATGGCGGCCGCAGACCCGGAAAACGTCCGAAAGTTCAAGGTCCTCCAGCGGTACAACCGGGTCAATCTCGTCGTGCCCGTTGAGGCGCCGCACATGTGGGATGCCGCGGTCCATTCAAAGTCGTGCAAACTCACCGTCTTGGGTGAGCACTACCGACGGCTGCGCGCCAAGGGTCGCATCTGAACTTAGGCCGCACCGACCCGGCCTACCTAAAGCCCTCGATGAGGGACTTGAGGTTGGGCCACGTCCACTCGTAGATCTTGTCAGAACTGAGCGCCGAGAGCGGCTTGGTGCACGTCTTCCCGTTTCGACCCCACAGAAGAAAGTAGGGCTTGCCGACCTCGCGCGCGATGGCCAACTCCGCGGCGACCCCTGCGGCGACATGGGTGAATTGGCCGCAGATGATGGGCACGACGTCAATGTTGGCCATGCGGCGACGGACCTTCGCCTGCCAGTCACCGGTCAGCGCTTCCCTGAGGGACCGGTCGAAGAACTCGAAGGGGCTTTCCGGGTGCAAGGCCTGTCCCGCCAGCATGGTGCGCAGGTCCTCGTCGTGGTCGTAGTCAAAGCTGATGAACGCTCGCTTCTTGGCCATGGCATACTTCCTACTAACGTCGCGCGCAGCGACGGATGGCGTTGACGATGGTGCCCGTGTTCCAGCCGACGACTTCGCGGGCGCTCCGGCGCACGACGGCGGGCAACTGAACGTTTCCCCACGGCTTGACGCCGATGATCGGCGTGCCGATGCGCCGAGCGAACTCGATCTCCCAATCCATCCACCTGCTGCGGGCTGAGTACATGCCGGCAAGAACGAGCATTACTTCGGCCGGACGGATCTGATTGCGGAGGTAGTACTGAAGTTGGTCATCGGAATCGAGGGGATCGTGCTCGGGCACGCTGAGGTTCTCCCATGCGAAGTTGGGGGCATCCTTGAGAATCGCGCACAGGCGGCTGTAGTCGTCGCTGTACTCCCAATCATGGCAGATGAACACCGAATACGTTCTGAGCGCCGGCATCCGCCACCCCCGTCGACGAGACACGTGACCGCCCCACAGCGCGTATGGTAGCGACTTCATATCATCCTGTTCTGGAGGTGTCAATTGAGCAAGAAGCGAGTGTACGTGGCGTTCGACTACGACGATGTCGCGGTCAAGAACGAACTGATCCGGCAATCGCGACTCGCCGAATGCCCATTCGATCTGGTGGACTGCTCGATCGAGAAGCCCGCGGACATGAACTGGCCCGCCGTAGCGCGAGAGAGAATTTCAGCGTGTGACTGCGTGATCGTGCTTTGCGGCGAGCAAACGCATCAGGCGGGGGGAGCATCAACCGAAGTTCAGATCGCGCAATCGCTCTCGAAGAGAATCGTGGGCATTGCCGCCACTCGTCGGGGCACGCCAACACCGCCCAAGCACATGGAGCGGGGGGCGCCGATCTACACCTGGCGTTGGGCCACCGTTGCCGCGGTGATCGAAGGCTCGACCCCCGGCGTCGAAGCGATCGTGAGATACGCCCCGTAGCGGGGCGAGCGGAGACGTTTCGCCCGGATTGACAAGATCGCCCGAAGGCTCGCGCGTACGCTCACGCTCACGGGTATGCTCGGAGCACGCGATGTCTCGATCGCTGGTCACGGCCGATGACCTGACGGGATTCTTTGTTTCCACGCGTCGGGACGCGCAGGCGCTTTTGCCCCTGGTGATCCGCCGGCTGATCTTCGCTACCTCAACGCCAGGCACGCTCGGACCTTTGTCCATGCCCGCCGAGGACAACGTACGCCTCCGCGGGTGGGACGGGCGAAGCGAGTTGGCCGGGCTGCATCCGTACGTTCCGACCGGACGGGCCGTATGGGAGATGGGCACCTCCGCCGATATCAAGCAGAAGGCCACAGACGACTACCGCAAGCGGAGCGCCGATCCAGGGGACGTTTTGCCGGCCGAGACGACGTATGTCTTCGTAACTCCGCACATCTGGGAAACCAAAGAAACCTGGGCGTCCGAGCGCCGATCGGAGGGGCGCTGGAAAGATGTTCGCGTCATCGACGCGCAGCTGCTCTCGGAATGGCTCGACGCGGCCCCGGCGGTCGCCATCTGGTTGAACAAGGAGCGCGGCTGGCCCGTCGATGATGTCGATGACCTCGAGACCGCGTGGTCACGTCTCGACCCATCGGGGCGCACCGTCGCCCCGGGCCTGATCATCGGCGGTCGAGAGGACGCGGCCGAGCAAGTTCGGACTTGGCTGCTCAACCCGGAGGGCGACCTCGGCTTGGTTGCGGATTCGCCGGAAGAAGTGGTCGCCTTCGTTGCGGCGGTTGCGATGCAGGCGATGGAGGATCCGGATCCCATCGATCTCTTTGCGCGCGTCTTCGTGGCGAGAGATCGCGCCGCGAGTCGATGTGCCGGAGCGCTTCTTGCCGCGCAGGTGCTAGTGCTTGAAGACCCGGACCTCGCCTCTGAGTTGCGATCGCGCCGTGTACGTTCGCTCTCGCTCGTGATTCCTCTCGAAAAGCGGTCGGCGGGTCACCATGCCGGCGCTCACGTCGAGCTTGGCCCCGTCCGTCGCGAAGCCGTGCAGCGGACCTTGGTTGACATGGGGTTGGCCGCTCAAGAGGCCGACCGCATCGCGCGTTCGTCCAAGGGGAGCCTGGACGCTGTCTTGTGGGGCATCGCGCCGGGGGCGCTCCGCGGGCAGCCGTGGCTTCAGGAGCCCGAGGCGTCGCGGCTTGCTCCCCTGGTGCTCGCTCGACGCTGGGGCGTGGACCACGAGAAGGACCACGCGATCGTCGCACAACTCTCCGACAGAGACTATCGCGACGTGCGCGAGACAGCCTCGTTGTGGAGCGGTGCCAGAGGCCCTATCAAGAACTGGGGAGCGTTTTGGGACTGGAAAGCGTGGCGGACGGCGTGGGAACACTTGGCGCCCTCGTTCACCGTCGACTTGGCTCGGCGGTTCCGAGAGACCGCGCTGACGGTGCTCGGGACGCCCCACCCGGCGCTTGACCTGCCGCCCAGCGAGCGGTGGCTGGCTGCGATTCGGGGAAAGGTTCACCCCTACTCGTCCGCGTTGCGAGAGGGACTGGTTCATTCGATCGCCATGTTCGGGACATGCGCAGATCGATTGGAACACGTCGACGGGCAAGCCCTCGCTTCCGGGCTCGTAACGGCACTCCTGCACGGCGAGCACGCCGAATCCAGTTGGTCATCATTGTCGCGGTGGCTGCCCGAACTCGCGGAGGCCGCGCCCGACGAGTTCCTGGCCGCGGCCGAGGAGCTCGCGGGCAAAGACGAGTGCTCCGCCCACCTGTTCACGAGCGTGGGTCCCCTGGCGGCCGGCGCCGAGATCAATCATTTGCTCTGGGCTCTGGAGCGCCTGGCCTGGAACCCCGACTTGCTCGCCCGGGTCGCCGTGCTGCTCGGACGGCTCGATCAGCGAGACCCCGGGGGAAACTCCAATCACCGACCTTCCGCCAGCTTGAGAAGGATCTTCGTGCCTTGGCACCCGGGCACGTCCGCGGACCGAGCGCAGCGAACCGCGGCGTTCGAAGAACTTCTGCGCCGATGCCCGGAGCAAGGGTGGCGCTGCGCGGTGTCGCTCTTGCCGCGCGGCCCCGATATGGGCGGGCCCTTGTCCACTCCGGAGTTCCGTCCCTGGTCCGTCGAGACCCCGCGCACCACCGTGGCCGAGTATGCCGCGTTCGTGAACTGGCTCGCCGACCGGATGACCGCGCTCGCCGGGAGGTCCGCGAGCCGCTGGACCAACCTCGCGGAACAACTGCCGAGCCTCATGCTGTCGATCCCCGAGTGCGCCCAGCGCGTGGTGGCAGCGTTTGAAGCCGTCGATGGCTCGGGATGGTCCGACGAAGAGCGGTCGTCGCTCTGTGACACGCTTCGAAAGCTCCATCAGCACCACGCGGAGTTCCCCGCCGCGCACTGGTCTCTGAAGGGGGATGCGCTGGCGACCCTCGAGGCGCTGGCCGCGCGGTTCGTCCCCACTCGCGCACGCGACAAGTTCCGTTGGTTGTTCGCGAAGCACGTCGAGCTCCCGGGATGGACGAGGCGCGAGTGGGGTGAGGACCAATCGCGCCTCGACGCCGCCCGGCGGGATGCGGTCGATGCGGTCCGCGCCGAAGCGGGTCTTGCCGGACTGGTGGAGTGGGGACGCTCGGTCGAGGACCCCGGCGCGCTCTCGTTCATGATCGCCAAGACGGAGCTGACCGACGATCAGGAGTGGTGGGTGCTCGAGCGCACGCTCTTCGCGCCGGAGGCCGCCGAGGTGTCGAGCGTGGCGGCTCGCATGGGGTCCGCGTTCGTCATTTCCCGTGAAGTGACGCGGGGAGCTTCGTGGGGAATCGAACGCCTCAGCGAGGTCGTCGGGCGATTGGGAAGCGACGCCGCGACGCGGTTCGCGTTAGCGCTCCGGGCGACTCCAGAACTGTGGCGCCAGATTGAAGGAACGCCGGCGATCAGCGACGGTTACTGGAGGTCTTCGCGCCGCGCCCCCTTCGAGATCACGGACGCGGAGTTCGCGGTACCCAAGCTGCTCTCCGTCGGCCGCCGTCTCGCGGCCATCTCGATCACGGGCCACCAGGTTTTCGCGGCCAAGCCCACCGATGATCCGCGCAAGCTCGCTCGGATCGTGGCGCTATGCAAGCTGGCGATGGCCGACGTGCCGGTGGACGGCCCGGAGTTGGATCGTCACCGGGATGACATCGGCCACGTGGGCTACACGGTCTCCCACGTGCTCGATTTCATCGAACGCCACGCCGAGGACGGCGATGCCGCTCAATCGCTGCTGGCCCACTGGGAGTGGGCGTGGCTCCCCGTGCTGGAGCACTCGGGGCGAGGGCCGCGCTCGCTGTGCCGAGAACTGTCGCGATCGCCGGAGTTCTTTGTTGAGGTTCTCAAGCTGGTGTACCGCGCTCGGAGCGAACCGCCCGACCAGCCAGGCACGCTCACCGAACATGAACGCGCACTGAAGCGAGCTCGCGCCGAGGGTGGCTATCGCCTGTTGCAACGATGGCGGATGGTGCCGGGGTTGTGCTGGCCAGTCGAGCCCGGAGCGGTCGAAGATCCCGAGAACCGTCTTGGGCTGCATCACGCTCGCCCGGCGGCGACCGGGAGCGTCGATCCCGACCGTCTCGAGGAATGGATCAACACCGCCAGGCGGTTGGCGACCGAAGCGGACAGAATCGGCGTATGCGACGAGCACATCGGCCAGGTCTTTGCGTTCGCTCCGTCCGATCCCGACGGCTCCTGGCCGTGCGAGCCGGTTCGATCTTGCATCGAACGCCTCGCCAGCAGCAGGCTCGAACGGGGCTTTGAGATCGCGATGGCGAACCGCCGCGGCGTGTTCACCGTCGGCGAGACGGGCGTGGATGAGCGGCGCTTGCGGGACGAGTACGCGGCATTGGCGGAGAGAATCAAGGCGAGTCCCCGTGCCGCCGCCGCGCTTCGCCGAATGGCAGCGAGCTACGACGCGGACGCCAAGCGGAGAGACGCGCAGGGACGCCTTGAGGAGTTTGGCGACGATTGAACGGCGACTGTCTCGTATGCCACATGTCGTTGAACGCACGACCAGCGCGCGGTTGGTGTGATATGACTCGCCACGCGATGAGGCTGCTGGCGCACGCCAACGCGGTTCGCGCGTGCGCCGTGGTAGTTGAGTGACACCAGTGGCCGGAAGGACTTCGTGACGACGCGGCCGTGCTGGAGGCGACCCGGTGCGCGGCTGGTGCTTGCCCGCGACCCCGGCAGGCTCACCGGTGCGAGTCGAGTTCGTCGAGGGTCGCCTTCCACTTGCCCGCCTGTTGCGTGTACTTGCCCCCGGGCTCCTGGCGATCGCGCTCGGCGTAGAACTCGGCGAGCGACTTCGCGCACTGGTAGTAGCTCGCCGTCCGGGGCGACCCCCGGGAGACGACGCCGTGGGCTTCGAGGAGCCCGGCCTCCGCGCCGACGAAATCCCCCACCCCCGCCCGCGCCGCCGCGAGCTCGACCAGGAAGCGCCCGCTGCCGGTGTCGGCCGGCCCGCCGTGCACGCGGCGCACCGCCGGCTCGGCGGGGGCGAGGAGGGCGACGGCCTCGGCGTGCTTCCCCTGCCGGTTGAGCACGCGCCCGAGATCGACGATGGACGCGACCGTGTCGGGGTGTTCCTCGCCGAAGGCGTGGCGCGCGGCGCCGAGCGTCTCCCGAAGGACCGGCTCGGCCTCGGCGAACCGCTCGAGGCGCACGAGCAGCGCCCCGCGGTTGGCCATCGCGGTGACGGTGAAGCGGTGGCGCGGCCCCAGCCGCCGGCGGCACTTGTCGAGGAGTTCCTCCGCGTAGGGCTGGGCGCGCTCGAGTTGCCCGGAGCGGGTGAGCACGGTCAGCAGGGCGTTGAGCGCCGCCAGGGTGATGGGGTGCTCTTCGCCCACGGCCCGCCGCGCGCGCCCGAACGCCTCGAGGGCGACCGGCTCGGCCTCCGCGAACTTGGCCTCCGATTCCAGCAGGACCGCGAGGCTGACCATCGCCCCGAGGGTGTCGGCGTGGTCCTCGCCCCGGACACGCCGGGTTTTCTCGAGGGACTCACGGTAAAAGGGCTCGGCCTCGGCGTGCTTGCCCTGCATCCGGAGGGCGATGCCGACGAGCCCGACGGACGTCAGCGTGCCCGGGTGTTCCTCCCCCAGGAGCCTGCGCTGCCTCGCCAACGCGTCGCGGAACAGCGGCTCGGCGAGGGCGGGCTGTTGTCGAGTTAGGAAGAGCTCGCCGAGGTTGCTGGCCGCGAGCAGCGTGAGCTGGTGGTCGTCACCGAACTGCCGGCGGCAGGATTCGAGGGTGTCGCGGCACACGGCGTCCGCGGCGTCCAAGCGGTCCATGTGGGAGAGGAGCGAGCCCAGGCGGACCCTGGCGCTCAGGGTTCGGGTGCCGGTCTCCCCGAACTGCTCGCGGAACGTCGCCAGCGCCGCCTCTTGGAGGGTCAGCGCCTGGTCGTACATCCCCAGCGCGCGGTACCGGTCGGCCAGGACTTGCCGCAGCATCGCCGAGACCACCGGCTGGTCGGCGAACTGACGTTCGAGCGCCTCGGCGGCCGGCCGGAGGATCGACTCTTCGATGAGGCCGCGCGCGGCGTCGGTGGTGTTGACCTGCTCCCAGACCGACTGGAAGGCCGCGAGTCGGCCCGCGCGCTCCTCTTCCGGCAGCGTGGAGAGCGCCGCGACGGCCTGCGCTCGCACGTCGTCGCTGAGCCGCTGGCCCGCGCGGGCGGGGTCCAGCTGAGTCAGCATCTCGGACTGGAACTCCGACACCTTGGAGAGTTCCTCGGCCCGTTTGTTGGCCTCGGTCTCCGCCGCCACGGCCCGGTCGCGCTGCGCATCGGCCAAAACGCGTTGCTCCGCTTCGGCCTGTTGAGCGGCGTCGGCCTTCGCGCGGGCCCGCGCTTCCAAGTCCCGCGCCCGGATCGCTTCGTGAAGGCTGAGCCCCGTGCCGACGGCGCCGGCGACGAGCAGCGTGAGCGCGGCGGCGAGCCCGGCCACGAGCCCCAGGTTGCGCCGCGAGAACTTTTCGATGCGGTAGAGGGCGCTGGCCGGCCGGGCCGCGATGGGCTCGTGGTTCAGGTAGCGGCGGATATCGGCGGCCAGGGCCGCGGCGGATTGGTAGCGCCGGGCCGGTTCCTTCTCGATCGCCTTTGCGACGATGGTCTCCACGTCGCCGCGGTAGAGCTTGTCGAGCGAACTCAGGGCCGTGGGCTCTTCGTGCTGGATCCGCCTCCCGGCCTCGAGGGGCGGGAGATTCGCAACCTCCAGGGGAAGGCGTCCTGCCAGGAGTTCGTACCCGATGACACCCAGGGCGTAGACGTCTGACCGCGTGTCGATGTCGTCCGGGTCTCCCCCGACTTGTTCGGGGCTCATGTAGGGCAGGGTGCCCAGCCATTGCCCGGCCTCGGTGCGCAGGGACGGCGGCCCGGCGATGCTCGAATCGGACGCCGGGGCGGTCGCCCGGGCGACCCCGAAATCCACCACCTTCACGGTCCCGGCCCCGGTGACCAGGACGTTGGCCGGTTTGAGATCACGGTGGATGACGCCCTTCAGGTGCGCGTACTCGATGGCGTCGCACACCCTTGCCAGCAGCTCGAGTCGCTGTCCGGCCGAGAGCCCGCGGCTCTGCGCGAAGCGCGTGATGGGCACGCCGTCGACCAGTTCCATCGCGAAGTACGGCTGGGGGCCGTGACCGCCGTCGGCGGTGCTGGCGTCGTGGATCTGCGCGATGCCCGGGTGATTCAGCCGGCCGAGGATCTGGGCTTCGAGCGCGAAGCGGCGCAGGGCCCCCGGCGTGGAGAGTCCGGGGTGGATGACCTTGAGCGCGACCGAGCGCTTGGTGCCGTCCTGCTCGGCGAGGTAGACCGTCCCCATCCCGCCGCGGCCCAGCGCGCGGAGCACGGTGTACGACGCGAAGCGTGCCACACCGTTTACGCGCGGGGCGTCGGGCGTGACCGGCGTCAAAGGCGGCGGGGTTGCCGGCGGGGGCTCGCCCGATGGACGCTCGAGGAAGTCGTCCAAGTCGTCGAGGCGGCCCAAGAGCAGCGCCACTTCCGACTTGAGGTCGTGGTCGTCCCCGCACCGGCGGCGGACGAACTCGGCCCGTTCGTCGGGAGATGCTTCGATCGCGGCGTGGAAGATCTCCTTGAGTTGCTGGTACCGGGCGGGGTCCACGAGCTCCTCCGGGGCGCGGGCCGCGCCCATCTAGCCATCGATGAGGACCCCAGCATACCGCACCGACAGGGGCCAAACGAGTCCGAAACCCCCGCGCCTGTCGACCACACGCAGGGGTGCGGACCTGCTTCAGTCGCGGAGGAATGGCGGTCCGGGGCCCGCCCGGCTGTTCACGCGGTCCGCGCCCGGGGTGGCTGCGGTTGGGGGTGCGGGGGGCGATGCGGTGCTTGGTCAAACGCCAGATTCAATGCGAGCGTGAGGGACCGCCGGACACGTATTCGTGCGTTCTGGTCATTAGTTCCCACGGATCCGTGTGGAACTAAGGTGAGGTTGTCGCGGGGGATGGGGTGATTACTGGGTGGCGGGATTCGGTTCTTACATCGTTCGCATGTGGATAAGTCCTGTT
>CAZCPB010000117.1:0-12519 GCA_964500365.1 uncultured Phycisphaeraceae bacterium
GGTCGCGGGCGGGCTTGGTCAGCTTGCGAACGGGGAAGCGGGCGAGTTCCTCGACCGTGACCGAGACCACGACGCGGGGCTTTCCCGGCTCGGGAACGATGTACGCCCACGGCCGCGAGGGCTCGGCCTCGTGCACGTACGCGAGGGTCCATCGCCACGGAAGTCCTTGCCAGAGCACCTCTTCGCGAAGACCCGCGATCTCGCCGAACCGGGCTCGCGCGGCCTCGACCAGCTGCGCGTGGGCGCGGGCCAGCGCGCCGAGGAGGTCCGCGCCCGTGGGCGTGCGGAACTTGTTCTCCCAGACATTGGAAGCCTTGTAGTTCAATCCCGCCACCTCGGGTCCCGAAAAAGCCCGGCGCCCCTCGCGCCGTCTACCCCGGCACGCGCGAAATCCTTGAATTCCTAGACCTTCCGGCCCTCCACGTCCACCGCACGGCGCGGCGCGTACACTCGGGAACGAGCGGGAGCCCCCTCGGGAAGGGCGGAAAATGACTATCGGACCGAACAATCTCCCGCCCGGCGGCGCGGGCGTCCGGGACGCCGCCGGTGGCGATGCCGACCTGACGGGTGCCACCATCCTGCTGGTGGACGACAACGAGCAGAACCTCGAGCTGCTGCAGGCTTACGTCGAGGAACTCCCCTGCCGCGTCATCACCGCCGCGGACGGCTTGCAGGCGCTGGACGCCGTCGCGGCGTCGCGCCCGAACCTGATCCTGCTGGACGTGATGATGCCGCGGATGAGCGGGTTCCAGGTGTGCGCGCGCCTCAAGAAGGACCCGGCGACCCGGGACATCCCGGTCGTGATGGTGACGGCGCTGAACGAGGTGGGCGACGTCGAGCGCGCGGTCGATTCGGGCGCGGACGACTTCCTCACCAAGCCCGTGAACCGCGTGGAGCTGCTGACGCGGGCGCGGTCGCTCATCCGGCTGAGCCTGCTCCAGAAGCAGCTCAACAAGACGCTCGCCGAACTGCGGGCGGTGCAGGGCGGCGGCCCGGGCCGTCCGTAGCGGTCAGCACCCGTCCACGAAGTGCTGCACGAACTCGTCGAAGTCCTCGCCGGTGACGAAGGTGTCGCCGTTGAAGTCGGCGCCGATGTCGCCGGCCTCGAAGAGCGCCACGAACTCGTCGAAGTCCTCGCCGGTCACGAACCCGTCGCCGTTGAAGTCGGCGGGGTAGAGGGTCGCGAAGGAGAACGACGCGGGGGTTGAGGCGCTCGAGCCCGCGGCGTTGACGGCCGTCACGCCCCAGTAATACGTCGAGCACTCCGAGAGCGTGCCGCCGGGAACGATGTACGACGTCGTGGCCAGGCCCGACGCCGTCAAGATCGGCGACGTGAGCCCGGGGTTGTCGGCGATCTTGACCGTGTACGTCGATGCGCCGGTCGAGGCGTTCCACGAGAGCGTCGGGGTGAGGGGCTGGTCGACGGAGAAGTCGGCGGGCATGGCCAGCGCGAACGGTCCGGGCGCGGGCTGGGCGAGGATGAAGTCGCCGATGACCGGGCGGTGGTCGGAGGCGAAGGAACTGGCGAGGGCGGCCCCGCCGGCGTACCCCGAGAGCTCGGGCGGCTGCGAGGCGCCGCCGTAGTTGGTCGAGTTGAAGGTGTAGGTGCGGCGCGGGGCGCCGGTGACCGAGTCCTGCCAGCAGAGGTAGTCGAGCTTGTTGGAGCCGTTCGAGCTGCCCTGCGTGCTGCCGTTGCCCGTGATCGGGTCGACCGACGAGTCATAGGTCGAGTCGGACCGATCGCGGTCGGTGCCGTCGGTCCCGCCGGGGTTGGGGTTCTGGGCGCGGGTCATCCACAGCGCGGGGCCGTCGCGCATGTTGGTGGCCTCGTTCTCGTTGAAGTCACCGCCCCAGATCACCGGCGTGAAGGCGTTGAGCACCATGGTGGCCGGGGGGCTGTCGAAGATGACGTTGGAGGGGTCGGGGGTCGAGCCGCCGAGACCGTTGAACATCGCGTCGATGAAGTAGGCGATGTTCTTGCCGGCGATGAGCCGTTCGTTGAGATCGCCCGCGGCGCCCCCGCTCTTGAGGTGGCCTCCGCCCACGACCACGTTGCCGGCGTAGTCGGCGTCGGGGAGATCGATCTCGGCGAAGATGAAGCCGCGGATCCCCGCGCTCCCGCCCGGGGCGTACGAGGCCGGCAGGAGGGTGAAGGTGCTGATCGCGCTCTTGCTGTCGCCCGTCAGGTCGCTGAGCGGGAAGCGCGAGAGGAGCACGTTGCGGTTGAAGCCGTCCTGCTCCGTGCTTACGTAGATGTACGGCAGGTCGTACGCGGGGGCGTACTTCTGCACCCACGACGTCACGGCGGAGTTGCCCTTGAAGGGGTCGTTCCCGCCGTGCAGGAGCAGGTTGAGGGTCGTCGTCAGGTTGGCAACCGAGTCCACGCCCGAGCCCGTCCCGT
This sequence comes from uncultured Phycisphaeraceae bacterium, assembly GCA_964500365.1. Taxonomy (GTDB): domain Bacteria; phylum Planctomycetota; class Phycisphaerae; order Phycisphaerales; family UBA1924; genus CAZCPB01. The sequence goes on from CAZCPB010000117.1 coordinate 2,402, forward strand.
TGCCCGAGTTGTCGCCGCACTCTTCCATGACCAGCACGTCGGGCCGCATCGCGGCGATGATGCGGGCGACCGCGCACCAGCCGTTCAGCCCCTCGACCTTGTTGTTGCTGGAGCAGACCTTGTCCTGGATGTTCCAGGCCATGATGCGCAGGTCGCGCTGGTCGGTCTTGAGCCACTGGCCCGTCAACGGGTTCCACTGGGCGAGGGCGGGAACGCTCGCGGCGGCGCACACCGCGGCGACAAGGCTTGCACACTTCTGCATACCGGGACTCCGAAGTTCAGGCCACCATTGTACGGATCGCGCCCTGTTCCACCCAGCGCGATTCTCGTGGCCGCGGCGGGGCGCGAGCCGCCAAGAAAAGAGCCCCGGGGCGTTCACCCCGGGGCTCCGAAGGTCAATCGGCCGTCGGAACGATCAGCAGCCGGCCTCGAAGTCGATGACGAAGGCGTCGAAGTCGTCGCCGTTGGGGAAGCCGTCGCCGTTGTAGTCAGAGGCCATGTCGCCGGCAATGAAGGCCGCCACGTACTGGTCGAAGTCGTCGCCGGTCACGAAGCCGTCGCCGTTCCAGTCCGAGGGGCAGCCCTTGGAGGTGTTGCCGATGAAGAGCAGCACGCTGTAGGACTCGTCGATGCTGTTGGGGTCGCCGCCGGCCGAGGTCGGGTCGTCGAAGTCCTGGTCGAAGTCCACGTCGTAGACGATGTCGGCGCACAGCACCAGGCCGCCCAGGGCCCGCGTGTCGCGGGTCGTGAAGTTGAAGTTCTCGTCCACGAACGAGGTCGGGTCGATGTTGTTCCAGGCGGCCTGCATCGAGTTCTGCGAGAAGATCGTGCCGCTGGAGACGGAGTTGCTGTCCACCAGGTCGAGGAACTGGACCTGCCAGGTCACGCCCGAGTTCATGCCGTCGAACGTGTCGCCCAGCTCGAGGACGAGCTCGAGGTCGTAGCAGTAGTTGTCCGGGTCGTACGTGGCGCGGAGGAGCGCGGTGTCGTAGTCGGTGAAGTAGACCTGGTTCTGCGAGTCGAACTTGTTCAGCGCGACCGAGGACAGGAACCAGATGTTCCCGACCGAGTCGAAGGCCGGGGCCGAGACCGAGGGGCCGATGAGCCCGGCGATGCCCAGCTCGCTGAAGCTGGCCATGCGGCCGATCGGGGCGTCGAGGGCGTCGCACACGCCGTCGAACTCGCCCACGTCGCCGGTGAAGGGCGCGCCGTCGGCGCCGAAGTCGCCGAGGATGTCCTTGCCGTCGGTTGCGGGCGTGTCGGTCCACGCGGCAAGGTTCCACACCGCCGTCCCGACCGGGTTGCCCGTGTCGAAGCGGCAGACCGCGATGGCGTTGAAGGGGTTGACGGTGCTCGTGCGGTTCGAGGTGAGGACGCCGGCGAGCAGGCCGCGCCCGGCCTGGTCCTTGCCGACGGCGATCTGGCCGTTGCTGCCGCGCGAGAAGGTCTGGCTGCTGTGGTGCGTGAGGCCGTCCCACAGGCTGGGGGAGGCGTAGCAGGAGTCGGAGACGACGAAGGGCACGTTGAGCGTGTATTGCGAGCCGACGCCCCCGTTGATGTTCACGCCCCAGAAGCAGACGCGGTCGGAGGGATCGCCGTTGGCGGCCGTGCTCTTGCCGATGATGGCCGCGGTGCCGATACCGCCGACGAGCTGGACCTGGCTGAAGGTCACGGCGCCGCGGTGGTCGACCGTGCCGGCGCGATGTGCCGCCGTGCTGGCCAGGGTATTCGCAGGGTTCTCGTAGACGTAGAGCGTGTTGAAGTTGCTGCCCAGCAGCCGGCCGTCAACCAGGCCCGAGAGCTCGCTGGGGACGCACGATGGCGTGTTGTGGGTCGTTGCCGAGCCGTTGAGGAGCTTGTCGGTCGCCGCGGCGTCGCCCACGGCGGGGAGCTTGATGCTGTTGACGAGGGCGGAGCTGCGCGCGAGCGCATCAACGCGGTAGTAGTTGTTGCCGCCGATGGGATTCGGACCCGTGACGCCGAAGTTGTCGGCCCGCAGGTAGGTGTGGCCCGCGGCGTCGATGGCGCCGAAGCCGAACTGGGCATCGTCGCCCACGCCGGAGGCGGTCTCGTTGACCGCCGACACGACGCGCGAAACCCAGAGACGGCCGGGCCGCTCGGGTGCGTAGTTGACGACGGCGGAGATGATGTTGTTGACGTTCTTGCCGCCGTCATCGGTCGCGAACTCGGCGAACGCGGCGCCGAACTGGTTGAAGCCGTACGGCGTCCAGGAGATCGGCGACGTCGACGTGCCGGCGAAGTTCTCGGAGGGGTGAACGCCCGCGCCCGGGAAGAAGAGCCACTCGTCGTAGCTGGGACGCGCCGTGGCGGCGAGATCCCGCAGGATGGTCTGGCTGATGCCCTGCGCGCTCCACAGGCTGCTGAAGAAGCCGCTCGCCGCCTTGCTCGCCTTCGCGATCGGCGCGATGCCGAAACGGTCGCCGCACGAGGTGAAGATCGGGACCAGGTCCACGCCGTAGTTGGCGACCTGGTGCACGCCGGTGGTCCAGGGGTTCAACGCATCGCCCGGAAGGCCGGACCCGTTCTTCGAAACGCTGTCCTGGCCCATTGCCGAGCACGCAAGCCCGGCCGCGGCGACGATCGTCGCCAGAGAGAAAGCTGCCTTCATTCTCAAACTCCTTCAATAACAAGGGTGATGAACGTCTTGCGGCTCTTAATTCCGACACCCACAGCCACCGCGCCGGGCGGAATGCTTTCCGCGCTCCCGGCTACGGAACGACAGCCCCGGCACCGAACTCTGGTTCCTCTTGGTGCGGAGTCAGGGGTAGAAGGGCGCGGTCCGACCCTAGACCGCGAATAGTGCCAGACTTTATCAGGTGGCGGGGCGGCTGGAAAGAAAAACGCGTCCCCGGAATGGAATAAGTTTGCGCGAAACGCCTGCAGTGCCGCCCAAATGCGCAAGAACACGCACTTCGCGGGGCGCCTGTCAGTTGCACACCTACAGCCGACTCATGGACGCGGCGACCTCTGCCGCCAGGGCCGTGTTCGACTTGATCAGGGAAATGTTCGCGCGGAGGGTCGCCCCCCCGGAAAGCGAATGAAGGCGGCCGAGGAGGAACGGGCTGAGCTCGCGCCCATGGATATCCCCGGCTTCGGCTTCTCTCACCGCGTGGTCCAGCCACCGCAGCCATTCGGCCTCCGCGAGTTCGTCGGCCGCGGGGACGGGGTTGGCGATGACGACCCCGCGCCCGGTCCGGGCAAGTTCGGAGTGAACGAAGGCGGCAAGGTCGGACGGGTCATCGAAGCGGGCGTCCACACGGGCCGCGCTCTGACGCAGGTAGAAGGCCGGGAACGAATCGGTCCTGAACCCGACCACGGGCACGCCCAGCGTCTCGAGCATCTCTCGGGTGGCCTGCACATCGAGGATCGATTTCACGCCGCTGGCGACCACGGCGACGGGGAACCGTGCGAACGCGCCCAGGTCGCTGCTCACGTCGAGGCGCCGCGCATAGTCGCGGTGAACGCCCCCCAGCCCGCCGGTCGCGAAGACCCTGACCCCGGCCCGCGCGGCAAGCTCCATCGTCGTCGAGACCGTGGTCGCCCCGTGGGCCCGGCGGTGAAGAAGAATGCCCAGGTTCGCGGAATTCGCCTTGGCGACGCCGGGCGCGCTCAGCAGTTCGGCCAGTTCGGTCTCCGTGAGACCGACTATCGGGCGCCCCGCGACCACTCCCACGAAGGCCGGATGGGCGCCCCGGGCGCGGATGATCCCGGCGAGCTCGGCGGCGAGCGCGCCGGATTCCGGGCGCGGCAGGCCGTGCGCCAGCAGCGTGGTCTCCAGCGCCACCGAGCCCGCCCGGGCGCGGTTGAGAATCGTGTGCTCGCCGGCCGGCATGACCGCTATTCTGCCATCAATCCGCCGGGCGTGCCCGGCAGCGGGAGCGGGCATGAACGTGATTCACGCGGCGGTAACGATTGCGGCGTTTCTGGCAGGGGGAACGCCGGGAGCGCAGCCCCCCATCGATCCCGCCGGGCTGGTTGAGTGGCCGCGGCCGGATCGGGAGACCGCCGCGGGGCTCTTCCGGCGCGCCCTCGATGTCCCGAGCGCCGATCGGTTGCGGGCTTCGCACGACCTGCTGGCCTCCGAGCCGCATATCGCGGGCACTCCGGGGGACCGGCGCATCATCGAACGCCTCGAGCTGGTCTTTGCCGAGGCCGGCCTGGAGGTGACCCGCCACGAGTGGTGGGGGTACCTGTGCCTGCCCTCCGCGGCGGCGCTCGAGATCGTCGAGCCGCAGCACAAGCCGCTGATCCTGAAGGAAGACATCCTCGCCGACGACCCCGCCGCGGCCGACCCCAACCAGACCCCGGGGTGGAACGCCTTCAGCGCCGACGGGGACGTGACCGCGCGAGTCGTGTACGCCAACTACGGGCGCAAGGAGGACTTCGAGAAGCTCGCGACGCTCGGCATCGAGGTGAAGGGCGCGATCGCGATCGCCCGCTACGGGGGGTGCTACCGGGGGTACAAGGCCAAGTTCGCCGAGGCCGCGGGCGCGGCGGGCCTGGTGATCTACACAGATCCCGCGGACGCGGGCTACATGAAGGGGCTGGTGTACCCCGAGGGGGGCTACGCCAACGACACGTGCATCGAGCGCGGCTCGCTCAACACGCTCCCCTGGTCCGGCGACCCTTTGACACCCGGGATCGAGGCGACCCGCGACGCGAAGCGGCTGGACCCGGCGGAGATCGCTCTGCCGCGGATCCCGGTCCAGCCGGTCGGGTACGGCGCGGCGCTCGAGATCATGAAGCGGATGTCGGGCGCGCCGGTGCCGACGGGCTGGCAGGGCGGGCTGCCCTTGCCCTACCGCGTGACCGGCGGCGACTCGCTTAAGCTGCGGCTGATGGTCAGGCACGAGCGGGCGGTCAAGCCCAGCGCGAACGTGATCGGCGTGCTGAAGGGGAGTGAGCGGCCGGACCAGGTCGTGATCGTCGGGTGCCACCACGACGCGTGGAACTGCGGGGCCTCGGACCCGATGAGCGGGCAGATCGCGGTGATCGAGGCGGCGCGGGCCATGTCGGCGCTGGCCCGCGCGGGAAGCCCGCCGCGACGGACGGTGAAGTTCTGCGCCTGGGGCGGCGAGGAATTCGGGCTGATGGGTTCGAGCGAGTGGGTGGAGGCCACCCGCGCGATGCTGACGAAGGGCGCGGTGGCGTACATGAACCTGGACATGGCGTCGATGGGGCCGGAGTTCGGCTCGTCGGCGTCCCCGTCGCTCCGGCGCGCCATCGCCGCCAGCCTGCCGTGGGTGGCGCAGGCCCGAGCGCCCGAGAAGAGCGTCTTTGAGGTGTGGACGTCCCGCGCCCCGGACAACGTCTTCGCCGATCGACCGAAGTTCGGCGACATGGGGGGCGGTTCGGACCACGTGGGTTTTCTGTGCCACGCGGGAGTCCCGGTGTGCAACGTGCACGGCGGCGGCTCACCCGGGACGGCGTACCACAGCACCTACGACACGCTGGCGTGGTACCGCAAGGTGGTGGGCGAGGACTACGAGCCGGCGCTGATGGTGGCGCGGGCGGCGACGGCGGTGGCGGCGCGCCTGGCGTACGCGCCGCTTGTGCCGCTCGACCCCGCGGACTACGGGCCCGAAACCCGCCGGCAGCTCGTCGCGCTCACGGCGCGGGGGCGCGAGCTGGGCGTCTTCAGCACGGCGAGCGATCGTGAGATCGCGCCGGAACTGGCCCGGGTCGAGGGCGCGGCGGTCGAGTTCTCGCTGCGGGCGGGGGAAGTGATGGACCGGGTGAGGAGCGCGGCGGGCACGGGAGCGTTGTCGGGCGAGGCCCTCGAGCGGGTGAACGACCTGCTCGTCAAGGCAGACCGTGCCTGGCACGCGCCGGAGGGGCTGCCGGACCGGCGGTGGTTCTGCAACCTGTACGCGGCACCGGACCGCGACTCCGGTTACGCGTCCTGGATGCTGCCCCTGCTGCGCGCGGCTGTCGAGGACAAGGACCGGGCCTTGGTCGAGGCGGCCGAGGACAGGTACCTCCGGGTGTTTGCCGCGCTGACCAAGACCATCGATGAAGTGGACGGGATCACGCCGGCAGCGGGGCCGTGAGTGGCTCTGCGAGGCAGAGTGGTGAGGCCAAAAACAACGGCGTCCTCCGATCGGAGGACGCCGCGTTGAACTGGAATGGAGTGCGGTTCCTGAGCCGTCTTACACCATGGCCTTGAGGGCCTTCAAGGGCCGGATCTTGATGACGGTGCGGGCGGGCTTGGCCTTGACTTCCATCATCTCGCCCGGCTTGAAAGGGTTGGGGCGGGTGGTGGCGCGGGTCGGCGGCTTGTAGATCGCGTTGACCTTCATCATGCCGGGGACGACGAAGACCTTGGGCCGGTCGGCGCCGGGCTTGGCCAGGTCGGCCGCCATGACGCGTCCGAGCGTCTCGAACACGCTGGCGACCTGCTTGCGGGCCAGGCCGGTGTGCTCGGCGATGGTCGTGTAGACCTCGCTCTTGGTGCGCTGCTTGCCCGAGGGGGAGATCTTCGCGGGTGCCTTCGTGCCTTTGCTGTTGCTCTTGCCCTTCTTGGCTGCCATCGGTGTCCTCCAAAAAACCCGTGAATCACGGGGGATTTGCGGCGGTTTTGTAACTGATTCCCGCCCGTGCGGCAAGTCGGATCGGCCCGCGGGGGCCAAAAACATCGCGATTTTCCCTAGTTTTTTGGCGACGGGTGCCGGAACCCCCTCAAAACAGGCGGGTTTGCGGGGGGTTTTCAGGGCGCGCGCCCGGCACGCGGGCATCTATTGACAGATCCACGACCAGGGAAGCGTGGTCGGACGCGCCGCCCACGCGCTCGGCCTGCGAGTACGTTGCCGCCGCGATCCGCGGCGCCAGGGGGCGCGAGACGAAGACGTGATCGAGCCGGAACTCCGACCCGTCGTGGTGCGACCACGAACGGTCACGGCCGTCGGGGTGCAGCGCGCGGTAGGCATCGACGAAGCCGAGCGTGCAGAAGGCCCCGAGCATCGCCGTCGAAGCGAACGTCGCCCCGTCCTCGTCGGCCCGGTGCCGCCCGCTGTTGAAGTCGCCGATCGCCACGCACGGGCGCGCGCCGTGGAGGCGGGCGTACTCGACGAGGAACCGCCAGTACGCGGCACGCTCGGTCGGGCGAGAATCGTCGGGGAGGTGGACCCCGGCCACGCGGAGGTCCAGGTCGGGGACGAGCACGTCGGCCCACTTGGCGGGGAGCGGGCACGCCGGCAGCGCGCCGTCCTCGGGGGCGGGCTCGAGCCCGAAGCGCGAGGCGATGAGCACGCCGTTGCGGTCCGGGGCGGCGGGGCTGCGGAACTGATGCCGAAGGCCGTGATCTGCAAGGACCCCCGCCACCTGGCTGCCGATCGCCGCGCGGAACTCGGTAAGGACGGCGATGTCCGGGGCGTGGGAAACGATGTGAAGGACGATCTCGGGCATGCGGCGGGCGCTGCCGCCGTGGAGGAGGTTCCAGGTCAGTAAGCGGATGGGAGTCGAGGTCATGGCGGCCTCTGCCGCGCTTCGGTCATCGCAGTACGGCCTCGAAGCCGGCCTGCGCGAAGTGCCGGTCTGCGGTCAGAGCGCGCTTGAGTTTCAGTCGCTTCATGATCGCGAAGGACGTGCAGTCGGTCAGGGACCACGCCTTGTCCGGGCGTCGAGCGAAGAGATTCAAACCTTCGTCGACGAGGCGGCGGCTTGCCGGAACAACGCGGGTGCGCCCATCACCGCGAATCCGCGCGACAAGATTCTGGAAGATCCTCCGATTGGGCGGCTCGGACATGAAATTGCCCACCTCGATGAGAACGAAGTCGCTGGTCACGACTCGCGCGGAAGGGACGCTCAACTCCGGCAGGACCGCGGCCGCGGACGCGTGAAGCGCATCCGCCGGCGAGAGCAGGGCGATATAGAAGGACGTGTCCGCAAAGACGACGCTCATGGCCGCTTCGAGGCGCCGTACAGGTAATGGTCCACGTTGCGTGCCGCGTCGCGTGGGAACCCGGGCGCTGCTCCGATCACGCCCGCGTAGTGCTCCGCGAACGCCTTGATTCTGCGGCCGGCGCGCGAGGTGGACCGGGCTCGCTTGGCGCGCGGACGTGCCACCACCCGGACCTCGGTGCCGTTGGGAAGGTTGACCGGCTCTTCCACGAGGACCTTCCCGTCCTTGATGTGCCCGCGGAATTCCATACGCGAGTATACGCTTGGCCCATGAATTCTGGCATCCGCGGCATGGCCGCCCCCATCGTCGCGGTCACCCGAGCGGTCCCCGGGAACGTCGCCGCGGGCAGCGCCGAGGTCCGCGTGCGCAGCGACGAAGACCTGACGCGCGAGGGGCTGCTGAAGTTCATCCGCGGCGCCACGGTGGTCGTCACCATGTTCTCCGACCGCGTGGACCGCGAATTCCTGGAGGCGGCGGGCCCGCAATTGCGCGGCGTCTGCAACTTCGCTGTGGGCACGGACAACATCGACCTTGCGCTCTGCGCCGAACGCCGCGTCGCGGTCACCAACACGCCCCACGCCGTCACCGAGGGGACGGCCGACATGGCCTGGGCGCTGATCCTGGCGGTCGCGCGCCGGGTGGTCGAGGCCGACCGCTTCACCCGCTCGCCGGAGTACGCCGCGCGGGGGCCGCTGGGCATCACCGAGTTCCTCGGGGCCGACCTGACGGGGCGGACGCTGCTGATCGTGGGCGCGGGGCGGATCGGCTACGCCACCGCGCTGCGCTCGATCGGGTGGGGGATGCGGGTGCTGTACGTGGCCCGCTCGCGCCACATCGAGTTCGAGCTCGCGCCGCTCGCCGCGTCGCGCGTCACGCTGGAGGAGGGGCTCCGGGAGGCGGACGTGGTCAGCGTCCACACGCCCCTGACGCCCCAGACCCGCCACTTCATCGATGCGAAGGCGATCGCGCTGATGAAGAAGAACGCGATCCTCGTGAACACGTCTCGCGGGCCCGTGATCGACGAGGCGGCGCTGGCCGCGGCGCTGAAGGAGCGGCGGATCTACGGCGCCGGGCTCGACGTCTTCGAGGACGAGCCGCGCGTGCACCCCGGGCTGATCGGGCTGGACAATTGCGTGCTCACGCCGCACATCGGCAGCGCCGAGGAGAAGTACCGGCGGATGATGACCGAGATGGTGAGCGAGAACGCGGCGGCGATTCTTTCCGGGAAGAAGCCGCCGAATCAGGTGACCTGATCGCCAGCGCGCGCCGCGGATCTCGTCGGCGGTGCCGGATCGCTCGTCACGTGAACAGCCGCAACGAACACTTCGGCACGGCCGGTTTTATCGCCTGCGACGAACATCGCCGCACGGGCGCCGACCACGTCAGTACGGACGCGTCGAGCCGTAGGTCAGTTCGAGGTACCGCGCCACGTAGTCCACGATCGACGCCGCCTCCGGGATGTCCGGGTTGCTCGTCGGCCCCAGCGGCTCGAAGCGCATCCCCTTGAACCGCACCACCGCGTCCTCGATGGAGAGGCCGTGCTGGAGGGCGAGGCTGAACGCGCGGCAGAAGGCCTGGCACATGCCGCTGATCGTCGAGCCTTCCTTGGCCATCTTGATGAAGATCTCGCCCGGACGGCCGTCGGCGTACAGGCCGATGGTCAGGTAGCCCTCGTGCCGGGCGATCGCGAACTTGTGCGTGACCGACTCGCGGGTGCTGGGGAGGGACCGGCGGAGGGCGACCATGGGCTGCGTCCCCGTCTCGGGCGCCGGTGCGCCCGCGTGGCCTTGCCGCGGCTTGTTCCTTCCCGGCCGGTGCGGTCCCATGACCGCCAATGTATCCGGGCCGGGGTCGTCCGAGGCGGACTGCATATCGGACGGGACCGTGCCGGGCGTTCAGAATCGCGTTTTGAGATTCCACGCGAGGTCACGGAGCCCCGCCGAAGCCCGCCCAGGGCGGAGTCGGGGCATAACCCCGCCGTGGCCTTGCTTCTGATGCCCGGCGCGTCGATACTTCTCCCGAACGAGCGGCGACCTTGGACCACTCTGAGACCAGTCCGCAGCCCCGGGCCTCACGGGCCATCCCGCGTCAGACGCTGGGAGGGCTGTCGCTCCTGCTCGTGGTCGCGCTGACCTTCGGCGCCGCACGGTCGGGAGCGATCGTGAACGCCTCGCGCGACGCGGGCACCGAGCGTGCC
>CAZCPB010000118.1:0-11356 GCA_964500365.1 uncultured Phycisphaeraceae bacterium
CCGAACGTGTTCTGGTCGGCCCCACGGTGACGCGCTCGGGCCGGGTATCGAGCCCCGCGCTTGCGAACGAAGCCGACCGTGAACGTGAGCGTCAGAGGCTCATCGGCGAGCGCGACCGACTGATCGCCACGATCAACGCCCAAATGGATCCCTACGGGCTGCGCGTCTCCGCGGGCTGGCAGCCCTTCGACCCCGTCGTGCGGCAGGGCGGGACGGCGCACACGTACGCCGGCCTGGCTGCGTGGGCTTCGGGCCAAGCGGACGGCGGCGCGGCGATGGCGGATCTGTTCCGCCGCTGGGAACAAGGGACGGTCACCTTCGAGCAACTGCCGGCTCAGCTCCGAGCCCTGGGTCTGATCACGCACTTCGCGGAGGCGGCACGCGGGTACGGGGCCGCTGTGCAGCATTCGCTGCCCGAATGGATGGGCCGGATCGCTGACGCGGAGACTACCCAAGACGCGCAGGAAACATGGAACGCCTACCGGGAGCAGTTCTCGCCCTCGCTCACGTTCCGCGAGGATTCGAGCATGGATTGGTCGCCGTGAACTCGGGGAGAGCCAGGAACCGCCCGAGTTCGGCCGAGTGAGTCACCTCCGAGGGCTGCATCATGGCTTGCACGATCACCATCAACGACGTGCGCGGGATCCTGAACGCCGACGGCACCACCCTGTCGGCCGTGCGCGTGAGCGGGACGGCCTCGGACTGCGACGAAGTCAAGATCACCGCGATCATGGGCGGGGACGCCGTGTCTCGCACGGTCGGCGTGTCGCAGGGATCGTGGTCGGTCGATATTCCTGCGCAGGACTTCCGGGTCGCCGTGAGCTGCGGCCAGAGCATTCGGGTCGACGTCACATGCACCGGCGGAGATTGCTCGAGTCAATTCGGGCCCAAGCCGCTGGAGTGCGGCCCCGGCTGCCCGTCGGCGACGGTGTCGGTCGTGAGCATCGCGGACGGGTGCGTCAACGGGCGACGAGCGGTCGACCTTCGCGCCGTCGTCTCCACGTCGTCCAGCCCCACCATCGTCGAATGGGACTTCGGCGACGGGTCGACCGGCACGTCCGTGGTCGTGGCCGACGGCCAGGTCGTCGACATCTCCCACGACTACGTTGCGGGCAACAGCTACACGGCCCGCCTGACGATCGTTTTCCCGGAGGGCTGCCCCGCCATCGAACTGCCCGTGCAGCTCGCCGAGTGCGAGCCTTCCGATTGCCCTACCACGGTCCAGCTCGAGGTCGTGAACCCGCAAGGCCGCGTCGTGCGCTTGTCGAGCGTTGACTGCGTCCCGAGCGGCCGGTATCGAGTTCGCGTAGTGCGCCCAAGCGGCCAAGGGCTGCGCTTCACCTGGAGCCGCAACGGACAGCAGGATGCGTCGGTATCGGGCGACACGTACTCCGTCTCGGTCGGGGCCGCGAGTCCGAGCGTGACGGTCACGGTCACCGTCGACCAGCCGGACCGGCCGGAGTGCCTGCCGGCCTCCGGCGGCGTGACGCTCGAGGCGTGCGACCCGTGCCCGAACGTTGCCGTCTCGGTGGCCAACCCCGGGAGTTGCGACGCGAGCGGGAACGTGCCGGTCTCGTGGCGAGTGCAGAGCGCGCCCGCGGGGCAGGACGTGCGCGTGCAGCTGGACTTCGGAGACGGGTCGGTCTCGCCGGAAGCGACCATCCCGGCGGGCGGCGGGGAGCACGTCTTCGACGCGCACCCGTACGCCGCCCCCGGCACCTACACCCCCGTGGTCCGGGTGATTGCGCCGCGGGGGTGCGGCGATGTTTCGGGCCCGCCGCTGGAGCTCGACGCCTGCGAGCCGCGGAACGGCGGAGGCGGGGGCGGGGACGGATCTATCGATTGGTGCTCGATTCTCCGGTTCACAACCATCCTGCTCTTCGGGCTGTTCGCCTTGGCGCTCGGGATCTTGCTCTGCCCGATGATGCTGATGGGCGCTCCGCCGGACATTGTCGCGATTGTTGCCGGAATCGGGGTCGCGGTGACAGCCGTGCTCTTCATCATCTCCCTGATCGCGTGGGCGGTGGTGTGCAGGCCCGATTGGTGCGACTTCTTGGAACTTGCGTGGCAGGTCCTGTTCCTCGCGGCCGCGGTCATGATCTACTTCTGGGCGTGCCCGGCGTGCGCGCACGTCGGTTGGGTCGGGCTGGGGCTCCTGGTCGTGGCCGCGATCCTGTTCGCCGTGTGGATCGGGCTGTGCCGCCCCGAGCCGTGCGCCGTGTTCAACAGGCTCATGCTGCTGGCGGTCGTGTTCGACATCGTCGCGGCGCTCGAGATCCTGGCCGGCTGGTGCGTGATCACGTCTCAGCCCGTGCTGGCGGGCGTCTACGCGGCGTTCGTCGCCGCGTTCACGGCCTTCGCGTTCTGGGGGCAGCAGACCTACTGCCGGATCGCGCCGGCCGCCGCGGCGCGGTTGGCCGCCCCGCGGGCCTTGTCGGCTTCGTCGGCACGATCGCTCCGCGCCACGCGAGCGCGGACTACCGCGCCCGACAAGAAGTGCAAGTGCCAGGAGCATGGCCGTTAGGCCGGTCATGCTGTTCGTGCGCGTTTTGGCGCGCTGGCGGTGCGGACCGACGAGAGCATCCCGAGGATGCGCTTTTATACGCGAACCGATGCCCCAACATGTGACGTGAAGCCCGCTTGGGATGGGCGCAAATTGCTGTCGGTCCGAATTAGCGAAGTCTCGACCCGCTGGAATCGAAACAATGATAGCGGCCAATGCAGCTCCGGAGTGCTGTTCCATGAAATCACTCGGCTACATGTGTGGCTTTGCGTTTGCGTGGCTGGCAAGCGTCACGTCAGGTCAGTGGACAGTAACTTCTCTTCACCCATCGGGCACATGGGAGTCATTAGGCTACGGCGGAAGTTCGGGCCAGCAGGTCGGAGACGTGTTCATTCAGGGCAATGAGGATTGCCACGCGGCGGTGTGGGCCGGCACGGCCACGTGGACCGACCTCACCCCTTCTGGCTGTCCGGAGGCGCACGCGCGAGCCGCGCATGCCGGGCAGCAGGTTGGCTTCGTGCGTCTTTCGGGTCTTCGTCGCGCCAGCCTTTGGCTGGGAACCTCTCAGAACTGGGTCGATCTCACCCCGCCCGGGGCATCTGAATCTGTGGCCACGGCGGTTCTCAATGGAGTTCAAGGCGGCCAGGCGATCGATCCTCTCTTCGGACGAGCGAGTCTCTGGTTCGGCACGGCCAACAGTTGGCTCGACCTGCACCCGCCGGGCGCCGCCGAATCGATGGTCACGGGATTGGCTAGTTCGGAACAGGTCGGTTGGGCGAGGATCGATGGCTGGCATCGCGCGGGCTGCTGGCGGGGCACGGCCTCTTCCTTCCAAGTTCTCGGGCCGCCCGACACCAACTCCTTCGGTTTGGCCACCGACGGCGATTGCGAGGTTGGTTGGGTGGGTTTCGGACCCACCCCGCACGCGGCGGTGTGGCAAGGCACCGCGGCGTCCTGGGTGGACCTGAACCCCGGGGAGTTCGACGGATCAATGGCCTTTGGCACGCTGGAAGGCAAGCAGGTTGGATACGTCAACGACCACGCCGCGATCTGGCGGGGCAGCGCTGAGAGCTGGCAAGACTTGCACGCACTCGCGGGCGGGCCGTATTCGACGAGCCGTGCTCGCGCCATCTGGCGTGATGCAACCACCCTGTTCATCGCCGGATACGGCGAGCATATGGCGACTGGACGAACAGAATCTCTTCTTTGGTGCCGACCGATCTGTGTGTCGGACTTTGATGACGATGGATTTGTCACCGGGGAGGACTTTGACGAGTTCTTGATCGCGTTTGAGGAAGGGAGTGTTAGCGCGGACGTCAACGGAGACGGGTTCGTCACGGGGGAGGACTTTGACCTGTTCGTCGAACACTTTGCCGCGGGCTGCTAGATCAACCGCTAGTGAAGTTTCTTTCGCTCGTAGTCCGCCCTTTTCTCAACCAAACATGCCATTTGAGGAGCTTTGGCGCACTCAAACAACTCCGCAGGGCCGAGCCGCTCTCTCCCACATAAAGCGCTATCCGGCGATGCCCGTCGCGCGGGCGGCCCGCGGTGGCGAGTCGGCTGCCGGCGCTCGTCAGCCCGCGGCCGAGGCCGCGAACGGGGCCGGCCTCCCCAGCTCCCTCGCCCGCTCCCGCCACCGCTTGGCGATCTCCTCGTACATCGCCACGCACCCGGGGTCGGAATTCGGGTCGAGGTCGGGGTGCTCGTACCGCCACTGCCGGATGGTCATCAGCAGCCGCAGCACCTCCGGGTCCGCGCGGGCCAGGGCCCGCAGGTCGAAGGGCTCGGGCGCGGGGAGGTCGAGGGCCGCGTGTTCTAGGGCGCGCAGCCGCCGGGCGAGCCTCATCGGTCGCCCCTCTCCTTGAGCCTCCGCTCAAGCTCATCGACGCGCTCGACCACGTCGTCCAGCTCGATCGACTCGCGGCTGAACTTCAGCAGCGCGGTCGAGGCCGATACTTTGGCGGCCGCCGGGACGTTGGGGTCGCTGGCGACCTTGGCGAGCGTGCTCACCGCCAACGGCGTGTACCGCTGCGTGATGGCGATCGCCTGCGCGAACGCCTGGCGGCGCACTTTCCGGTACGCCCTGCCAAAGCCCGGCTCGTCCAGCCAGCGGTAGATGGTCTTCTCGTGGACGCTGATCGCCTTGGCGGCCTCGCGCACGCTGGTGTGGTTGAGCAGGGCGACCAGCGCCTCCTCCTGCTTGGGGCTGAGCCCGTCGGGCGAGTTGGGCGCTGGCGCGGACATTGGGGAGCATCCTCTGGCCTAGGGAACGGACCGGCCGCGCGGCGAACGGCTGGCCCACGTTGGCCCGTGCCGCGTACCGCGCCCGTCCTGGACCAACGACGGCGACGCGCCAACGCCGCCCCGTGGGCCCACGGCGGCTCGTGGGCGACTAGGCGCCCGTACGGCTTCCGCCCGCCTGATACGGGCGTCGCGCGAAGAAGCGCCGGAACACGCGCGGCGGCCTTGCTGTCGCGCGCCGCCGTCGCCCACATGTCGTTCACGCGGGCAATTCCGCCCGCGATCAAGGAGAACGCAATGTCGAAGAAGCATGCAAGCAAGAGCTCCACGGCAAGCACCAAGGCCAACGAGAAAGCCCGCCGCGAGGCGCTCGCCGTCACGCGGGCCAACCTCGAGAAGATCGACGCGGCCGCGCGCAACGGCAGGGTGACCAGCCCGGCGATCGACCCGAAGGCCCAGCAGGTCGCCTGCGTCGATGTCGATCCCAAGGCCGAGATGGCGGCGGCCAAGAAGCACGCGGCCAAGGGCCGCAAGGCGCTGACGGAGATCCACCTCCCCGCGAGCCTGCCGCTGGCGGTCCTCAACGACGGCAAGCCCGCGACGGCTGAGAACATCAAGGCGGCCGAGGCCAAGGAGCGCAAGGGCAAGAAGCCGCCCAAGGGCGGCAAGCCCAAGGCGGCCAAGCCCGACAAGCCCAAGCGCCTGAGCGCGCTGGACGCCGCGGCGCAGGTGCTGGCCAAGAGCGACAAGCCGATGACGAGCCAGGCGCTGATCGACGCGATGGCCGAGCGGAAGTTGTGGACCAGCCCCGGCGGCAAGACTCCCGCCGCCACGCTCTACGCGGCGATGTTGAGAGAGGTCGCCGCCAAGGGACGCGAGAGCCGGTTCAAGAAGGTCGATCGCGGGCTGTTCATCGCCAGCGGGAAGGGGGCTTGAGCGATGACCGCCACCCCCACGCAGCAACAACTCAAAGCCGTCCTCGAAGCCGCGCTCGGCGTCCTCGGGGCGCGGCAGGACCAGATGCTCACCGTCGAGGAGTGGGCCTGCCTCGCCCGCGCCGTCGCCGCCTGCCAGGGCCGCAAGGCCGCCGAGTACCTCACCGACCGCGACCTCGACGACATCGCGGGCCGCTACGCCGTCGAGTGGGACGAGGCGGCCGACGGGCCGCTGCCGGCCTCTGACTGAGGCGACCATCACCCCGCCCCACGAGCCGCGACACTCGTCGCGGCTTTTCTCTCGGCCGGCAAGCGCCCGGCTAGCCTTCTGGCCATGCTCGTGAACGACGAGGTACGCCGGTTGGCGAGCGCGATGGAACGCGACCTGGCGGACCGCCCGGAGCCCGTCTACGAGTTCGCCCACGCGCCGCCCCCGGCCAAGGTCATCGACTGCGTCCTCTCCCTCAACCGCCGGTACGAGTCCTTCGTCGTGCCGCGCGTGCGCGCCTTCCTGGCCGCGCACCCGGACATCACCACCTGCGGGCAGTTGCTTGATCGTCTGACCCCCGACCCGGCGGCGTTCCTCGCCAACGCCTGCAACGTCCGGGACTCCGTTCGCGCCGCCACGCTCCTCGGGGTGACCCGCTTTGTCATCGACGCCCAGAAGCACCTGCCGCATCCCACGGAGGCGGAGCGGCTGCGCGCATGGGCCGCGGCCGCCGCGCCCGGCGACTACCTCGCCGGGGGCGTGCGCGGGTTCGGCCTGGTCGGGTTCCAATACCTGCGGATGCACTTCGACGCCGACACCACCAAGCCCGACGTGCACATCGTCGGGTACGTGTCGGACGCGGTGGGTCGCAGGGTCACCGAATTGCACGCCATCCTCCTGCTCGAACAGGCCGCCAAGGTCTCAGGCCAGCGCGTGCGCCGCCTGGACGCGCTCATCTGGGAGCGCCGCGCCCGACGCTGACGCGGCGCCGGGCCGCTCGGCCTTGCGGCCTGCAAACGCCTCCCACCGCTTCACGATCACGTCGCAGTACAGCGGGTCGAGCTCCATCAGGAACGCCCGCCTTCCCTGCTGCTCGGCGGCGATCAGCGTCGAGCCCGAGCCGCCGAAGAGGTCGAGCACGTTCTCTCCGGGCTTCGAGGAGTAGGCGATGGCGCGGGCGGCGAGTTCCACAGGTTTCTCAGTCAAATGGACCATGCTCTGCGGGTTCACTTTTTTCACGTTCCACACGTTGCGCGCGTTGTTCGGCCCGTAGAACTTGTGGCCGGCGCCCTCCTTCCACCCGTACCAGGCGTGCTCGCAGTCGTTCATGAAGTCCTTGCGCCCCAGCACCGGGTGGTCCTTGACCCACGTGATGCCCTGTGCGAAATAGAGGCCGCTCTCGGCGAGCGCCGCGCAGTAGTTGGCCCAGTTGGCGAAGCCACCCCAGATGTAGAAGCACCCGCCCGGGACCAGCGCGCGGGCGACGTTGCCGAACCACTTGAGCAGGACGGCGTCGAAGTCGGCGTCGGACATGAAGTCGTTGGCCAGCACGCGGTCCTTGGCCCGCAGCTTGGCGGTGGTGGGCCTGGGCTTGCCCTGGCGGGCGTCGTCGAAGCCCTGGAGGTGCGCCTTGCCGCGGGCGACGGCGGGCAGCGCCTTGGAGCCCGCGGCCCGCGCGTTGTTCGAGCGCGGCTCGACGTTGACGTTGTAAGGCGGGTCGGTGTTGGCGAGATGGATGACCGCGCCGTCGAGCAGGCGGTCCAGATCGGAGGCGCTGGACGAGTCACCGCAAAGCAGCCGGTGCTCGCCCAGCACCCACAGGTCGCCGGGCTTGGTCTCGGCCTCGTCCGGCGGCTCGGGCACCTCGTCGGGGTCGGTCAGGCCGGGCGTGCCCTTGGGCGCCATGATCTCGCCGAGTTCCTCGTCGCTGAAGCCCAGCAGCGCGATGTCGAAGCCCATGTCGTCCAGTCCCGCGATCTCGACCGGCAGCAGGTCCGTGTCCCACTCGGCGATGGTCGCGGTCTGGTTGTCGGCGATGCGGTACGCCTTGGCCTGCGCGGGCGTGAGTTCGCGCGCGACGTGGACCGGCACCTGCGCGAGGCCGAGCTTCTTGGCCGCCTTCCAGCGCGTGTGGCCGACGACGATCACGCCCTCGGCGTCCACGACGATCGGCTGCCTGAAGCCGAACTCCTTGAGCGATGCGGCGACCGCGTCCACGGCGCCGTCGTTGACGCGCGGGTTCTGGTCGTACGGCGTGACGCTGTCGATCGGGCGAAGCTCGATGTTCATGTCGTGCATCCGTGCGCGAGTTCATCGTGCTCAAGGGCGCGACGATGATACTCGTGCTTCGGGTGCGCGCACGCTCCGAATCGATGTTTTCTGCTTGGAAACAGCGATGTTCTTGAACTCCCCCACCGCCGCGTCGAGCGCACCGCGTTGCACGCTCGCGCCGTTCGATGCACACTCGCGCAGGGCGCGCCGGACGAGCCGCGCCCCGTGCAGCGCAAAACAAAATCACCGCGAAGTTCTTCGACAAACGTAGCGTTTTCTCCGCGACTCATAATCGCTTGGTCCCCGGTTCGAATCCGGGCGGGGCCATTCGCGCCCGGCGCTGCTCAGCGCCGGTGGCTTGCTCGCCTGCTGCGACGCCGGAGCGGTCGGCGACGAGCGCCGGGCGGGCAGGGTTCCCTTTAGGCGCAGCCACACCCCACTACAAGCCCGAATCGCCGTTCGATCGAATGACGCCCCCGTACCACCGCCCCGAATCTTTCACCGTGCGCCGCTGCGTCGCGAAGTCCACGTGCACCAGCCCGAACCGCTCCTTGTACCCCTCCTGCCACTCAAAGTTGTCGGTGAACGACCAGTGGAAGTACCCGCGGACGTCGGCCCCTGCCTCGACCGCGCCGCGCAGCGCCCGCAGGTACCGGCGCGTGTAGTCGATCCGCTGCGGGTCGCGCACGCGGCCCTCCGCGTCCGGCCAGTCCGTGTTTGACATCCCGTTCTCGGTGATCACGATCGGCAGGCCGTACCGCTCGTGCAGGAACAGCGGACCCCACCGCAGCGCCTCGGGCGTCACGAACCATTTCACTGCCGTCTGCGGGTGGCCCGGTGGCAACGCCACCCTCCGCGGCCCGTCCTCCGCGGCACGGTACGGCTCGCCGTCATAGATGTTCAGGCCGTAGAAATCCAGCCGCTGCGCGATCCGCTCCATGTCACCGGGTGCTGGACGCGGCGCGTCGGCCCCGAAGAGCCGAAGGCCGTCCTCCGGGTAGCGGCCCAGGACCGCCGCGTCCCCGAACCACGCGTTGTTCCAGAAATCGCGGTGCAGCACCGCCCCCGTCGCCCGCCGCGCCGCGTCGATGTCTTCCGCCGACTCCGTCGCCGGGTACCGAACGCGCCCGATGGGCGCCCACCCGACCCACGGGGGCCGGCGCGCCCGCTCGCGGATCACCGACACGCCCCTCCCGTGCGCCAGGAGCGCGTGGTGCCCGGCCAGGAGCTGCTCGGCCATGCCGAGCTTGAGCCCGGGCGCGTGCAGGCCCGTGCCGTGCCCGAACGGCACGAAGATCTGCGGCTCGTTGATCGTCATCCACCGTGTCACGCGATCGGAGAGACGATCCACGACCACCCGGGCATATTCGCCGAACCAGCCCGCGATCTCGCGGTTGAGCCACCCGCCGCGTGACTGGAGGTCCGAGGGAAGGTCCCAGTGGTAGAGCGTGACCCACGGCTCGATCCCCGCGCGCAGCAGCTCGTCCACCAGCGCATCGTAGAACGCCAGCCCCGGCCCGATCGGTTCGCCCGTGCCGCCGGGGATCACCCGCGCCCACGACACCGAGAACCGGTACGCGCGCAGCCCGATTTCGCGCATCAGCGCGACATCCTCGCGGAAGCGCCCGACGTGGTCGCACGCCGTCTGGCCGCCGTGCCCGCCCCACACCGCGCCCGGCACCGAGCAGAAATCGTCCCAGATCGTCCGTGCGCGCGCGGACGCCGCGCCCTCGACCTGGTAGGCCGAAGAGGCGGCACCCCACGTAAAGTCGGGCGGGAAGGGCATGCTCCGCGTCACCCGGACCCGGGCGCGGCCGTCGCCACGCCCGGGCCGCCGGCGATGCTCAGCACCCGGCCAGGAAGTCCGCGACGAAGGCGTCGAAGTCGTCGCCGTTCAGGAAGCAGTTGTTGTCGTACTCCGCGAACGTGTCGCCCAGTTCGAAGGCCGCGACGAACGCGTCGAAGTCGTCGCCGTTCACGAACCCGTTCTTGTCGATGTCTGCCGCGCACCCCTGGCGGAGCGTGATGTCGTCCCAGAAGATCGTCCCCGTGGAGGACGACATCCCGAAGCGGATCGGCAGCACGCTGACGCTCACCGGACCCGGGGGGTACTGCGCGTACAGCTCGTCGAGCTGCGCGGTGGTCACGGTCATCGAGAATTCCACCCATTGACCGTTCGTGTGCCCGTTGATGGTGAGACTCTCGAACGGATGAAAGACCGAGTTGTTCGCGCGCCGGAATTCGAGCTTGAGTCCCGAGTTCGCGTCCGTCAAAGGCTGGTCGGCAGGGATCGCGTACCAGCCCGTGACCGTTACATCCGGGCCGGACAGAACGCCCCCGCTGGTGTCGAAGACAAGCGGCGGGTTGTTGTTGCGGCCCAGGCAGTCGACGAACTGGTCGCTGGTGAACCCCGCGAAGTTGTTCCCGCTCGCCAGCTCGATCGATGCGTCGCCGGTCCGTACCAGGATCGGCCCCAGGCCGTCCCCGATGCGCCGGTAACGCTCGCCGGGGTTGGTGAAGTCCTTCCAGCCGACGGGCCCGCCGAAGAACGTGTCTTCCTCTTCGAACCCGCCGTTGTACAACTGGTTCGATTGGCCCTGCGCCGCGCCCGCAAGGGCGAGGCAGGCGAGGGCCGCCGTGACGATCGTTGTCCGCGTCTTCATGGGGGTTCCCTTTTCCTGGTGTTCGAGTGGTCGGGTGGTCGGTTTCGGAATGGTTCGAGGGACTTGGGGCACGGGCGCCCTGCGAAAAGAAAGCGCTTACATTGAAGCGGTTCGAGCCTCCCCTGTCAATGGTTTTCCGCGCGGACCCCGACGGGACCGGAAGGTGCCGAATTATTCCTTAAGTCCCTGCGCCGCAATACTTTGCACAAAGCTCCGCTGGGCCAGCAGAAACAGCAGCAGGACCGGGGCCACGACCATCGTGCTCGCCGCCATCAGGTGGTTCCACGGCGTGTTCCCCGCCTTGCTCTGGTAGAGCTGCAGGCCCAGCGCCAGCGTGAAGTCGTCGCGGTGGGTCAAGAAGATGAGCGGGGCGAGAAAGTCGTTCCAGACGTAGATGAAGTGGAACAGGCCGACCACCAGGAGCGCCGGGCGCGACAGCGGGACGACGATCCGCCAGAAGATCCGCCAGTGCCCGCACCCGTCCAGCCGGGCCGCTTCGTCGAGCTCGCGCGGTATGCCCATGAAGAACTGTCGCAGCAGGAAGATGTTGAACGCGCCGCCGAACCACGCCGGCACCCACAAGGGGCGCAGCGTGCCGATCCAGCCCAGTTCCTTGAAGATGACGTAGAGCGGCGCCATGACCACCGGGAACGGGATCATCATCGTCGCCAATACGAGCGTGAACATCGCCCCCCGGCCCCGCCAGGCGATCCGCGAGAACCCGTACGCGACGACCGCGCTCGAGAGCACCATC
>CAZCPB010000118.1:11366-12423 GCA_964500365.1 uncultured Phycisphaeraceae bacterium
AGCGCGACCCCCCGCGTGGTGCGGAGGTCGAGCGGGAACGTCCCCGCCGGGTCGTTCCACCCGGCGCTGTAGGTCTCGCGCGCGTTTCCGATCAGCGCGCCCGGCGGCTCCGGGAGGAGCGAGAGGTCCCCCGTCGCGGCCTCCGCGCCCGTCTTCCACGAGGTCGCGACCATCCACGCCAAGGGCGCGAGGTACGCGGCGCTGATCGCGATGAGCACCGCGTACACCAGCGCTCTCGCGGCACCCCGCTCGCCGACCCTCGCCGCCATCGCCGCTCTCCTCGCGCTCACGCCGCGCGGTAGTGCACCAGCCTCCGGCTCAGCCAGAACGTCGCCCCCGTCAACGCCAGGATGATCAGGAGCTGCGCCCACGCCTGCGCGCTGGCGTACCCCATCCGCCCGTACACGAACGCGTTGTCGTACATGTTCATTGTGTAGAAGTACATCGCCCGCGGGTCGCCGCCGGGCGTCGCCTTGGTCAGGATGTACGGCACCACGAAGAACTGCACCGTGCCGATGATCAGCGTCACCACGTTGAAGAGGATCGCCGGCGAGATCATCGGCAGCGTCACGCGGGTGAAGCGCCGCAGCGGCCCCATCCCGTCGATCGCCGCGGCCTCGTACAGCGACTCGGGCACCTCGCGCAGCGCGGCCACGTACACGATCACCGCCTGCCCCACGCCCCACAGGCTGACCATCAGCAGCGACGGCAGCGCCCACGACGGATCGCCGAGCCAGTTCGGCCCCTCGATCCCCGCCGCGGCGAGCGCCCGGTTGATCAGCCCGTGCCGACCGTTGAACAGCCAGAGCCAGATCATCGCCGACGCCGCCATGGGCACGAGCGTCGGCACGAAGACCGCCGCCTGGAAGAACCCCGCGGCGCGGACCCGCCCGGCGAGCAGGCCGGCGATCGCCAGGGCCAGGAGCGTGCACAGGGGCACCGACACCGCCCCGAAGACCAGCGTGGTGCGCAGGGCCGACAGGAACACCCCGTCGCCGAGCATGTCCGCGTAGTTGGCCAGCCCGACCCACACCGGCGGCTCGAGCAGGGGGTAGTC
>CAZCPB010000119.1:0-12417 GCA_964500365.1 uncultured Phycisphaeraceae bacterium
CGAGGCCCCCCTGGCCGGCCCGCGCCGGCCCGCGGTCACCACGGGCTAATCTCCGCCTCGGGTGTTCGGATCCGCGCCCCCACTATCGCACGGGCGCCACCCACAATGAGCACCACGAGTTCCCGATCCGGTCCCTGATCGCAAACCCGTCGCCGCGAGCGTCCCCCGCCGGCAATCCCGCGTCCAGGCAGCGGTGCAGGGCGGCGGGCACGTCGTGGTCGGTCACCCGGCGCGACTCGGCGAAGAGGACCAGCAGCACCGCCCTCGGCCCGCGGGCCTCCTCCGACGCCAGCTTGGCCACATCCTGCCTGAGAGCGTTGACGAGCAGCGAGGAGTACGCGCGGCTCGGGCCCGGCACCCCGGCCGCGTAGGCGAACTGCCCCGCGACCTTGACCTCGATCCACAGGGTCTCTTCGGGCTCGGCGCCGGCCGGGGGCGCATCAACGAGGGCGCCGGCGAAGAGCGTCCCAGACAGTTCGGCTCGGGCGCGGCGGTCGGCGACGGCGTCCCTGGGGGGCAGTCCCGGTGACGGCGTGAGCACAAGATCGCACCGCTCTCGCTCGTGCCCTCGGGCGGGAGCGCCCTCAGGAACAAAGTAAGGGAACTCGCGAAAGACCCCGTACCCGGCACGTTGGAATGCCCCGGCGAGGATCGGCTGGACTTCCGCTTCGTCCAGCGCGTCGAGCCCGCGGACCGCCTGCTCCTCGTCCAGACGCAGGGCTTCCCGCTCCAGGCCCTCGCGGGCGATGTCGAGTAGCTCGTCCCATGATGGAACGGCGCGGCCGGTCATGAGGAGCGCCTACGGCACGTCCAGGGCCGCGCTGATCGCCGAGATCTGGTGCGCCGCCGATTCGCGGCAGGCCCGCTCGCTCTTTCTGACCATCCGCGGCACCATCCAGAAGAGCGGGACCACGGTCAGCGGGATATACCACCACCACGTCGGGATCCGGTACCACGAGAAGTACGTCGTGAGCATCGAGTCGGTCAGCCACACCCCGGGCCAGACGGTGATCGCCGTGACGGCCGCGAAGATCGCCGGCACCCGCGCCAACACCCGCGTCGAGAATCGCACCAGCGTGTGCGTGCCCTCGCGCGCGGCCCGCGCCTCCAGCACGCGGTCGAAGGGTTCGCCGAAGCACGCCACCTCGAAGAGCACGTCGCCGCGCCCCGGTGCGAACCCGGCGAGCTTGCCGCGGCGCGCCAGCACGTCGAGGCGTTTGACGATCAACGCGGGCTCGAGGGGGGTCCGGATCTGCGGGAGGGCGTCCAGGGCGGGCGCGTCGCCGGCGCCCGGGACCACCGAGTCGGCCGCTTCCCGATCGGTGCTGCCGGGCGACGAAGCGGGCTGTGGCGGAGCGGCCTGACTCATGCATCTCCGGGCGCTGGCGCCGCGGCAACCCCGGCGCACGAAAGGAGTGTAACACCTTGGGACGTGCGCGGACGGGGGCGGGTTCGCGGACTTTCACGATCGTCATCGTGCGCGCGGGATTGGCGAAACTGAACGGCTGGCACGGCGTATGCCGCTAGAGGTTGCCACCATGTCTGCGCCGTCCGCGCCCATGCCGCCGTTGCGTCTGACCAACAACGGGACGTTCCCGGACGGAGCGCCGTTGCCGTTCCGCCACGGCGCCCCGCGGGTAATGGTCGCGCGCGAGAACGCCGGGGCCGCGGGCGTCGCGGCGACCGACGCCCGGTGGGTGTTCGCGGTCCAGGTCGCGCGCAGCATCGAGGGCGGGCGTGCCGCGGTCCTGGGCCCCGTGCGCCGGCGGAAGCTGGTCGCGATGGCCGTGAGCATGGGCCTGCGGCCCTTCGACGCCAACCTCATCATCGCGGTCGTGCAGGACGGGGTCCGAAGCGGCGAGGGCGGGCTGGGGCGCGAGGTCGAGGCCCGCCTGGCGTTCGTCCGCGGCGCGGACGCGAACGACGATCACGGGCGGACCGTCGCGGTCGTTCTGATTACCGCGGCGATCGCGGTCGGCATTTTCTGCGTGCTGGCCCGCTGGGTCGGCGGCTGATCGTTCGCGCCTCATGGTTCCGCTCCGAAGGGCATTCCGCCCAGGCACGTGGCTACAGTGCGCCCCGACCGTCCGTGGGTGGACGGTTCAACCTTTGCGAGATAGGGGAAGCACATGATTCAGAATCGGTTCGGCGTCGTGGCCACCATCGTCTTCGCCGCGCTGGGCGGGCTCGTCCTGCCCGGCTGCGAGACTTCAACCGAGCGGGCTCGCTCTTCGGCCCGCGGCGCCGCCGGGTACTTCCTGGAGAGCCTCGAGGACGCCCCGGCCCAGATCGACGCAACCACGGCGGCCCTCACGAAGGCGACCGCGGGCGACGTTTCGGACCGCAAGGCCGCGGTCAAGGACTTCACCCGCGAGCTGAACGAGCTCGAGACCCACGCGCTGTCGGTCGCCCGCGCCCGCGACAACGCCGAGAACCGCACGCAGGAGTACTTCCGCGAGTGGCTGAAGGAGAGCCGCACGATCAAGTCCGAGTCGGAGCGCAACGACGCGATCAAGCGGCTGGACGCGGGCCAGGCCAACGTGAGCCAGGCGCTCGAGTACCTCCGCCTGGGCGCCCGCGACTTCCGCGCCCTGAACGACGAGATGCTGGCCGCCGGCAAGTCTCTCAGTGCCGACATGAGCGCGGCGAACGTGGAGAAGGTCCGCCAGAGCCTGGCCCCGGTCTATGACAACGCGACCATGGTGAAGGCGTACATCGCGCGGCTCGAGGACCAGATCACTTCGACGCTGGCCCGCAAGTGAGCCGGGCGGCACGCGCCGGCACCAATAACCCGTGAACCCCCGAACCCGCGCACCCCGCGCGGGTTTTTTTTCGTTGGCGCGGGCACCGCCGCACCCGCCGCCCCGCCCCGCCTGTACGTTCTGTCCGTGACCGGTGCGCCGTGCCCAGAGGGCGCGCGGCCGTTGCCAGAGGTGCAGACGCGCAGCGTCAAGCCCTTGGAACGCGCTGGTGTCACTTGTCTCTTCGCCCGGCAGGGCGAACGGGAAACGCTTGGGAGCGCGGTACCCTCGGACAGCGCTTCCGCCCTTCCGGGCGAGAGAGTGGTGGCAACTCGCGATCCGCGAGATGTTCAGGAACCAAGTCAACGCTCGGATCGTGGCCATCATGGCCATAGTTGTTGTTCTTGGCGCCGCGATGAGAGCTCTCGCTCGATCTTCTCGGTTGAACTCTCGCCGCGCCGGCGCCGGCATCAACGCTGGACGCCCGACTCGTTCGGCCTGCGGCCTTGAACTCACCGGGCGTGCCACCCGCGGCCATCGGACTTACCATCCCGTCCAATGCCCTCCGACCCCATCACCGCCTCCGTCCTCTCCTTCCTCAACCAGCGCGACCCCGAGATCGCCGACCTGATCGCCAAGGAGGGCCGGCGCCAGGCCACCACCCTCGAACTCATCGCCAGCGAGAACCACGTCTCACCCGCCGTCATGCACGCGATGGGGACGTGCCTGACCAACAAGTACGCCGAGGGCTACCCGGGCGCCCGCTACTACGGCGGCTGCGTCCACCACGACCAGGTCGAAGAGATCGCGCGGTCCCGCGCCACGCAGATGTTCGGTTGCGCCTTCGCCAACGTGCAGCCCCACTCGGGCGCGCAGGCCAACCAGGCCGCGTTCCACGCGCTCATGGAGCCCGGCGACACCTTTGCCTCCCTCGTGCTCAAGGACGGCGGCCACCTGTCCCACGGCATGAAGCTCAACTTCTCGGGCAAGTTCTTCAAGCCGGTTCACTACCCGCTGCATTACGCCAAGGACCACCCCGAGTACGAGCGGATCGACTACGACGCGGTCAAGAAGGTCTGCCGCGAGCACAAGCCGAAGGTGCTGCTCTGCGGTTACTCGGCCTACCCGCGCATCATCGATTTCAAGAAGTTCCGCGAGGCCGCCGACGAGGTCGGCGCGGTTCTCGTCGCCGATGTCGCCCACATCGCCGGCCTGATCGTCGCCGGGGTCCACCCCTCGCCCTTCCCCCACGCGCACGTCGTCACGACGACCACCCACAAGACCCTCCGCGGCCCCCGCGGCGGGCTGATCCTGACCAACGATGAGGAACTGGCGAAGAAGATCGACAAGGCCGTCTTCCCGGGGAGCCAGGGCGGGCCCCTGATGCACATCATCGCCGCCAAGGCCGTGGCCTTCGGCGAGGCCCTTCGCCCGGAGTTCAAGGCCTACGCCGCGCAGGTCGTGGCAAACGCCCGGGCCCTTGCCGCGGCCCTTCAGAAGGCCGGCTACCGCATCACGACTGGCGGCACCGATAACCACCTGATGCTCGTGGATCTGGGGGCCCGGGCCGAGGCCCTGACCGGGGCCGATGCGGAGCGGTGGCTGGAGACGGCCGGGGTCGTCTGCAACAAGAACGGCATCCCCGACGACCCCCGACCGCCGCGGGTCACCAGCGGCGTCAGGCTGGGCTCACCCGCGGTGACCACCCGGGGCCTCCGGGAGCCGCAGATGGCCCAGATCGCCTCCTGGCTTGACCTCGTGCTTGCGGCGGGCCTGGCCGGGGAGGCCGAATTGGCCCGGGTCACGGGGGGCGTGCGGGGCGAGGTCGAGAGACTGTGCGGGGAGTTCCCGCTGCCCTGAGCGTGATCGTTGCGGGCCAGCGTCAGCGGAAGGATCGTTCACGAACGAAAAAGAACGCCCCCCGGCACGGTGCCGGGGGGCGTCGGGTACGGAACGAACTGATCCGTCCGACCTGAGATCAGGCCGGGCTTGCCCCGTTCAGGGGCGAAGGCGGGGATCAGTAGGGGCAGCCGCCATCGACGAGCTCGAGGCCGTAGTCGATGTCGTTACCGCCGACGAAGCCGTCGCCGTCGAGGTCGTAGGAGCAGCCGTCGTTACCGCCGAGGCGAACCATGAGGTTCGACAGGAAGTTGAGGCCGCCGAAGAAGAACCGCTCGGTGCGCTGGATGCTGCCGCCGGCGTTGTTGTCGAACCAGAAGTTGTCGGCGCTGTAGCCAAGGGCGGGGTAAGACCCGGCCGGATAGGCGCAGTTGCCGTTCGAGCCGTTGAAGGTCGGGTAGCAGTTCGTCGAGAGGGCGACCGGGGGCGAGCCGCCGTTGTACTGCCACGTGCGGTAGTCGAGGACGCCGTTGCCGTCGGGCATGGTCCACGCCAGACCGGCGGTGCCGGTGTCGAGGATGTAGCCGTTGGCGTAGCCGTTGAGCGGCCCGAACGTGCCGTTCAGGTCGACGTAGAAGCCGCCGAGGCTGACCTGGTTGACCGAGTCATCGCCGCTCGGGTGGCAGGTGTTCGGGATCGCGGTCGTGGCAGCCGGCGTCCAGTCGAGCATGTGATCGAACATCTCGAGAGTCGCGGTGCAGTCGATCGGGGCGCCGGTGGCGGCCGACAGGTCCGAAGCGACCACCCAGAACTCGACCGTGCCGACCTTCGCCGAGGAAGCGACGGGGTAGATCGGGTTGCCGAGGGCGTTGTAGCCACCCTTCTCGAAGTGGAGGTGGTCAGCGGCCTGGGGGAGGGCCGTGCCGTAGAAGATAAAGTTGCTGGCGCTGAGGTCGACGTTCGAGTAGTAGTCGACTTCGGTGGCCGCGCGGGTGCCGAAGCCGGCGCCGTTCAGGTGGCCGACCATGCGGACGCGGTCAACCTTCTTGGGCTGGATGTACTTGGTCACATCGTCCTGAGCCAGCGCGGCAGTGGCGCAGGATCCCGCGAACAGCGAGACAAGCAGACAATTCATCGCCTTCATCGTTACACCTCTCTAAAAGGACCCAACACTGATTCTCGCCCCGGGCGGACGGGCTGCATCGCACGACCGCCGGGACCACGGAAACGACGCTCAAACACGAAACGACTTCTCGATCACACCACCCCTGTCAAGAACCCTGTCAAAACTCCCCTCGAACCAACTGACCGCAACGGACCGAAGCACATAACCGGAGAGCAAAAACCAGCGCGAACTGCTCGCACAAACTGGTTCAAAGTCCAACTTACCACCCCCTGTTCCCTAAATCAAGGGTGATCAAGGCAAAAATCAACCGGACAGATCGAAGCCTTCGTTCCCGGACGACTTTGGGCAAGACCACGCCCGTGCGGATCGCTCGACCCCGCCCCCCACTTGCGGGTAGGCTCATTCAACAGCCCTCGGCGGGCGGGAGGTCGAATGATGCGGACTGCTCAGAGGTCGGGCGTTCGGTTTACGTTCCCCATGCGGTTGCTGCTCGCCTTCTCGCTGCTGTTCGGCGGGCTTCCCGCCCTGGGCCAGACCGACGAGGATCTCCTGACCGTCGCGGAACGCAGCGGCTTTACCAGCACCGCGCGGCACGACGACGTGGTGGCGCTCCTCGACCGCCTCGCCGAACGATTCCCGTTGGCCCGCCGTGCGGTGCTGGGCCAGACGGTCGAGGGCCGTTCGATCCCGCTGCTGATCGTTTCGGACCCCCCGGTTTCGACCGCCGCGGAGGCCGCGAGCCAGGTCAAGGACGGCAAGCTGATCGCCCTGCTGCTGGGCAACATCCACGCGGGCGAAGTGGACGGCAAGGAGGGGCTGCCGATCCTCGCGCGCGAGGTGCTCACCACGCCGGGACACCCGCTGCTCAAGGACTTCGTGCTGGTCTTTGCCCCGAGCTTCAACGCCGACGGGAACGAGCGGGTCGCGAAGTCGAACCGGCCGGGCCAGAACGGGCCGGAGAACGGCATGGGGATCCGGGAGAACGCCGCGGGGCTGGACCTCAACCGCGACTTCGTCAAGCTCGAGAGCCCCGAGGCCCGGGCGCTCGTGCGGTTCCTCAATGAGTGGGACCCGCACGTCTTCATCGACACGCACACGACCAACGGCTCGCACCACCGCTACGTGCTGACCTACGAGGGCCCGCGCAACCCGGCGGGGTACGCGCCCCTGACCGAATACTTCCGCGACGAGATGATGCCGCGCGTCGAGGCCGCGCTGCGCGAGAACGACGGGCGCGAGGTGTTCGTCTACGGCGACTTCACGCCCGACCACGCGGCGTGGGAGACGTTCCCGGCGCAGGCGCGGTTCGTGACCAACTACGTGGGGCTGCGCAACCGGCTGGCCATCCTCTCGGAGGGGTACTCCTACGCGCCGTACAAGGAACGGGTGCTGGCGACGCGCGACTTCGTGCGTGCGTGCCTCTCGGACATCGCGGCGCACAAGGGGGAGGTGCGGAAGCTCCTGAAGGCGGCCGACGAGGCGACGGGCGCGCGCGTGGGCGCGGAGGGCTCGAAGGAGCCGGCGGCCATCGCGCTTCGGTCGAAGGCGGTCCCCGCGCCGGAAAAGGCGACGATCAAGGGGTTCGTCGAGGAAAAGCGAGAGGGCAAGGCCGTCTCGACGGGGGAGCCGCGTGACTACGAGTGCGAGCTGCGCACGCGCTTCGAGCCGACGATGACCGTGACCAAGCCCGCGGCGTACATCGTGCCCCGCGGCGCGACCGCGGCGATCGAGACGCTCCAACGCCACGGGATCGAGGTCGAGGAACTCCGGGAGGACATCGAGCTCCCCGTGGAGGAGTACACGGTCCGCTCGATCGCCCGCGCGAAGATGGAGTTCCAGAAGCACTGGCTGCTGACAATCGGCGTCGAGAGCGCCGCGACGAACTGGCGGGTCGAGGCCGGGGCGGCCGTCGTCCGCACGGACCAGAAGCTCGGCCATCTCGCGGCGTACCTGCTGGAGCCCGGCGGCGACGACGGCCTGGCGGCGTGGAACTTCTTCGACGAGTCGCTGAAGGAGGGCGGGCTCTTCCCGGTGGTCCGCGTGCCCCGCGAAGTGGCGCTCACGACCACGGCGTGGCGCCCGCTCCCCGAGGATCGCCGGAGTGACCTTCCCATCACCTTCGAGACGATGTACGAGGCGAAGGACCCGCCGCGCTTCGGCGGCTCGCCGGTCGGCGGTCTCTCGTGGCTCGACGACGGCGAGCACTTCCTGCAGTGGAAGGCGGGCACGCTCCGCAAGGTGCACGCGGTGACGGGCGCGAGCGAGGTTTTCGCGACCACCGACGGGCGGATGACCGAGGCGCTGGCCGCGCTGCCGGCGATCGGGAAGAAGGCCGCGGGCGACCTGGCATCGCGGGCGTGGGGGAACACGTCGCCCGACCGCGTGGGGGCGTACTTCAACCACGAAAACGACCTGTACTACGCGACCTTCGACGGCGCGAAGGCCTGCCGCCTGACCAGCACGCCCGAGCCGGAGGAACTGGTCTCCTTCAGCCCGGACGGGCGCTTCGTCTCGTTTGTGCGGGGCAACGACCTCTACGTGGTGGACGTGGACTCGCAGACCGAGCGGCGCCTGACCACCGACGGGGCCGAGCACGTCCTCAACGGCAAGGCCGACTGGGTGTACTTCGAGGAGCTCTTCGGGCGGAACTGGAAGGTCTATTGGTGGAGCCCGGACTCGCGGCGCCTGGCGTTCTATCGCACCGACAACTCCATGGTGCCGCGCTTCACCATCGTGGACGAGCTGGGCGCGCCGCAGGAGGTCGAGACGACGCTCTACCCGAGGCCCGGCGAGCCCAACCCGCGCGTGAAGCTGGGGATGGTGAGCGTGGCCGGGGGCGCGCCGGTCTTCGCCGATCTCTCCGGGTACGAGGTGGACGGTCACCTGCTGGCCAACGCCGGGTGGTTCCCCGACTCGTCATCGGCGTGGGTGTACGTGACCAACCGGATCCAGTCGTGGCTCGACGTCTGCCGCGTGGCGCCCTCGGGGTCGGTCACGCGGCTGTTCCGCGAGACGACGGGGGCGTGGGTGGACACGCCGCCGGCGCTGACCTTCCTGGGCGACGGTTCGTTCCTGTTCACGAGCGAGCGGAGCGGGTACAAGCACCTGTACCGCTACGCGGCCGATGGCTCGCTCAACGGCGCGGTGACGAGCGGCGAGTGGGAATGCCGCGGCGTCGAGCTCGTGCACGAGAAGTCCGGGTCGATCTTCGTCAACGCGACGAAGGACAGCCCGATCGCGACCAACCTGTACCGGGTAGACCTGGCGTCGGGGGAGATGGAGCGCCTGACCACCGCCCCGGGGAGCCATCGCGCGGAACTGAACCCGTCGGCGACGATGTTCATCGACTCGTGGTCGAGCCGGCAGGCCCCGGCGCAGGTCGCGCTGCGGCGCGCCGTCGCCGACGCGGGCGGGCCGGCGGGCTCGATCATCCGCGTGCTCGACACCAACCCGGTCCACGCGCTCGAGGAATACCGCTTCGGGGAGCGGGCGCAGTTCCAGGTGGCGATGAAGGACGGGTTCCTGATCGAGGCGGCGTGGACCAAGCCGCCGAACTTCGACCCGGCCCGCAAGTACCCCGTCTGGTTCATGACCTACGCGGGCCCGCAGGCCCCCACTATTTCCGATTCGTGGGGCGACGGCGGCGTGTACGACCAGGTGCTGGCGAGCGCGGGGTTCGTCGTGTTCCGTGCCGACCCGCGCGCGGCCAGCGGCAAGGGCGCCGTGAGCGCGTGGCCGAGCTACCGGCAGCTCGGCGCGCCCGAGCTGGCCGACATCGTCGAGACGATCACCTGGCTCAAGGAGGCCAACCCCTGGATCGACGGCTCGCGGATCGGGATGTCGGGCTTCTCCTTCGGCGGGTACATCACGGCGTACGCAATGACGCACAGCGACGTGTTCGCCGCGGGCATCGCCGGGGGTTCGCCCACCGACTGGCGCGAGTACGACACGATCTACACCGAGCGGTACATGTCCACGCCCCAAGACAACCCCGAGGGGTACGACAAGACCAGCGTCATCAAGGCGGCCAAGGACCTGAAGGGCCGGCTGATGCTGATGCACGGCCTGGGCGACGACAACGTGCACGCGGCGAACTCGTGGAAACTCGCCCGGGCGTTCCAGCAGGCGGGGGTGCAGTTCGAGATGATGATGTACCCGGGGTTCCGGCACGGGATCGGCGGCAAGCATTACCGGCGGTTCATGTATGACTGGAAGGTCCGGGTGCTGCGGCCGGAGGAGACGGTCTACGGGACGGGGCCCGAGCCCGCGACGGGGCCGTGAGGCGCTCGATCCCGGGGTTATCTTACGTCCCCGCCCGGGCTAACGGTGCCGGGGTCTCGCATGAGGAACGCGCCACCCGGGGGACGGCCCCCGGTGTGGTTGGATGAAACCGCTTGGAATCCGCGGCCCGATGTGGTATCCCTGTGGGTTCCGGCCCCGCCCGGTTCGAGCGCGCGGGCCGGCGGGAAGTTCTGACGGGAGAGAGAATCATGCAGACGCGTTGTCTCATTGCCGCGGCCGCGGCGTGCGCGGTGCCGTCGTTCATGGCGTTCGGGCAGGGGATCGGCGAGGTGCCGGCGTGCCCCCCGCACATGGACCAGTCTCAGATCGAGCACTGGAACCTGGACTTCGTCCAGATCTTCGAGCACGGGCGGATTCTCTTCGATGCGCGCTTCAACTTCTTGGACGGGCGCGGGCGGCCGTTCTCGACCGGGAGCGGGGCGCCCCGCGCGAACCCCGGGCCGGACTTCATCCGGACTTCGGGCCCTGACGCGACGAGCTGTTTCGGCTGCCACAACCAGCCGCGCTCGGGCGGGGCGGGGGACATCGTCGCGAACGTTTTCGTGCTGGCGCAGAACCTCGACCCGGTGACGACGTCGATCGAGCCGCAGTTCAGCAACGAGCGGAACACGCTGGGGATGATGGGCTCGGGCCCCATCGAGATGCTCGCACGCGAGATGACGGCCGAGCTGCACGCGATCCGCGACAAGGCCCGCCAGCAGGCGGCGCAGTCGGGCCAGAGCGTGACGCGCCCGCTGATCGCCAAGGGCGTGCGGTTCGGCCAGATCACGGTGCTGCCCGACGGCAGGATCGACCCCGCGCGGATCGAGGGCGTGGACTGGGACCTGATCATCAAGCCCTTCCACCAGAAGGGCGTGGTGGTCTCGCTCCGCGAGTTCACCAACAACGCGATGAACCACCACCACGGCATGCAGCCGGTCGAGCGCTTCGGCGCGGACACCGACCCCGACGGGGACGGCGTCGTCAACGAGCTCTCGGTCGGCGACATCACGGCGGCGACGATTTACCAGGCCGCGCTCAACGTGCCGGTGCAGGTGCTGCCCACGCAGAAGGTGCGGCGTGACGCGGCGATCAAGGGCGGGGGCCTGTTCGCCTCGGTCGGGTGCACGCAGTGCCACGTGAGCGCGATGGTGCTCAAGAGCGCCTACTTCACCGAGCCGAACCCCTACAACCCGCCCGGGAACCTGCGGCTCCAGGATGTCCCGTACCCGTACCAGTACAACATGACGACCCAGGGCGAGAGCCCGCGGATCCAGGGGACGTACAACGGCGGCGCGGTCGTGCGGGCCTTCACGGACCTGAAGCGCCACGACCTCAACGACGACGACTTCGATCACTTCGCCAACGAGCAGGTGCCCCAGGGGATGATCAACGGCTTCGCGCCGGCCTCGGACTTCACGGTCGCGCCGTACCCTCGGCCGACGCGCGAGTTCCTGACCCGGAAGCTGTGGGACGCGGGCAACAGCGCGCCCTACGGCCACAAGGGCGACCTCAGCACGCTCACCGAGGCGATCTTCTACCACGGCGGGGCGGCGCGCATCGTCCGCGACCGCTTCTTCGCGCTGTCCCAGGCCGACCAGGCGTGCGTGATCGAGTTCCTCAAGAGCCTGCAGGTCGTCCCGCCGGGCAACTGAGGACCTGAGCCCGGGCCGAGTACGATGCGCGTGAGGGCGGTGGATCGCGCCGCCCCGGGGAGAACTCCGTGCCGCGCGCCGTCCGCCGAGCCCTGCCGGCCCTGCTCGCTTCGTGCGTCGGCGTGGCGGGCGCTGCGTCGTGCGCGGCGCAGCCGCTCTCGGTCGCGTACCGCAATTCGGCCGCGCTCCCCTCCGGCGCCGTGGACCAGCACGGCGCGTCGTTCACGATCACGGGCCTGAGCGGGATCGCGTACCGGGGCGTCGATTCGGAGGGGCGGCACCGCTTCCTGGCGGTGATGGACAACACGAACAAAGTGATCGACATCGGCGCGGCGATCGCGGCGAACGGGTCTATCACGTCGGCGACGGTGGTGGCGGGCTTCAGCCTCGGCGAATCGCGCGACTTCGAGGCCATCGTCGCGATGCCGCCCGCGGCGCACAGCGTCGTCCTCGCCGAGGAGGGCACCCCGGCCCTGCGCGAGTACAGCCTTTCGAGCGGGGCGCTGCTGGCGACGTTCCCCACGCCGCCGGTCTACTCCGGGCGGCGCGCCAACTTCGGCTTCGAGAGCGCGACGCGCTCGTTCGGCGGCGCGGAATACTGGACCGTGAACGAGGAGGCGCTGGCGAGCGACGGGCCGCTCTCGACCCAGGCGACAGGGACTCGGGTCCGGCTGCTGCGCCACGACGCGTCGTCGGGGTCCCCGCTCGCGGCCGAGCAGTTCGCGTACCTCACCGCGCCGATGCACGGCACGGCGATCTCGGGAAGCCGCAGCGG
>CAZCPB010000120.1:0-12238 GCA_964500365.1 uncultured Phycisphaeraceae bacterium
AGCGCTTGGTGCTGTAGATCGCGGTGCCCGGCGCGACCACGTCGATCGCCGTGCCGTAGCTCGAGAACCACGCGAGCGCATCGCTGTGATCGACCGCGCCGACGACGAGGACGTCGGGCCAGTCGAAGGAGCTGTGGTCGGTCGAGGTGTTGTCGGCGGCGAAGAGGAACAGGCCGCCCTTGGAGCGGATGTAGGCGCCGGTGGTCTGCACCGATGGAGTCTGGACGCCGGCGTAGGAGACGCTGACAACGCGGGCGCCGTGGTCGCAGGCCCAGCGGGCGCCGTCGAGGATGTCCCACACCGTGGCGGCGCCCCACGAATCGTTGGTGGTGCGGACCATCATGTGCTTCAGGGCCCAGCCCGTGCCCGCGACGCCGATGGCGTTGTTGCCGATCGCCGCGCCGCACCCGGCGACGTGCGTGCCGTGCCCGACGATGTCGGCGACCAGGCCGCCCGCCGACTCGGCGACCTTGGTGACCGAGTTGTACCCCGGGACGCGCGACGCGGCGAGGTCGGGGTGGTTGACGTCGATGCCGGTGTCTACGAACGCGACCGTGACGGCGGCGGACCCGGACGAATGGTCCCACGCCGAGTAGGCGTTCATGCGGTCGTGGTGCCACTGGAGATGAAGGAACGGGTCGTTGGTGGAGGTCGCCTGCGGCCAGCAGCGCCAGTCGGGGGTGATGTACTCGTAGTCGCCGGTGGCCAGGAGGCGGGCGGCCAGGGCGTTCTCGGCGTCACCCCGGGGCGCCGCGGCGCCGTCGGGGAGCTTCAGCGGCGGCGCGGTGAGGAGGTACTCGTCGGTCTCGGGGCAGCGTGCCGCGGCGAGGGGCACGAGCCGGGCGCGTGCCACCGAGTCCCGTGCCGCCGGCATGCCCTGGCGAGGGCGGACGATGATGCGCCCCGTGAACTCCGTATGGCCGGGGCGCTCGGTGAAGAGGGGGACGCCGTCCCCGCCCGCCGCGCCTGCGGCAGCGCCGAACAACACCACGATCGCGCCGGCGCTGCGTGCACCGGCGCGGAGCATCGCTCCGTCGGCCATCTCGTCTCTCCAGCAACGAACAGAACCAGACCGCGAATGCCGGTCCCCCGGCGCTACCCCGTTATCCTAGCGAACCTTGCCAGGGCCGCAATGCCAATTGGCCCCCCTTCACGGTGCGCGCGCGGCGAGAACGCGTGTTGTTCGGGAGCGGATCGGAACCTGGACTCACGGGCCCGGGGGGAGGGGGCAATCGACCAGCAGCGCGGCGGGCATAGGCGGGAAGGGCACCAGCAGGCGGTAGCAGTCGAAGTCTTGTGGAGCCCAGCCGAGCCTCTCGAAGCAGTACGCGATCATGTCGGGGTACGCGGGGAGGTCGCTTACCGGCGGAGCGCGCCCCGCCGCGCCGAGTGCGCTGACCGATTCGGAGAGTGGCAGCCGGTCGGCCTCGGTGTACGTGGAACCGATGGTTTCGACGAAAAGGTCGCTCACCAGACGCGCGGCGGGCTCGACCTGTCCGAAGAACGTCCGGTCGAGGAAGAGGTCGTAGAGCACGGCGCGGCAGGGGGTGCGCAGCACGGCCTTGGTCCCCAGTCCACGGTGGCGCTCGTCGGGATAGCACGGATCCGGGGTGTGGATGATCTCGCCCGTCAGGCAGGTGACCGATCGCGTGTTGCCCACATCACCTTCGGCGAGGACATCGTCGATGACGCCGCGCGGCCCCGCCACGCGCCGCACCGGCGCATCCGGCGTGGAGAACTGTCTGAGCAGCGGGACATCGCCGGGAGCGCAGTCGGGGGCGATGGGCGCCCGCGAGAAGTCGCTCCGGACGGCGCCGGCGTCATCGATGGTGATGAAGCGCGAGATCCGCCACGGGGGCCCGGGCCGGACACGCCTGAGCCCCACGAACCCCCGCACGGTCGCGGCGTCGAGGTGTTTGCGGTCGGCGCTCGGCCGGATCAGGTAGGTGTGGATCTGGAGCGCTGCCTGCACACCCCAGACATAGCCGTTGTGGTCGAAGGCGCCCTTGCGATGCTCGAGGCTGGCGTCGAGGCGGAGCGAGCGCGCGTGATCGCTCACCATCATGCGGAACGAGGCGCGATCGCCGGCCTCGCGGTCCACAAAGCGGTCGAGCGCTGTGAACGCCTCGGTGAGTCGGTCGAGCGCCGCCGGCGGAGCGTCCCTGCGTGCCGCGGCACGGGCGAGAAGGCGCACGGCGCGCGCGCCGGGCAGGTAGCGCACGACGGCGAGATCGTCGCTGCACTCGATGATCTTGCTGATCTTCCAGGCCAGTCGCGGGTCGAGGCCGAGCACCTCGACGAGCTCGGCCGCGCGGGGTGAGCCCTTCCCAACCAAGGGAAGGATGAGCCCGGCGATCGCGGCGCGCGCGGCGCCCAGCGCATCGCGAGCGCGAGTCTGAAAGCCGGGCGGCTGCAGGGTTGCGGGCGACATCACCGTGAGTGTATAGAGAAGTGCGCGAAGTGGCCACAACAATTCGGCGCACAATCACAACTGTAAAACCTTGTAAAATCTATGCTTAGCAATGTTCAGAGATTTTATCTGAAAAACAGTTGACGCAACCTGAATCTCTGGATAGGTTGGCGCTTGCGGGCCATCGGCCGTTCGAGCCCGCGTTCGGATGCGTGAAGACGAGCCGCGTGTTTCGGCGGCGTGAAGTGTTGCGTTGTGTTCCCAAGCACGGGCGCGCGGCCGTGGTTGCCGCGCGCCTCAATCGGAGGATGAGCGATGACGAGGACTCTTGTTGCGTGCGCGCTGTGTGTCGCCGGTTCTGCCCGGGCCGCGACGGTGGTTCATACGACCGAGGCCGGTTTCGCGGGTTCCCTGGCGCCCGGGTACTACCTCGAAGACTTTGGCACGCTGGCGGGGGGCCAGAGCTGGATCGCTCCGGGCGGCAACGGGTACGGCTTCACCGCGTTCGCGAACTTCGGGATTCACATCAACGGTGGTGGCAATCCCTCGGGGCCGTCTCTCTCGGTGAGTTCGCCGGACGACACGATCCTCATCACGTTCACGGGCGCGCCCGTGACGGCGCTGGGAGGCTGGTTCTCAACGGTGAGCCTTGGCGGCAACCCGCAGATGAACGTGATCACGCTGAGCGACGGGACGGTCGAACAGTTCATCGGGACCGGCTTCCGCGGGTTCACCAGCGATGTGCCGATCACCAGCTTCACATTCTTCGGCAGCGACGACCCGAGCTATACGCGCCAGTGGCTTGACCACCTGTACGTGGGGTCGGTGGTCCCGTCGCCGGCGCCGGTCTCGCTCGTCGCGCTCGCGGGGCTGGGCGCGATTCGGCGGCGGCGCTGACTGATTCCTCCCCGACCGCCGGGGCGCCCCGCCCGGGAGGGTGAGGGTGCCCCGGTTCCCGAGAGAGTCAGCACCCGGCCTCGAACGCCGCGGCGAAGATGTCGAAATCATCGCCGTTGGTGAAACCGTCGGCGTTGATGTCCGCGCCGGGCTCGCCCTGCGTGAAGGCCAGCACGAAGGCGTCGAAGTCGTCGCCGTTGACGAAGGAGTTGCAGTCCAGGTCGGCGGCGCACAGCGTGAGCGGGGCGGGGTTGGTGACGGCGCTGCCGCAGGTGTTGGCGACCTCGCAGTCGTACTGCGCGGCGTCGGTGAAGGCGGCGCCGGAGATGGTGAGCGTCGCGGTCGCGGCCCCGAGGATTCTCCCGCCGCCGCCGCCGAGCCCGTCGTGCAGCGGGACGCCGTCCCGGCGCCAGCGGAACTCGAAGGGCGCCGTGCCGGTCGCCTGGACGCTGAAGCTCACGGTCCCGCCCGGGCAGGTCGAGGCGGGCGCGGGGTGCGAGCCCACCGCGGGCGCTTCGGGCGCGGGCGACCAGCGCGCAAAGTGCATCGAGAGGTGCGCGCCGGCGGCCGTGAACGAGCCGCCCGCGGCGAGTTCATCGCCGAAGGCGGCAAGGCAGGTGACGGCGCCGTCGAGGCCGGCGTCCACCGGGCTCCACGCGGCGCCGTCCCAGCGCGCGACGCGGGTCGCGGGCATTGAATCGATCAAAGTAAACTCGCCCGCGGCGACGAGCGAACCGTCGATCACCGCCAGCGCGGACACCGGCGCGTCGGGGGCGCCGATCGCGCGCCACGAAGAGCCGTTCCACGCGGCGAGGCGCGGCGCGGGCGTGCCGCCCGCCGACAGGAACGCACCCCCCGCGATCAGCTCGCCGTTGAACTCGGCCAGCGCACTCACGGGTCCCGAGAGGCCGCCGCCCAAAGCATGCCACGCCGCGCCGTCCCAGCGAGCGATGTTTGCGGCGTCAGCGCCTCCGGCCTTGGTGAAGCGGCCGGCGAGGACGATCTGGCCGCCAAACTCGATGACCGCAGATGCCGCGGGCGCCGGGCCGCCCGAGACGCCGAGCGAACCGACAGGGCCGATCCCGACCCAGCGGGCACCGTCCCAGCGCGCGACCCGGTTGACCGCGCTCGTCCCGATCGACGTGAAGTCGCCCGCGACGACCGGATCGCCGCTGATGACCGCGATCGCCTTTACGGCGCTGTAGGAACTCCCCCCGGAGAAGGTCTGCCCGAGGCGGCGCCACGCCGCGCCGTCCCAGCGCCCCACGCCGTTGGCGGCCGGTGCGCTGCCGGTGCCGAAGAAGCCGCCGGCCAGGAGCTGTCCCTGCCACGCACACAGCGCGCCGACGCCGGCGCTCTCGCCGTGAACGCTCGAGTCGCGCAGCCCCGCGCCGACGGCGTGCCACGACGATCCGTCCCACGCCGCAACGCCCTCGGCCGCGACGCCGGGCGCCGCCGTCATGGCGCCGCCCGCGACGAGCGAACCCTGGAAGACAGCCACCGCGCGCACCGGAGAATCGAAGCCGCGGGACGTCGCGCGCCACTGCGCGCCGTCCCAGCGGGCGACGTGGGTGGCGGCGGCCGAGCCGGCGCCGCGGAAGTTTCCGGCCACGATCAACTCGTCCTCGTAGACCGTGAGAGACGCCGCGCCGCCCATGGCGATTCCGCCGTCGAGTTCCTGCCACTGTGTGCCGCCGCTCCAACGGACGATGTTCGCGGTGCTGAGGCCGTTCACGCTGCTCACGCCGGAGAGATGGAGACTGCCGCGCCAGGCCGTGGCCGCCGGCGGCGCGTTGGCCGCGAGCCCCTCGGCGAGGGCGTCCCACGTCGCGCCGTTCCAGCGAAGAGCGCGGTAGACCATGTTCACGTCCTGGACCCAGGTGCTGACCGCCAGCAATGTGTCGTCGTGCACCGTGAGCACCCTCACGTTCGCGGGCGGGTCGGCGGCGAGCCTGCGCCACGATGACCCGTTCCAGAGAGCGACCCGTGCATCGCCGATGCCGCCGGGTTCCGAGAACGAACCGCCGACGGCCAGCTCGCCGGCATACACCGTCATGGTGTTCGCCGTGACCGAAACGTCTCCGAAGCCATGCCACGCGGCGCCGTCCCACCGCGCGAGCGACGCGGCGGGAGATCCGCCCGCGTGCGAGAAACTCCCGGCCACGATCAGTTCGCCGTCGAATACGGTCATGAGCCAGGCCGAAGCGTCGAGCCCGGCGCCGAGCGGTTGCCACGCGGCGCCGTCCCACCGCGCGATTCGGCCGACGGGAGTGCCCGCCGCGGCGGTGAAGTTGCCGCAGGCGACCAGGTCGCCATCGAACGTCACGAGCGATCTCACCGGACCGTTCAGCCCTGCGCCGAGCGGGCGCCACTCTTCGCCGTCCCACGCCGCGATGTTGCCGCACGGCTGATCACCGGCGAAGGCGAAGCCGCCCGCAACGATCAGGAGCGGACGGGCCGGGCCGTCACCGTCCGGGTCCCAGACCGTGGACGCCGAGGCCGGAGAACCTGTCCCGGGCAGCCCCGTCCCGGGCAACCACCCCGGCGGACACTGAGCCTGAACCGAGAAGACCCCGACGACGCCGACGCCGAGCATGCTGATACACACCGTGCGCTTCATGGACCGCCCCTTTCATTCGACACCGGCGGTCTGAAGGGCCGCCGCCCCGGCGTGACGCGGATTTCATTCTAAAGGAGCGGGGGCGATAACGCAAAGATACATGTAACAAGCGCGGCGGCGCGGCGTGCCCTCTCGGCAGCGTGAGGGCGCCCCGGCGGCCCGGTCAATCCATCAGTGGGTCGGTCAGTCGGTTCAGCACCCGCCCACGAACGAATCCGCGAACGCGTCGAAGTCGTCGCCGGTCACGAACCCGTCGCTGTTGAAGTCCGCGCTGGTGTCGCCGAGGACGAAGAGCGCCGCAAAGAAGTCGAAGTCGTCGCCGGTGACGAAGCCGTCGCCGTTGACATCGGCGGGGCAGGTCGCGGTGGGGGCGGTCCACAGGCCGCGCCCGTGCGTCGCCGAGAGGAGCGTCGTCGAGGAGTGCATGAAGACGAGTTCGTCCACGCTCGCGGCGTTGGTGCCCTCGCTCCCGGTGGACCACGTCGCGCCGCCGTCGGCCGAGGCGAAGACGCCGACCTCGGTGCCGACATAAATCCAGCCGCGGCGCGAGGGGTGGCGGGCGACGCCGCGGATCGGGGCGTCGGGCAGGCCGGTCGGGCCGGCGCCGGTGATGTCCTGCCAGGTGGCGCCGCCGTCGGTCGAGCGCCAGAGGTTGTCGGGGCTGAAGCCGCCGAGGGCGACGTAGACGGTGTCCTGATCGACGGGGTCGACGACGATGCGGGTCACGTATCGGTCGGGGAGTGGGTTCACGGAGCCGTTGTTGTCGATGTCGGTCCAGGCCGGGCTCGCCGCGGTGCCGTTGGTGGTCTTCTGGATCTTCGCATCGTTCTGCGCGACGTAGATGATGTTGGAATTGCCGGGCGCGACGGCGATGGCGGAGATGTAAGAAGAGCCGGGGGCGCGGATCGCGTTCCACGACGGGTTGAGCAGCGCGGTGCGCACGTTGTTGGAGCGCCACAGGCTGGCCCCGCCCGCGAGCATGCGGTTGGAGTTGTTGGGGTCGAGGATGAAAGGGGCGATGAAGTTTGCCGCGCTGCCCGAATCGGTCAGCCCGTTGGTGATGTACTGCGCGCTGGCCCCGCCGTCTTTCGAGCGGTGGATCTGGAGGTTGATGTACTCGCCGTACATGTAGTTGGTGTTGGTCCAGTCGATGGCGCAGAATCCCCCGTCGCCCCCGAAGGGGAGCGTCGCGTTGTCCGAGCCGTTCTGGATCAGCAGGCTGCCGTTGTCCTGCGTCCCGCCGTAGAGCTTGCCGCTGGGCCCGTGCCCGGCGGCGCCGTAGAACTGCGTGGTGCGGTAGGTCTTGTCGAGGCGGGTCCAGCCCGAGTTCTGGTTCGCGGCGTAGATGTCGTCGGTCCGGTAGACCGCGCCGTCGGTGCAGACGTAGACGCGCTTGTTGGTCGTGCCGTTGAAGCCCGGGTCGGTGATGAAGGTGTGGATGTCGGGGTGCGGGTCGGTCGTGTTGATATAGCCGTTGGAGATCTGCGAGAAGGAAGCGCCCCCGTCGGTCGAACGCTTGATGTGGTACGCGCCGGCCAGCACGATGCTCGGGTTGAAGGGGTCGACCCAGATCGGCGCGCGGTACCAGTCGGTGTCGGTCGTGCCCGAGGTCGTCACGGCGGTGAACGAGTGCCCGCCGTCCGTGGACTTGTACATCTTCGAGTCGGCGCCGCAGGTCGCGTAGATGATGCTGGGGTTGGCGCGGTGGTACGCCAGGGCGATGCGGCTGCTGAAGCCGGGCTTGTAGTCGAGCCCCGAAGCGATCGACCAGTTCGTCCCGCCGTTGGTCGTGTAGAGCACGCGGTGGAACCACTCGCCGGTGCCGAAGTTGTAGTCGATGATCGTGGCCAGCGCGGTCGAGTTGAGCGTCGGGTGGAAGACGACCTGGAAGCCGCCCTGCGCCCACCACGGGTTGGTCCACGTCGCGCCGCCGTCGTTGCTCCGCTGGATCCCGCCGTAGCGCTTGCCGACGAGTATGCGGTTGGGGTTCGTCGGCGCGATGTCGATCGAGCAGACGTTGTCCCAGCCCGTGGTCGAGGGCAGGTGGCTCCAGGTCGCGCCTACGTCGGTGGACTTGTAGATGCCGATCCCGCCGATCGCGTCGCCGTTGAAGAAGCCCTCGCCGGTGCCCGCGTACATGATGCTCGGGTCGCTCGGCGCGATCGCCAACGAGCAGATCGCCAGGTTGGGCAGGCCGTCATCGACCGGCGACCAGTTCAACCCGCCGTCGGTCGAGTGCCAGATCCCCCCGCTCACGCTCCCGGCCCAGAGCTTGTTCGTCTGCGTCGGGTGCACGACCAGCGCCCGCGTCCGGCCGCCGATGTTGGCGGGCCCGCGGCTGGTCCACGCCGTGGGGTAGATGCCCGCGGTGGCGCGCTGGCCGCCGGCCTTTGCCGCGGCGATGTTGTCCTCGCGCTGCTCGAGCGCCCGAGCGAGCGCGCCCGGGGCGATGTTCCCGTGCTCGTCCATCCACGCGAGGCGTCGCCATTCGAAGGCCTTGTCGGGGCCGGTCGCCGAGGGGAGAGAGCCGGCGCGCTCGCGCACGGGAACGCCGGCGTCGAACCCCGCCGCGCTTCGGCTCGACTCGTGGCGGCAGGCGACCAGGGCAGCGCCGGTGACGAGGGACAGGGCCAGAGCGAGCGCGCGGTGATTCATGCATCCTCCGGGGAACCGCGTGGAAGCCCACGGAGCAGGCCACCACTCGAAGCGATGGGGTTCCACGCACAGAATAGCCTTGGC
The DNA here is from genome assembly GCA_964500365.1 of uncultured Phycisphaeraceae bacterium. GTDB lineage: Bacteria > Planctomycetota > Phycisphaerae > Phycisphaerales > UBA1924 > CAZCPB01. The sequence goes on from CAZCPB010000120.1 coordinate 8,667, forward strand.
CGAAGGGGCGACCAAGGCCCCGAAGCCCGAGAACCCGGGCGGTGCGCGTGCCGGACCGGTCCCGCGCAGACGCCGTGTAGACTCTGGGTGTCCCGTGACCGACACCAGCGCCAACACGGGCGACAGCGGGGCAACCGCGCCGGCGGGGCGTCACTCGGCCCCGCGCGCCGCCGAGCGGTCCGGCGATTCGATCGGTCCGTACGCGCTCCTCACGATCATCGGCCAGGGCGGTTTCGGGACCGTCTGGCTCGCGGAGCGCCGCGAGCCGTTCGTGCAGCGCGTCGCGCTCAAGATCATCAAGCCGGGCATGGACTCGAGCGCCGTCATCGAGCGCTTCGAGCACGAGCGCCAGTCCCTTGCGCTCATGGATCATCCGAACATCGCGAAGGTCCTCGACGGCGGCATCACGCCCGCCGCGATGGGCTCCCGCCCGTACTTTGTGATGGAACACGTCGCGGGCGAGCCCATCACCGGCTTCTGCGACCGGCACGCACTCACCATCCGCGAGCGCCTGGAACTCTTCGCAACGGTGTGCGATGCCGTCCAGCACGCGCACACCAAGGGGATCATCCATCGGGATCTGAAGCCGTCGAATATTTTGGTCGGTTCGACGTCGGATGTGAAGGCGGTGTCGGATGTCGGATGTGGGATGTCGGATGGACCGGACCGAGGCGCTCACGCTCCTGGTTCACATCCGACATCCGACATCCCACATCCGACATTTCGCGGCACCCAGCACGCAGCACCCAGCACCCTTCTCCCGAAGGTGATTGACTTCGGCATCGCCAAGGCCGTCTCCACGGGCGACAACGCCGTCACCGCCATCACCGAAGCGGGCGCGTTCATCGGCACGCCCGACTACATGTCCCCCGAGCAGGCCGCGCTCAACGCCGACATCGACACGCGCAGCGATGTCTACAGCCTCGGCCTCGTCCTCTACGAGCTGCTGACCGGCGCCCTCCCGCCCGAACGGCTCGCGCTCCGCGCGATGGCCTTCGACGATCTCCTCCGCACGCTCCGCGAGGCCGAGCCCTCACGCCCCAGCGCCGTCATCGCCGCGGCCTCCGGCCATTCGAAGCATTCCTCGCACTCCGCCGCGGCAAGGAAAACCACGCCCGGCGCCCTCACGCGTGAACTCCGGCGCGAGCTGGAATGGATCCCGCTCATGGCCCTCCGGGCCGACCGCGCCCGGCGTTACCAATCCGCCGCGGCGTTGGCCGACGATGTTCGCCGCTACCTCGAGGGCCGCCCCCTCATCGCCGGCCCCGAGAGCCGCGTGTACCGGGCCCGCAAGTTCGCGTCGCGCCACCGCCTCGGCATCGCGGCTGCGGGCGCGGTGGTGCTCACGCTCGTGGCGGGCGTTGCCGCGGCGACGGCGTTCGCGGTCAGCGAGGGCGTCCAGCGCCGCCGCACCGAGCGCGTGAATGCCTTCATCTTCAACGACCTGCTCGGGGCCATCGACCCGCGCTTGCGGGTGGAGGACCGCTTCGAACGCGCGATCATCCTGGCCGCCGATCGCCTCGAGCGCGGTGAGCTGCGCGACGACCCGGAGGTCGAGCTCGGCCTGTGCCTGGCGGTCGGGCGGTCCCTAGTCGCGATCGGGCAGGTGGCCCGCGCCGAGCCGCTGCTCGAGCGTGCCCTGCGGTCGGCTCGTGACGAGGGGCGCGGCACGCGCCGTGATCTCGGCACGGCCCACCATCTGATGTGCCAGGTCCGGCTCGACCAGGGCCGCGCCGATGACGCCGTGACGCTCGGTCGCCGCGCGGTCGAGGTCCGTCGCCGTGAAGCGGCCGCGCGTCCGCTCGACCTGGCGGACTCGCTCACGTTCCTCGGCCTGGCGCTGAGCAGGAGCGGCGACCTCGCAGCGGCGGAGCGGTGCCACCGGGAGGCGCTCGACCTCGGTCCCGAGGCCGTGGGCCCCGTGCAGGTCGCCGTCAGCGAGAACGCCCTGGCCAACATCTACCTCGCGCAGCGGCGGTTCGGGGAGGCGGAGGCTCTGTTGAAGCGAGCGAACGCGGCGTTCATGGGGAGCCTCGGCCCCGAACACGGGTACAGCGTCATCACGCGGAAGAACCTGGCGTACGTCAGCCTCTGGAAGGGCGACCTGGAGAGCGCCTCCGATCTTGCCGAGCGTGCGCTCGCCGACCTGCGGCGCGTGCTCGGCGGTTCGCACCCCGACGTCGCCGAGACGCTCGTCCTGCTCGCGAGCATCCGCGCTTCGCAGCAGCGCCCCGACGAGGAGGTCGCGCTGCGGCAGGAGGCGGTGAGGGTGCTCCGCGAAGCGGTCGGCGACCGGGGCCCGGTCCTTGCTGAAACGCTCCACACCCTGGCGATGCGCGAGGTGGCGCTCGGACGCGTCGCCGATGCCCTCGCCCACATGGAGGAGGCCGAGTCGATCCGGCGCGCCGCGACGCCGCCGCCCTCTGCCGAGCACGCCCACGCCCTCAGCGATCTCGGGTACATCAGGCTCGTCGCGCGGGACTACGCGGGCGCCGAACGCGCCCTCCGCGAGTGCCGTCTCACGTACGAGGAACTCGGCCCGGTCAATGAGGAACAGCGCGGCAGGACGCTCGTCGCACTGGGAATGGCGCTGCTGGAACTCGATCGACCCGCCGACGCCGAGGCCCCTCTCCGCGAAGCTCTGACACTCCGCGAACGGCTCATCGGCGCTTCATCGTGGCAGACCGCCAACGTCCGGAGCCTGCTGGGGTCCGCCCATTGGCAGCGCGGCAAGCTCGACGAGGCCGAGGCGATGCTGATCCGCGCTGCCGAGGACATCACGGCCGACTCGGCCGCGCCCGCCGCGCGCGCCCGCGAGGCCGTGCAGCGCGTCATTGACCTGCTGGCGGCACGCGGCAAAGCGACCGAGGCGGAGTCGTGGAAGCGACGCCTCGACGGCTCGTGAAGAGATTCACACGCGCAGGATCTTGGCGCGGTGTAGCCTGAACAGGGGATGCGCATCGCCACGCCGATCCTGTACCATCGCGGTCCAGAAGTCGGGTGCGCCCGTCCGCCCGGGTACTCACCGCAAACGGAGGAGAGACACGATGCGATCGCTCCTTGTGCTCATGTGCGTGGGCGCGCTTTGGCCGTCGGCCGCGATGGCCGTTGATCACGCCTTTTCGACCGGCGCGCTCGGCCTCAATTCGATCACGAAACTCAACTACCACACGGGCCAGTCCACGTTCACGCAGTTCGGTCTCGGGGACTGGACGTCGGTCTACTACGACTTCGGCGGCACCGATGGGGGCCTCGGCGGCGTGAGGGGCGGACCGCTCCCGCAGCCCGGCCCGCCCCCGGCACCGATCGCGCCGCCCATCCTCGCCTTCGATGCGCTCCACCTCGAATCGGGCGGCGCGTTCACGATGCGCGGCATTCGCGTCGGCTACTACCAGATGAACAACCCCGGCAATACCTCATTGAAGGTTTCGGTGTACACGAACAACGCCAACGACTCGCTCCTTCCTCCCCAGCTGGGCGGCAACGCCGTTCCCCTTGCGGAGTACACGGCCTTCAACCTGCCCAGCACGGCCGGCGCGTACGAACTCGAGCTTCACGGCTTCGTGCTGAAC
>CAZCPB010000121.1:0-11998 GCA_964500365.1 uncultured Phycisphaeraceae bacterium
TCGCTGTTTACCAGAGACCACCAACCCAAAGGAGCACGACCATGACGAAGCGCACCCCCAAGACCACCAAGCCCGAACCCACCGCCGCCGAGACGTACGCCGCACGCCGCAACGACATCGCCCGCCTGATGGACGTGCTGCAGATGGAACTCGACAAGCACGCCGAGGGGGCGAAGGCCGACCCGCGGAACTGGGGCTTCGCGGGAAGCCTCGGGAAGGTCCGCAGCGACCTGATTGATCTCGTCGGGTTCCTCAGCAACATGGACCCCGAGCACGTCGAGGCCTTTCTGAACGACGCCGAGTGACGAGAACCACCAACCGCAAGGAGTAACGCCATGACCATCAAGACGATCGTGATCGAGGGCATCGACCAAGACATCAGCATCCGCCGCACCGACCGCGGCGCGGAAGTGACCATCGAGCAAAACACGCGGCACGCGGGCAGGCAGGACATCTGCATCGCGCACATCGCACGCGACGAGAACCGGGAGAGCCGCTACGCCAAGGCCGTCGAGGTCGCCAAGGTCGTCTACGGGACCGACCGCCGCGGCCGCGCCGCCGCCACCAACTCGATGGTCCACGACGTGCTCAACGAGATGGAGCGCGTCGCGGGCTGCTGACACGCACCACGCGGCGTCGCGGGGAACCGCGACGGCCACGCTTCCCCGCCGCAACGTGCGGCGGGATTCCGCACCCCTGGTTTGGAGAATCGCATGAGTACGAAGACGAAGAAGGCTCCGAAGATCCGCATGTCCAAGAGCGCCGCTCGCGCTGACGGCGCTGCCAAGACGGACCGGCTCCGCAAGGCCGCGCTCGCCGAGATCAAGGACCGCCTGGACGGGAAGCCCACAGAACCCGCGAAGGCCAAGGGCGGGAAGGCCCCCAAGACGCCCAAGGCCCCGAAGCCCGCGAGGGAAAAGAAGCCCAAGCGCGTCAGCGCCCTCGACGCCGCGGCGCAGGTGCTCGCCGCCAGCGGGGAGCCGATGCGGGCCAAGGAGATGATCGCCGCGATGGAGGCCAAGAGCCTGTGGAAGAGCCCCGGCGGCAAGACGCCGGAGGCCACGCTCTACGCCGCCATCATCCGCGAGATCGCCGCCAAGGGCGAGAAGGCCCGCTTCATGAAGCACGACAAGGGCGTCTTCGTCGCCGGGAAGGGGGCATAACCCATGCAGGCCACCCGCGCCCAACTCGAGGCCGTTCTCGCCGCCGCCAACCAGCTGCTCGGCGCACGCCAAGACCAGATGCTGACAGTCGAGGAGTGGGCTGATCTCGCGCGGACGGTCGCCGCCTGCACGGGGCGCAAGACGGCCGACCTGCTCATCGAACGCGATCTCGAAGACGCGGCCAAGTACGCGCTCGCGTGGGACGAAGCGACCGACGGACCGCTCCCACATCTCGACGAGTAATGCGTTCATCACGCCTTACCCTCAGCCGCGACGCCCGCGTATGGGGTCGCGGCCTTCTCGTCGGTCACACGTTCGCCTCGGTGATGTGCCCGGTACTCCCGGACGTGCGACCATCCGGGCTCGACAGAGGCCGCGCCGTCAAGAGGCGGAGACCCGTACGTCCCCGCCGAGACTCGGGACTCGGACGGTTCGTCACGATACGATGTGAACACCGCGGCCGCGTGCCGCGAGGAAGGGAACCCGGCCATGTCCACCCCGGCTGATCCTCACACGCTCACGCTGCTGGCGGCGCAGCGGCGCGACCTCACGCCCGACGCATCCGCGGCGTTCCAGGCGTTCCAGAGCAAGGTCTTCGCCGATGGGGCGCTCGACCAGAAGAGCAAGCAGCTCATCGCGGTCGCGGTGGCGCATGTGACGCAGTGTCAGCAGTGCATCCGCTCGCACACCAAGGCCGCCCTGCGCGCCGGCGCGACGCCGCAGCAGTTGATGGAGGCGGTGTGGGTGGCGGCGGAGATGCGGGCCGGCGGGGCGTACGCTCACTCAAACGTGATGCTTGCCGCGATCAACGAGGCGGCGGGCAGCCCGTATCGCGACGAGCACGCCCCGGAGGGCCGACCATGACCGCGCGCCGCACAGCTGTCCGACTCAAGCGTGTGTACGACGTGCCCGACGCGGGAGACGGATTCCGCGTGCTGGTGGACCGTCTTTGGCCCCGCGGCCTAACGAAAGCCGCGGCCCGAGTGGACCTCTGGATGAAGGACGTCGCCCCGTCGGCGGACCTGCGGCGGTGGTACCACGCCGATCTCGACCGCTGGCCGGAGTTTCGCCGGCGGTACAAGGCCGAACTCGCCGCGGGCCAGGCTCTCAACGAACTCCGCCGGATCATCCGCGAGCGTTCCCCTGGTGCGAGCGCCGGCGTGACGCTGGTCTTCGGCGCCCGAGACCCGGAGAGGAACCACGCACTCGTCCTGCTTGAAGCGCTCGGAGCCCGGGGACGTCGCGGCACAGCACCGCGAACCCGCGCAGAAGGCCCACGCTCATGATCGGATTCACAGCGCGGCTGCTCCCCCGAGCTGCGATCGCGCATCCCGTCGCGCCGCCCCGAGACCCAGCAACAGGGGCGTGTAGGCTACCAAGTAGACGAGGAAGGCTGCCGTCCACGCCACTCCGGCCGCAAGCATCGAGGCCAGGTACACCGGCGGAACAAGCGACGCGGTCACCCGCAGCGCCGCGGCGAGCAGGATGAGTATGTACGCCGCGACCTCGGCGCGTCCCGCCCGCACCGGCCTGCCCGAGTGGCCGAGCGCTGTCCGCGTGATCATGCCGATGATCAGCCCGCCCATCGAGCCCGCGGCGAGCGCGTGGATCGCCGCCGAGCGAGCCACGATGCCGAACGCCGAGAGCCCCAGGAGGAGCAGCCCGATGGGGATGAAGGCGTACCCGACGTGGAGAATCCACAGGATCGGTCGGCCGCGCGTCGCCCAGGGGTTCCAGCCAAGCGACTGAACGGCGACCGCGGCCGCGGCAACAAGCGCGGCGCTCCCCGCGACGACCGCCGGTGCGTGCAGCGCATCGGCGATGATCGCCGCCGCCACCAGCACGAACGACCCGCGGTGCAGCCACGCGGACCGGAACTGCGGCACGCCCGGGCTCGCGTTGGCCGTGAAGCCCGGCACCACGCGCCCGCCGACGATCATCTCGACGAGCACGATGAGCATCAGGCCCAGCTCGACCGCGGCCATCGGCGAGAACGGGATCAGCCCGTGCATCGAGGCGTGGAACGCGATGTTCGCCGCGGCGAGCGCCAGCAGCACCACCACCAGCGGCATGCTGCACAGACTGCGGGCACGGATGAATTTTTCGGCGAGCACTCCAGCGACGATGACCAGCAGCGACGAGTCGAGGAAGGCGGTCACCGGGCCGTAGGCCGCGAACATGCCGATGCGTCCCGCGATCCACAGGGCAAAGAGGGCCGCAAGCGGCACGCCCGCGGGAAGCGGCAGGCCCGTCCAGTTGCGTGCCGCGGTGAAGAGGAACCCGATGATAATCGCCACCACGAACCCGAAGACCATCTCGTGCATGTGCCAGAAAAGCGCCGGGAGCGAGGGGGTGAAGTACTGGTGGTACCACATCCCCAGCCACAAGGGCACGGCGAGGGCGGCGACGATGGCCCCGCCCAGGTAGAACGGGCGGAAGCCGTCGTGGAGGAACGGCGGGGCGGGCGGGCGTGAGGGCGTCGCGGCTCGCGCGGAAATAGTCGGAGCGGCGAAGAAGGCGACCGGGCGTGATGCGGGATGCGGCGCGGCGGGAGCGCCAGCCGGTGTGCAGTGCGTCATGCCACAGTATAAGCGACATCCGTGTCCGGTACTATCCGTCGCGCCGGTGTCGCTTGACGGTGATACTTCGGACTCCATACTATCGCCCGCCATGCCCGCGCGAGCCGCTCAACGCACACCGCCCCAACAGACCACCGCCCGGCGCATCGTCGCCGGGCTGTCCAAGGTCGCGCTGGTGTTCCGGCACGCGCAGTGGGCGGCGTCGGGCCGGCGCGGGCTGACCCCCACACAGTCGCAAATCCTCTCGCTCATCGCAGGTAGCCGCGAGCTGCTGGGCGTCAAGGCCGTCGCCGAGCACCTGGCCGTCACGATGGGGACCGCGAGCGAGGCGGTGGCCGCGCTGGTCGACAAGGGCCTGCTCCGGAAGGAAGCCGACGAGGCCGACGGGCGCGCCGTGGTGCTGCGGCTCACCGCCGAGGGGAAGCGCGAGGCCGCGCGGGCCGCCGAGTGGCCGGGGGCGATCGTGAATGCGGTCGAGACCATGCCCGAGGCCGAGCGGGCAGCGCTCCTGCGCGGCCTGGTCGGGATGATCCGCACGATGGAGGACCGCGGCCTGGTCCCCACAGCGCGGATGTGCGTCTCCTGCCGCTACTTCCGCCCCAACGAGTACCCGGGAACCGCCAAGCCGCACCACTGCCGGTTCATCGGGGCACCGATCGGCGATGCCGACCTCCGCATCGACTGCGCGGAGATGGAGCCGGTCGAAGCAAGCCTCCGGCCGCGCTTGTGGAGCGTCTTTGTCCACGGCAAACCTCTTGATCGTCAAGGCCCGGGCGCGGGGCGAGCGCGCGCCGGAGCCGGTTCGATCCCCTCACGCCGCACTGTTCGAGAATCCTCGAAAGGAGCATCATCATGAGCACGAAGGCCACGTTCTACCACGCCGGTTGCCCCGTCTGCGTCGCAGCCGAGCAGACGGTCGCCAACGCGCTGGACCGCGCGAAGTACACCGTCGAGATCGTCCACCTCGGCCAGCAGAAGGGCCGCGTCTCCGAGGCGGAGAAGGCGGGCGTCAAGTCCGTGCCCGCGCTGGTGATCGACGGCCAGGCGTTCCACATCAACCACGGCGCGGACCTGTCGGTGCTGAAGAAGTGAACGCGTGGGCGCCGCGGCGTGTCCCTCGGCATCATCGCACGGTGCCGGGGCGCACGCCGGGCGGCGGGCCGCGAAGGCTCTACCGACGCACGACGCGGCCCGTGATCCACCCCGCCCCGTCACTGCTCGCGCGGCCCGGGGCGGATTCCCGGCGCGAAGTGCGCTGCCCAATCCTCACTAGACGGTCCGTCTATTGATGCGAGCCAGGGCCGCCAAGCGAGCCGACCCCTATTCAGAATGCGCGACCCGCGTCCGGGTCATTCACTTCGATCGGGCCGAGTGGTTGGAACTCCAGCTACGCGCGTGCGGGAGCGTGTCCGACGGAAGACACAAGCCCCGCGCCGGTCGCGGGCCTCAGCGCCCCGTCCTCCATCTCGTACACCGTGTCGAACACGTCGAGCGCGCGGTGGTCGTGGGTCACGACGATGACGCCCGTGCCGTGCTGGTGGGCGACATCGCGGAAGAGTTCCATCACCTGCCGTCCGCGTGTGCTGTCGAGGGCGGCGGTGGGCTCGTCGGCGAGGATGAGGCTGGGCTGGTTGGCCAGGGCGCGGGCGACGGCGACGCGCTGCTGCTCGCCGCCGGAGAGTTGCGTGGGCATGTTGGAGGCCCGCTTGCCGACGCCGAGGTCGCCGAGGAGCTCCATCGCGCGGCGGCGCGAGACGGACGAAGGCCGCCCGATGAGTTCGCCCACGACTTGCACGTTCTCGACCGCGCTGAGGAAGGGGATGAGGTTGGACTTCTGGAAGACAAAGCCGATGTGCTCGCGGCGGAAGCGGCGCAGGTCTCCGAGCGAGCGCGCCCCGTCCTGCATGAACCGTCCGCCGATGGTCACGGTCCCGCGCGTCGGCGGGTTGATAAGCCCAACGCAGAGGAGGAAGGTGGACTTGCCCGCGCCGCTGGGCCCGAGGAGCGCGACGATCTCGCCGCGCCGGACGCGCATCGACGCGTCGCGCAGGGCGACCACCTCGGTATGTCCGTGCCCGTAGACCTTGGTGAGGCCGGCTGTTTCGAGTGCCAGCGGTTCGTTCATGCGGCGTGGGTCCTCCGCCCTATCGTCTCATCCGATCGCCTCGTTGGGGGCGACACGCATCGCCTTCCAGATCCCGAGCAGGCTCGCGAGAACGGAGATGACGAGCACGATCCCCGCCACGCGAAGCAAATCGTCGTTCGTCACCAGCACGCGGCGCGGGAAGAGCGGGAAAAGCCGCGTGCCGATGAGCCAGCCCACGCCGTACGCGAGCACGCCCATGATCAGTGATTGCTGGAGGATCAGCCCGACGATGGTTCGGTTGGGGGCGCCGATGAGTTTCAGGAGCGCGATGGGGTGGAGTTTGTCGAGCGTGAGCGTGTAGATGATGAGGGCCATGATGACCGCGGAGATAATCGTGAGCAGCACGCGGAAGAGCAGGATCTGGCGGCGGGCCCGATCCACGCTCCCCTTGAGGAGCAGTTCTTCCTGCTGCGGGCGGGTGTAGGTGGTGACATCGCTCCAGCCGCTCATGGACCGCTGCACGTCGGCGGGGTCAACCCCGGGCATCAGGCGGGCGATCACGGCGCTGATCGCGGGGCCCGGGAGCGCCGCGAGGTTGCGCGACGGGCCGGACGCTCGATCCAGCACGCCCGGCTGCGTGCGGCCGAAGTCGATCTCATCCGCGCGGGCACGTCGTGCCTGGCGTTCGAGTCGGATCGACTCGCCCGGCTCGTTGAACTGAACGGCCTGGGCGTCGCGACTGCTGAAGCAGGCGATCCCATCGCCGCCCGAGGCGACGAGCCAGCGGGTGATCCCGACAACCGTGTATGTGTCCTTGCCCAGGCGGAGCCTCTCGCCCAGCGCCAAGCCCAGCGATTCGTCGGCGATCATCTCGAAGTGATTCTGCGCGAGCGGACGACCGGCGATCAACGGCAGGCCCTCGCCCTTGTCGGTGGGCCAGCCCAGCCCCAGCACGCCTATCCGAAGGGGCTTGCCCCGATGCTCGCGCTGGATGGTGTGGAAGACGAACTCGCGGGCGTCGGTCACGCCCGGCACCGCAGCCACGCGATCGACCACGCTCCGCGGCAGGCGCGAGACCTCAGCGAACGGCCCGCGCGTGTCGCGCTGCACGACCCACAGGTCGGCCCCCACGCCGCGCGTCACGACCAGCGCGTCATCGACCAGCCCGCGGTAGATCCCGCCCATCCCCATCACGACCATCAGCAGCATGCCCACGCCGATCGTGGTGAGGACGAAGCGCCCGAGGCTGTGGCGGATGTCGCGGACGGCGAGGTTCATTTTCGGGTGACCCTCCGGCCGTCCCGCAACGGGCCGCCCGCCGGCGAAGCGGGGCTGACGACGATATCGCCCGCCGACAGGCCGCTCGTCACCTCCACCGTTTCGCGCCCACGCAGGCCGACGGCGATCTCGCGCCACCGGGCGATGCCTCCGTCGTCCACCATCACGCCGGGTTTCCCTTCCCGCACGAGCACGAGCGCGGCCGGAAGCGTTGTTACATCCTCGCGGCGGTCAACGCGGATGTAGACCTCGGCACGCTGCCCCACGGCCCAGTTCGCGGGGAGCTGCTCGACGCGCACGTCCACCACGATCTCGCGCATCTCGCGGTCGGCCTCGCGCCCCACGCGGGCCACCACGCCGGGGTATTCCGCCCCCGGCTCGGACCGGAAGACCACCCGCGCGGGCTGTCCCTCGGCGAGGCGCGCCAGTTCCGTCTCGTCCACCCACGCCGAGATCCACATCTCGTGGAGCGAGACGAGTTGCAGCACCGACGACCCCGCCGTGACGACTTCGCCCGCGTCGCGGTCGCGCCGCACTACCAACGCGTCGAAGGGGGCCTCGATCGTCGTGTCGTGCAGGCGGGCTCGCTGGTAATCCAGCGACCGCTCCGCCGCCGCCCGGCGTTTCTCGCCTTCGACGATCGCCGCGCCGGCTCGCGTCACTTCAGCCTCGGCGACGGCGAGCGCTTCAGTGGCCTTGTCGAGTTCCTGCTGCGAGGAGGCGTTCGCGGCGGCGGCCTGAACCTGCCGCTGGTGCGTCACCCTCGCCTGCGACAGCACCGCCTGCGCCCGCACCTGTTCGGCCTTGAAGCGCTCCACGGCGGCCCCCGCCGCGGCCAGATCGGCCTCGGCCACCGCGGCCTGCTGCTTGACGTCGGCGTCCTCAAGGACGACCAGCGTGTCGCCCGCCTTGACGTAATCGCTTTGATCGGCGGCGACCTTGACGATCAGGCCCGGGATCTTCGGCCCGACGATCGCGCCCACGCGGGCTTCGAGTGTGCCCGTGCCCAGCACCTCGGCGTCCACCGTGGCGCGTACCACGGTGTTCGAGACCACCGTGGCCGGCGCGAGCAGGAGCCACCACGCCAGCGCGCCCACCGCGATCGCCGCGAGCACGATCCGAGCGGCGAACCACAGCCGCCGCCGCGGCCACCAAGAGGCCGCGGCGGCGGTTCCTTCGGTGCCAGATGCGGGCGCGGCGTTGCTCATGCAGACAATGGTAGCGGAGGGTGACGCCGCGCGAGGCCCTCGCGTCGCCGCCCGCGGTCCGGCGGACGACGCATCGCCGACACGATGCGCCCACAGCGGGCCTCACGCCGCCACCGTCGCCCTTTAGGCCGCGACTGTAGCGCTCGTCACCTCCGACCACGGCCACTTTTCGCCGCAGGTGCTGACCCAGCGCAGGGCGTAGTAAGCCGTCCTGCCCGCGTCGGCCGAAGTGAAGTCGGCTTGCAGGTTGCCGCGTGAACTGAGCGAGAGGAAGCGGTAGGGCCCGTCGCCGCCCGCGCCGAGCGCGTTCAGCGGCAGCACGGGGGGGTTAGGGTCCGCCATCGCGAGCCAGACTTCCGCGCCCTGCACGCCCTTGGGTTTGGCCTTGCGCGTCGGGGTCGATGCGTGGGGCCGTAGCCGCGGTGGACGGGGGCTCGGCGGCCGGGTCACCGCACGCGGCGCCGGCGTGGTTTAGTCAGCCCGGCGGGCGATCGCCGGTCGGCTCGTTGGGCCGGACGCGGCGGAGCCACGCATCGCGGCGTCGGTTCCACTCGTCGCGTGCGGCCTGACCCGCGAGCGTCGTGAATCCCGGCGGGACCCAGACCGACTCGGGGAACGGGCCCTCGCCCAGCCACAGGAGGAGATTTCGTTCGCTGACCTTGAGTTTCTCCTTGAACGTCGTGCCCCAGTTGCCGCCCCACGAACTCGAAACCGTGTTCTCGAAGGCCCAGACGTTGTCCGTCACCTCGATCGACTGGCAGTTCCAGTGGAGTTTCACGAACGACGAGTGCACTCGCTTGTCCCCGTACTTCCGCTCGTTGCCCGGGAAAGGGGCCAGCCGCATCAGGACCTTGCGCGACCGGAGCCAGCGGGCGGATGCGTCGGCGGCCTCGGCCCCCGCGCCCTGGCGGCAACTGAACCCGCTGAACCCGCCGTCAAAGAGGCAGTCCTCCAGCAGCACATCGGGGTAGCCGCTGTCGGTCTCGATGACATCGTCGCGCCAGACGCGGGCGTAGATCCGCCGAAACACGTACTTCCCGTCCGAGTCGCGAGCCGCCCGCAACGGGTCCCAGGAGCGGACGATCCGGGCGTCCTCGAGCGTGCCGCCGTGGCTTGAGATGAACGCGAACGCCGCGCTGTTGTTGTCCTCGTACTGCACGTTCCAGGGGTTGTCCAGCGGGATGTCGCCGATGATGTCCACGTTGCGGACGAGCGTGTCCCTGCTCGACCGGACCTGGAGCGGGTAGTTGTTGTCGCGGGCCTTGTCCGCCAAGGCAAGGTGGAACTTCGCGCCCGCGGCATCCACGACGGCACCGGGCTTGAGATCCTGGAGCACGAGCCGGGTGCGGTGCTCGCCGGTCAGGCGGATGACTTCACCGGGGCGCGCCGCCCGCGCGTCGAGTTCGGCGAGCGTGAAGCGGACGCAGAGGATCGAGGGCTTTTCGCCCGCGTTCCAGGTGCCGTAGGTCGTGGCGACGAGCGTGCCGTCGGCGAGGGATTCGAGGCCCGCGTAGCCGCAGTCCCACGCCGTGAGGTTGTCCTTGAGCCGGACCAGGTACGAGCGCGGGGCGGCGGGGGCGGCGTCGTTGCTGGGCGGGGCCGCGGCGTCCTTCGCGGGCGGCGGAGCGGTCTGGGGCGGGGCGGCACCCGGCGCGAGGCGTGCGATCTCGTCCCACGTCCCCACCCACGCCACCCAATCCCCCGCCCACGGGTCGTCCTTGACCATGCAGCGGAACGTCACGACCAGGCGGCCGTCCTTCGCGTACGCGGCGATGTGCCGGTCGCCGGTGAGCGATGCGGGCAGTTCGCGCGGCGCGGACCACGTCGCGGCCTTGTCGGTGCTGAACATGACGTGCGCGTTCCTCACCCGCCGGTTCTCGCGCAGGAGCAGGGCGAGCGCCTTGCCGTCGGGCGAAGCGACCACGCCCGGCTCGCACAAATGAATGTCCGACCCGCTCCAGAGCGCCCGCGGCGCGGACCACGTTGCGCCGCGATCCGCCGTGTCGGTCTGGTAGAGCGTGAACGTGCCCGCGGCCTTGCCTTTCGCCGCGAAAAAGCGCCCATCGTCGTGGAAGAACGCGGCGAACTTGCCTTCGCCCAGATCGGCCAGCCCGCCCATCGCCACGATGCCGCCGAAGTCGCCGATGGGCGCAAGGTCGGTCCACGTCGCGCCGCCATCCGCCGAGCGCGCCGCGCGGATCGGGTACAGCCCCGAGAACATGATGAGCGACTCGCCCCGTTCGGTCTTCCCGACGCGGAAGAGCGTGGGCGTCTCCTTGCTGGTGGCCCACGATTCGGGCACGGGCAGGCGATCGGACCACGTCTTGCCGCCATCCGTGCTGCGCTTCAGCACGATCGGCCCCTGGCCGTGCCCCTTGGGGTACGCGGCGAGGATGGTCGTGCCCTCATCCACTTTCACCGTCGAGACGTGGCCGAGATAGACGCCCGGCTCCTTGTCCACGACCACCTGCCGCGCGGCGTCGCGGTCGAGGTCGAGCCGAACGACTTCCGGCGCGATCGCTGCGCTCGCGGCGAGCGTTGTAGCCGCGGTTTGCCCGGTCGTGCGGGCCGGTGCGCATTCACCGTGAGCGGCGATGCAAACGGCGAACAGGATGCAGTGGCGTGGGGTCGTGTCCATGACGGTTATGGTAACGTCGGACAGCCGCCGACCGCCCGACCGGGTAGAGCCAATACCCGGCTTGCGAAGCTTTATCCTCGAGCCCACAGCGGACAACTGGCTTCCTGCCTGCGATGTCACTGCGATGCCGGAGTGCTCAGGATAACCAAAGGACCGCCGCCACCATCGCCGACTCGATCGGCAGGCGCGCATCGACCCAGTCGCGCACCCGCGCCGGGGCCGCGAGCCGCAGCGCGATCGACGAGGCGGCCGTCACGCCCGCCCACACCAGCCGCGCCGGCGCGGGGAGGATCGGGACCAGCGCGATCGCCGCGGCGAGCGCGAGGCGGATCGCCAGCGCGATGTTCCACGCCCGGGCGCGGCCCAGGTGCGTCGGGAGCGTGCCCGTGCCGTGGCGGCGGTCGGCATCCTCATCGTCCAGGTCGCAGAGCACGGCATCGGCGAAGACCCGCGCGGCGAGGTGTACGCCCGAGACCGCCAGCGGCGCGGCGTGCGACTTGACAGTCTCCCACATGGCGCGCAGTCCCCAATCATGCTCGCCCGCGTGGACCGCCGCGAGGGCGACGACCGCCGCGAAGCCGGTGATCCCCGCGGCGACGTAGAAGTTCTTGATGAAGAGGATGTCCTTGGGCCGCGCGCGGCCGCGACGGGGCTTCCCCGCGTAGACCAGCACGCCCGCCGCCGCGAGCACGGGCACGAGCGCCCCCACCCAGCGCCCACCCCCCGACGAGATCAGCATCGTGCCCAGCCACGCCGCGAGCACGAGCAGCACGACGATCAGCCCTCGCACCAGCGCCGCTCGGGCCGCGAGGAACGCGAAGCGCCGGGGGTGGGCCTGGGCATCGGCGGGGTCGAGCCAGGCATCGCGGAGCTTCACGCGGTCGAGCAGGTAGACCGCCGCAGCGGTGGAGAAGGCGAACGACACCGCCAGCGCCCGCGCGCGGGCGGGCACAAGCCCGTCGATCCCTGCGAGCTGCGCGAAGCACACCACCGCGCCGGCGATGTACAGCCCCGCCCACACGGCCAGGTGCGCGGCGATGTGGAGC
>CAZCPB010000122.1:0-3998 GCA_964500365.1 uncultured Phycisphaeraceae bacterium
TCTGGAGGTCGGCGTCGAGGGCGGCGCCGTCGGCCATGTCGCGGGCCTCCTCGCGCAGCATTTCGCTGTAGCCGATGATGGCGTTGAGGGGCGTGCGAAGCTCGTGGCTCATGTTGGCCAGGAACTGGCTCTTCATCTGGTTGGCCCGTTCGGCCGATTCCTTGGCGGTGGTGGCCTCCTCGGCGCGCTTCCGCTCGGTGACGTCGCGGAGGTTGAGGACGATGCCGGCAACGGCGGGCTCGTCGAGGAGGTTGGTCGCGACGGCCTGGACGAGCGCGATCGAACCGTCCATGCGACGCACGCGGAACTCGCTGGACGATCCGACCCCCGGCGCCGCGCCGGGCCGCTCGCGCGCCCGGGAGGCGGCGTCGCGGTCTTCTTCGTGGATGAACTCGAGGATCGTGCGTCCGACGAGCGCGTCGGGGGGGATGCCCAGCACGCCGCGCACCGCGGGGCTCGCGTAGCGGACGGTGCGGTCGCGGTTGAGGATGACGATCGCGTCGCTGGCGTTCTCGATCAGGGAGCGGAAATAGGCCTCGCTGCGGCGGACCTCTTCTTCGCGGGCTCGGACCTGCTCGGACATGGCGGTGAAGGTGCGCGCCAGCGAGCCGAGTTCGTCGCCCCGGTCGGCGGTGCGGGAGAGGTCCCTGACCTCGGCGGACTCGCGCTCGCCGCGGCTGAGCGCGCCCGCCGCCCCGGCGAGCTGGCGCACGGGCTGGAGCACGGTGAACCGCAGCAGAACCCCGGTCACGCCGAGGATGAACGCGAAGACGAAGGCGAAGATGACCAGGGGCGTGAACGCGCTGCGCCGACCCGCGGTGATCACGCGGTCGGCCGGGACGTAGACGATCTGGGCGCCGACGGTCTCGCCCATCTGCCAGCCGTATCCTCCCTCGTCCCCGTAGGTCGCGATCTGCTGAGGCGGCGCCACGTCCGGCGTCGTGTGACAGTCGAGGCATGCCTTGTCGGAGATGGTCAAGGGCCGGGCGGTGTAGAACTCACGGCCCTGGGGGGAAGGGCGGAAACCCGAGAGCACCTTGAGGGCCGGGTCGCGACGGAACTTTTCGACAACCTCGGCGGCCTCGAACTCGTCGGCCTTGTTCTCGGGGTTGGTGGGGTTGAGCGTGGCTTCCTTGTAGCGGAAGTCCTTGTACTGGTCGCGGGCGCGGAAGCCGTCGAAGACGCGGTTGGCGCTGAAGGATGGGACGGTCTCGCGGATGAACTCCTCGCGCCGTTCCTGCTCGCTCTTGAGCTGGGGCCGCACGTGGTTCTTGGTGTAGTCGCGGACCGCGGTCATCACGTTCATGAGCATCTCGGCGCGGCTGGCGACCTGGTCCTCGGCGCCGCGGTGCAGCGTCCCGGTCAGCGCCCAGCCGCCCACCGTCATGCCCAGCAGGGCCACGCCGATGATCGCGACACGGAACTTGTTGCGCAGCGAAAGGTTGGTGAACACGCCGTCAGCCCCCCTGCCCGGTGGCGCCGGGCTCGGTCGCGGAGACACGCGAGAGCGCCGCGGTGATCTTGCCCATGAGCCGCTCGAACTCGACCGGCTTGACGTCGTAATCGTCGCACCCGGCCTGCATCGCCTTCTCCCTGTCCCCGGCCATGGCGTGCGCGCTCAGGCCGATCACCGGGATCGCCCGGGTGTCCGGCGCGGACTTGAGTTCGCGCGTCGCCTCCCAGCCGTCGAGCACGGGCAGGCTCATGTCCATGAGGATGAGGTCCGGCCTTTTCTCACGGGCCGCGGAGACCCCCGCGGCGCCGTCGAAGGCCATCGCCACCTCGAAGCCCTTGCGGACCAGGCGCCGCGAGAGCATGTCGCGGTTCATTTCGTTGTCTTCGACCAGGAGAATCAGCGGCATCGCCTGACCTCGGCGGGGTTGTGCGGGCACGGGAACGATTCCACCGGGGCGCCGGACCGGATCCGGACGCCGGCCGACGGGCTCAACCGTCCGGCCCGACGCTCAGCCGCGCCATTCGAGCGCGATGGCCGAGACGTCGTCGTCGAACGACGCGGCACCGCCCCACTCCTCCGCGCGGCGGCGCAGACCGGAAAGGCTTTCGTCCAGCGTACCAGCCCGGGAGCCTTCGAGCGAGGCCAGCACCCCCGAGTTTCCCAGCTGGCGGCGCGCGGCGTTCAGGGTTTCGCTGATGCCGTCCGAATAGACGTACACCCGGTCACCGGGTGAGAGGCTGAGGCTCCGGTCCTGGTAGGCCGAGTCCGGGTCCCACCCCACGGCCAAGGCCGGAAACTCGAGCACTTCCGAGCCGCCGGAGGACCGCACCACCGCGGGCCCGGCATGTCCGGCGCACGACATGCGGAAGGTTGCCGCGCCGGTGTCCAGCACCCCGTAAATGATGGTGAAATACTGCGGGTTGACGCCCTCCATGGGGAAACGGCGGTTGAGCTCGGCGACGACCTCGCCCGGCGGGGTGGGCTCGAGGCCCGCGGCCCCCTGACGCATCACGAGCGAAGCCTGCCCGGGGATCGGCGCGAGGATCCGGCTGAGTGCGACCGAGAGCAGGGCCGCGGGAACGCCGTGCCCGCTGACGTCCAGGAGGTACATGGCGACGTGCCGCTCGTCGAGTGAAAAGACATTGAAGATGTCGCCCGCGAGCTCGTCGCACGGGACGTACAGCCAGGCGAAAGACGCGCGCGGGGTCTTCGGCGCCGACGCGGGCAGGAGCGCCTGCTGCAGACGGGCCGCGGAAACGAGGTCGCGTTTCATCCGCGAATTGGCCCGCTCGAGCTCCGCGTTCTGGCGGCTCAGGCTCGCCTCGAGCGCCACGATCTGGTCGACGGATCGCTTGAGAGCGAGTTGCGTGCCGACTCGGGCCATCACCACGGAAAAGTCCAGGGGCTTCGTGACGTAGTCGCTGGCACCCTCCTGGAGCGCCTGGACGATGTCCTGCGACTGGTCCTTGGCGGTCGCCATGATGACCGGGAGCTGGGTCGGTGAGTGCGTGCGCCGGACGCGCCGGAGCACCTCGAAGCCGTCGATCCCGGGCATCATCACGTCGAGCAGGACCAGGTCGAACGGGCGCGACGCGATGAGATCGAGCGCCGCAACCCCGTCGGGCGCGGTCTCGACCGCGTGGCCGCGCTTGATGAGCCGGCGCGAGAGCATGTCGCGGTTCATCTCGTTGTCATCGACGACGAGGAGCCGCGCGCCGATCTCGGCGGCGGGGGACGGGGCGGCGCTGGCGGGCTCGGGGCGCACGCCTACATGGTACCGGAACGTCGAGGGGCCGGGGCCGGCAAGGCTCAATCACGTCAACAGCCGGCCTCGAAGCGCGCGACGAACAGGTCGAAGTCCTCGCCGGTCACGAAGGTGTCCTCGTTGACGTCCGCCGCGATGTCGCCGAAGTAGAACGCCTCCAGGAACAGGTCGAAGTCCTCGCCGTTCACGAACTCGTTGCCGTCAAAATCGGCCAGGCAGATGCAGCCGCCGTTCTCGTCGCCGTCCATGCACCCGTCCTGGTCGCGGTCCACGCCGAGGCGGGTCTGGGAGCCGGCCGGCACGATCATGTACGTCAGCTCGGCACCGGGCATCGCGAAGTCCTGCACCGTCGCGCTGCCGTACTGCTCGCCGAAACGGTCGGACTGCCACAGCCCTGTCCCGAGGTACACGAGCCCGCGGGCCTCGCCCGCGATCATCCCGTGGGCGACGAGCCCGACCTTCAGCGTGTCGGCCAGGGCGATCATGTCGTCCAGCAGGTCGGCCTGCGCGGCGCCGGGCGGCCCGGCCAGCGTGAGCTGCGTGCCGACCGACGCGGGGACATCGTTGCTCGCGGGGCCGGGCGGGAGCAGTTCGATGATGGTGTTGGGGACCGGGAGCGCCGAGCCCGTCAGGGACAGGAGAAAGGCGGTGATGTTCGCGGTCTCCTGGTCGCTCTCGAGAAGAAAGTTGGGCATGTTGATGAAGCGCTCGATCGAGTCGATCGAGCCGTCGTGCCCGTACCCGAACCCGGCGAGGCTCTCGGTCTGCATCATGGTG
>CAZCPB010000122.1:4008-11954 GCA_964500365.1 uncultured Phycisphaeraceae bacterium
TACAGGTTGCGCAGCTGGGGGATCTTCATCGTGGTGTTGGTCACGCCGGCGATCGAGACCATCCCCAGGCGGAACTCGCCGAGGGGCCCCGTCGGGTAATCCACGTGCTCGGCGCCGTTCCAGGTCATCTTGCTCCCGAGCCCGGTGGGGAGCGTGTGGCAGGTGGCGCACGCGAAGTCTCCGCCGCCGAGCTTCCGTGCCCGGTCGCGGAAGTTGCCGATCCCGGAAATCGCGTTGCCGTTAGGCAGGGGCTGGCCCGCGGGCCCGAAGCGCCCCGTGGTGAGGTGCCCCGGGAGGGGCAGGTCGGTCGGGAGCGTGTTCTGCAGCGAGCGGTAGGGGTTGGGAGGGAAAGCGATCGTGGTAAGGAAGTCCTCGAACTCGTCCATGTCGGCGGTGTAGACCGCGCCCTGGAGGGAGAAAAAGGCGTCGAGGAAATCGTGCAGGCTGGCCTTGTCGCCGCGCCAATGGAACGGCTCGTGCTGGACGATGTCCTCGAGGGTCTGGGTCAGCATCGGGCCCTTCATCGGGTGGTGCGAGCCGAAGGGCACGGGCGCGGTGGCGGGCGTGAGGCCGGTGACGCCGAAACCGAGGTTCAGGTCGGGAACGACAAGGGTCGTGCCGCTGGGGTCGCCGAGGTCCCAGGCGAGCCGATCGATGCGCCCGTCCACGTGGCAGCTGGCGCAGGAGATCTGGCCGAGCCCGGACTGGCGGTGCGTGCCGTACAGGTGCGGCCGCCCGACCTTGATGATCTCGGGTGTCGGGTCGAAGAACTGGAGCGACTGGACGAACTCCTCCGTCGAAGCGCGGATGGCGGTGACGGTGCTGGTAAAGCGGCTGAGGATGTACAGGGTGTCGGTCGCGTCGTCGATGACCAGTCCGGTGGGGCCCTGGTCCACGCCGATGGTCGGCGTGGCACCGATGCGGACGCCGGCGGGGTTGATCACGACGAGGTTGTCAGAGCCCATGCCGGCGACGAAGCCGCGCGTGCCCGCGGCGTTCCACACGATCGCGCGTGGATCGCCGATGGCGACCTCACGCTGGTCCTCCGGGAGCGTCGTGACGGTGTAGGTGAGGTGGGGGTTGAGATCGACGATGGTCTTGCTGGTGAGGTTCGTCGAATCCACGCTCGCCATGTTGACGCGGATGAACGTGCCCCGAAGCACCGGCTCGTAACGGATGTGGTTCAGGGCCTCCGTCCCGACGACGGTGATCGTGCCGGTCGCGGGGTTGACGCCGACCGCCATGCACAGGTTCATGAGGCCCGTCGCGTACGTGACCGCGAGCGAATCGGCATCGATCACGGCCAGGTCGCGGTCGGGCATGTCCCAGCCGACAGGACGGCCGCTCATCGCTGCGTTGGGCCCCGAGACAAACGCGGTCCAGTCGCCGCCGTTATCGTCGAGCCACTGGCCGGAATCATCCTTGCGAACGATGAGGCCGACGGGCGGAGGAATTCCCGCGCCGGGGTTGACGGGCGGGCTGAATACGCTCCCGGCGTTGGGCGGCGGGTTCTGCCCGCCGTAGGGGCCGCTCGGGTCGCTCACGACGTTGGGCGGGAACTGGATATTCCCGTGGGCCGGGACGTCCACGCCGCCGCCGAGGATGGTCGTGCGGTTGCCGGAGTGGAAGATCGCGGCGTAGACCTTCGAGCCGTCTGGACTGACGGTCAGCGCGCGCGGGCACTTGGCGCTGATGGCCACCGGCGCCGGCGGGACGGACAGATCGGCGGGGTCGAAGACGAGAATAGTGTCGGTGCCCTGGCAGGAAACAAAGGCCCGCTGGGGCGAACCGGCAAAGACCACATCGCACGGCTCGTCCTGGGTCACCAGCGTCCGGACCACGTTCATCGTGGTCAGATCGACGATGCTGATGGTGTCGGAGACGTGGTTGACTACCCATGCTTCGGCCGCGGTCCGGGCCCGGACCGTCACCGGATCGAGGCCGACCGGGACAAACCCGACCGGTGTGAGCATGCCGCCGCCGTCCACCGCGTACACCTCGACGCGGCAGGCCGACGTGTTGCACGCCAGCAGCGTCTGGCCGCCGGGGGCGAGGTCGATCGGATGTACATGGGGCGATTCGAAGTTGACGAAGCCCGTGGTGACGGGGGGATCCGCGGCGAGGGCAGGGCCCGGCGTGCAGCGCATTCCCGGCATTGAGCCCGCGAAGACGAGCCCGAGCAGCGCGAACGCACCCACCCATGAGACGCCGGTGCGTCCGATCATGTCCATCTCCTCTTTATCGACACACGGAACGCCACGGCGACGAACGGCGTCCGGATCAAGATAACGGAATGGGGTGAGCACCCTCAATCCCCATTTTCAGACAATTCACTGGGCGGCACCCGGTCGAGGTGGGAAACGCGCCGCGCCAGGCGTATTTGGTGTTTGTTCGATCCTGGCCAGCAACTGATCGGCTCCCGGGCGCGCGAGCCCTGGCAGTTCATCGATCTGTAAATGAATCACTCAGCACCCGGCAACGAAGCGATCGAAGAATGCGTCCGCGTCTTCGCCGTTCACAAAGCCGTTCACGTCGAAATCGGCGGTCGGATCGCCCGCAATGAACGCCGCGACGAAGGCGTCGAAGTCCTCGCCGTTGACGAACGTGTTGTCGTCGAAGTCCGCGGGGCAGGGCGGAGTAAGCTGGTTGTAGTACAGCTGGTTCGGCCGGTTGTCGTCCCAGTTTGTCACGCCCATGTCGAGCGAACGGGAGCGCACGTAGACGATGCGCACCGTCGAGAGCGGCGTGACGCCGAGCGAGACCCAGCCGCTCTCGCGGTTCGCGCACCACTGCGTCGGAGGCAGTTCAACGCCGTCAACCACCACGCCCGTGATGCGCTGCACCTGCTGGTGCGGGAGCCAGAAGAAGCGCTGCGCGCCCGACGCGGCGAAGTCGGCCGCGCTTGCCTTCAGGCTCGAGTTGTTCACGTCCCCCAGGACGATCTTTTCGACGGTGGTCGTGGCAGTTCCCGTGTTGGTCCACGAGGCCGCGGCCGGGAGGCCCGACCCGGTGTTCAGGAAATAGCGCGTGCGGCCGAACCACTCGCCGGTGCAGAGGTCCAGCGCGCCGTCGTTATTGAGGTCGCCGAGCGCCACGGCGGCGGCGAAGCCCTCATTGAAGGTCCAGTTGGCGGTCTGAGCGAAGTTCCCGGCGATCAGGCCGTCGTAGCGGCGGAAGCGGCCCGAGCCGCCGAAGAGCTGGTTGTTGTCGGCGATGACCAGCTCGGCGCGGCCGTCGCCGGTGATGTCGCCGGACGCCGCCATCAGCGCGAACTGGTTGCGGATGTCGTTGGTGCGCCAGGAGGCGACGGTCTCGAGCGTCGAGCCCAGGTTGCGGTAGACGAACGTGTCGGTGTTGGAGCCGGTGTAGCACAGGTCGAGGCGGCCGTCGCGGTCGGCGTCGAGCCAGAGGCAGTTGTTGAAGTTCCTGGCGGTCGCGGTCTGCCACGAGATCGTGGGTGAGAGCGCTCCGCCGACGTTGAGGTAGACGCAGTTCTGCTTCGGCGTGTTCGTGTACGCCTCGCCGCTGGCGACCGCGAGGTCCGGCCGCCCGTCACCGTTCATGTCGCCGAAGGCGCACCCGAAGGAATCGGCCGAGACGGGCGCCGACCACGCGGGCGTGGTCGAGAGCGTGCCGCCGTTGTTGAGGTACAGGCGCGCCGACGGCCCGCCCTGCGCAAGCAGGACCGCCACCGCCACGTCCGGCCACCCGTCCCCGTTGACATCGGCCACGTCGCAGTGCCCGTGGTAAGCCGTGCCCGAGGACTGCCACCCCGGCGAGGTCTGCAACTGGCCGGACCCGTTGTTGAAATAGCAGACGACGCGCTGGGCGTGGATGTCGTTCCCGTTGGAGACGACGAAGTCGAGCCAGCCGTCGCCGTTGATGTCTGCGAACGCCCCGCCGGTCGAAACCTGCATATCGGCGCTGGACCAGTTGGGGACGGTCGTGTACACCTGCGCGCCGGCCGTGCCGGCGACCGTCGCTGCCCAGAAGGCGGCCTTGACCGCCGCGCCGGCGAGTTGACTGCGCATTGTGTTCTCCACGGCCGGCGCCGTCAGCACCCGGCGACAAAGTCAAGCGTGAACAGGTCGAAGTCGTCGCCGTTGACGAACGTGTTGGTGTCGTAGTCCGAACGCGGATCGCCCGACTCGAACCACGACACGAACTGGTCAAAGTCATCGCCGTTGACGAAGCAGTTCAGGTCGATGTCCGCCGGGCAGGCGGGCCCGTCCCGGAACTGCTCCGCGATCGGCGCGGTGTTGGTGATCGTCAGCGCGTTGTGGGTCTCGCCGCTCTGGCCGAGGGGGACGCCGAGAACGTACCCCTGGTACGACACGCCGGGGTTCGAGAAATACCCGATGCGGGTGCCGGGCGAATAGGCCATGACCGTGCGGTAGACCTGGTTCGGGGTGCGGTACCCGTAGGAATAGCTGAAGGCGGCTCCGCCGCCGGCGTTATCGCGATCGTGGTGGCACCCGACGTTGTGGCCGACCTCGTGCGCGAAGGTGAAGTTTGGCACGCAGTCCTTGTCCACGACGTTGAAGGCGTATTCCTCAAAGCCTTCGTAGCCACCGCAGCACATAAGAAACCCGATCCCGCACGCGTTGAAGCCGTCTACGAACATGGAAACGATGTCGGCGCCGACGCAGTCGCGGATCTGGTGCACTTCGTCGATGTAGCCGTCCGCGGGGTCCTGCAGGCGGTAGATGTCGGTGCTCGCGCTGCCCGATTCGTTGTAGCTCACCAGCCCGCGGTGCACGAGCTTCAGCGAGGCGCTGATCTGGCTGTCGGCGTACGCCTGGTTCGCCTGCGTGATCGCCATGTCGATGACCGCGTCGATCGCCGCCTGGCCGCCCGCGCCGGTCCTCGCCTGGGCCGTGTAGACGATCATCACCGTGATCTCGGGCACATCGCGGGGGCCGAACACGGGGGCGACCGGGGCGTCCGCCAGCGGCGGGCGTTTCTCCATGCGCTCGTCCACCGCGCACGCCTCGAACGCCTGATCGTTGATCTGCCGGACCGCGTGAGCGCCGCCCGGAACCGGATGGATGTACCACGCCCCGCGCGAGGGCGAGCGAATCTCGCCCGCCACCACTCCGTCGCGCGACGCGAGGATGAACGACGAATCATCCTCGTCCGCCAGCCGCCCGCTCAGCACCTGTCCCCCGTCCGTGGGAGACGCGCTCTCGACGCGGCACGTCACGCCGATCCCGTCCCACAGACTGACGCTGATGTCGCGCCCCGACGCGACCGTCCATGCGGGGATTGCCGACAGGTCGGGCCGGACAAGCCGAGCCCTGACGCTCGGGGGGCCATCCGGCACCGGACCCTCAACGGCGGTCAGCAGATCCTGGGCCCTCGCGGCAGGGCTCGAACCGACTACGCCCGCGAGCACGGCGACGCACACGAACACACCATGCTTGCGCAGCATGCAAGTACTCCCGAGGCCCCCTCAAGGAAGTGGAACGGATTGAGGATACCAGCGCCCGCCGCGCCCGGGCAATGATGGAAGCCCGAACGGAACAAAAAAGCCGACGCCGAGCCGACAAGTCCGGGAACTTCCGGTCGGACTTGGCGATCTCCGTCGTCGGCCGTTGAGGAGAGACGGCGCGTGCCGGGGGGACACCGACATCCGCCCTCCACAATTCGTGGTCGGGATTTCCGGTCTCAAGGCGGAAGGAGCTCTCGACGCCCTCCGGCCCGAGAGAATGTCGTTGGCGTGGGCGGATCTTGCAGTGCGGGGCAAGTTCCTGCGGAATTTCCGCGGCGCGACCGCCCGCTCATCGGGAGCCGACCCGGGGTGTCCACCGCCGCACCTACGATCTGCAAGGATCATGGCCGGAAGCAACATTCGTTCTGCGATGTCTTCGCAGGCGGCACCGGGGGCCGGCGCGGACGCTTCGGCCGGTGAGCGGCCGCACCGTCGTCTGGACCACGACGAATTCGTGCGGCGCTTCCGGGAAGTTTCCCGGGCCCTGTGGTGCATCGCCGCGGGCCACGCCGGCGGGCGACAGAACGCGGACGACATCGTGCAGCAGGCCGCCCTGATCGCCCTGGAGCGGCTCGACGAGTTCGACGCTTCGACGAGCTTCCTGGCCTGGATGAGCAAGATCGTGCGACTCACGTCGTTGAACGAGGTGCACAAGGATCAACGTCGGCGCACCGCCGCGGCGGACCCCTCCGTGATCGACGCCGGCAACTGTTCCCGGTCCGTGCGCGCCGAGCCCCTGCCGATCTCTCTCGACGGAACCTTGAAGCTCGACCAGCAGAGTTTCGACGACGACATGATCGAGGCGCTCGGGCGTCTCGACGGTGTCGCCCGCGCGTGCCTCCTCCTGCGTGTATGCCTGAGCGTTCCGTACAAGGAACTCGCCGCGGCGCTCGACATCCCCGCCGGCACGGCAATGAGCCACGTGGACCGTGCACGCCGGGCGGTCCGCGAGCACCTCACCGCCAGCCGACGCGGGGCGCCGGCGGGCGGCGCCGGGGCAATGTCCGCGGGACGGGAGGGGGGAGCATGACCCTCCGCGACGACCAGATCCGTCTGCTCGAAGCCATGGCCGACGGCCGGCTGGAAGGCGAGGAACTCGCCGAAGCGGAGCGGCTGGTTGCCCAACATGCCGAGGCCGCGGCGATGATCGACGCGTCGCGCGAGGCCGACGCCCTGGTGCGGCGCCTCTACCCCGTGCCCGAACCGTTCGTCCCGGCGCCCCCGGCGACCCTCTCGATCGCACGCGCGGGGACCCCCTCGAGAGCCCTCGCGGGGCGGCCGGCGTGGATCAGATGGGCGCTCGCGGCGGGCCTCCTGCTCGCCGCGGCCGGGGCGTACGTCACCAACTTCGTGCTGATCCGCTCTCCCGACTCGCTGCGGTCGGAATTCATCGCGTCCGGCTTCGTGCCCTCGTGGACGTGCAAGGACGACGCCGAGTTCATCGACTATTCGGCCACCCGCGCCGGCCAGGCCTTCCTCATCGCGCCCTCGGCCTCGGTCAGCGTGCTCGGCTGGGACAGCGGGCACGAGCTCATCAGCGAGAACACGGTTTCGCTCTGGGCGACCAGCGGCGATGTCCCGGTCGTCCTGTTCATCGACAGCGCCGCCAACGACCGTTCGCTGCGGCTCCGGCCGTTCAGCGGGATGAGCCTGTACCGGGGCCAACTGGGCGAGACCGTGTTCTACGAGGTCTCGCCGCTCGATGGACCGGTGCTGCTGCCCCTGATTCACCGGCCCGGCGAATCGCCCGGTCAGGTGCAGTCCGAAGTGTGCGAGGGCGCGCCGTTCACGCCGCGGCAATACCCAACGCCGGGACACTCGAACCCCAGTCCCCTGAAAGACGGGAATTAGCTCTCTCTTTGTGCCGCGAGTCCGCGGTGACGATCCGTTTCTCCGGCTCGCCATCCACGGCTGTCTGCACGCAGTCTGGCATCACTCACCGGGCGAGCCGGAGCGTGAACAGCGCCGCGACAACCAACACGATCACCACCGCCGTAACCATGAAGCGCGTGCGCTGGCGTGACTGGAACGGTCCCATGCCGCAGGATCTACATACCACCGATCTTCGCCACCGGAGACAAAGACGCCAGCGCTTGCCAGTTTGGAGAACACAGACTCACTGAGACTCCCGAGTTCCCCTCGTGGGATGGCGCGATGAGGGCCGATCGCACCAGCCGACTCAAACCGTTGCACCAACTCCCGCTGCGTTTGGAGGAGCTTCGAAGTGATGATGGCCGTTGCTGCACCACTCATGTGCCCAGTGTATTCGGAGTCTCACTTGCTGGCTCTCAGCCCAACGTCACCCATTCAGGGAAGGAGCAAGGCGTGATCCCAAAGGTCAGCTCCCCCAGGAGCCGAGCGGGCGAAGCCCGACGTCGAAACGCTGTACCGCCCGTGATGCCAACTTCGAACTGGCCGCGGGCGTCACGAGGCGGCAGCAGATCCGGCACAAGCG
>CAZCPB010000123.1:0-11798 GCA_964500365.1 uncultured Phycisphaeraceae bacterium
TCGGCCCCCCGCGCGGAGTTCCCCCCGCGCAGCCCGCG
Organism: uncultured Phycisphaeraceae bacterium; assembly: GCA_964500365.1. Taxonomy (GTDB): domain Bacteria; phylum Planctomycetota; class Phycisphaerae; order Phycisphaerales; family UBA1924; genus CAZCPB01. The sequence continues at coordinate 39 of CAZCPB010000123.1, forward strand.
GGCCGTCGGCCCCCGGTCCCCGGGCGCCTCGGGAAAGCGGCTGTTGATCGCCGCGGCGATGCTGCGGGCCCGCACGTACGACGGGTTGTCCATGATCAGCTCGATCTCGAGCGGCTCGGTCACCACGCCCCCGCCGAGCACGCGCCCCATCTCGAGGTTGAAGTCGGAAGACAGGGCGCGCCCGGTGTCCTCCTCCTCTTCCAGGAACGGGTTGACGAAGATCGGGCCGCGGGCCTCGGCGATCTTCCGGGCTTGGATCTGCCCGAACGTCCCGGGAGGGCCGAAGCGCAGCTCCGTCGTCCACAGCGTCCCGCCCTCGAGGCTCGACGCGTTCATGGCCTTGACCGACACATCGAAGCGTCCGCCCTTGGGCGAGCCCGGCGGGATCGCCGCCTGCACCAGCACCACCGCGACGTTGGGGTCGCGGAGAAGCTCCCGCGGCGACCGCCCGCTCACCGGGTTGTTCTCGCCCAGCTCGGAGCCCACCGTGATCCCGTTCAGCCCGGCCTCGCGCTCCATCGTCGCCTGCAGCGCCTGGTTCATCGGCTGGCCACCCGTGCCGTTCAGCCCGACCACGAGCCCGTAGCCCGAAACCAGCGTGGGCTGGATGCCGACGATCGTGACCTCGCTCCCCACCGTGCCCCGCAGCGCGGGAGAAATATCGCGCACCACCGGGTCGACCCGCCGCGCCTTGGGCTCCGGCGACGACGAACACGCGACGAGCCCGCACCCGATCGAAGCGATCGCGCCGAACCAGACCACGCCAAGCCGAGCCAAAGCCCGGTCCAATGAGGAATAGCAGCTCATCCGGAACATCCTTTGCGCGCTTCCCGCGCCGCACGCGAGCCGGCGTTGCCAGCCCCGCAGCCGTGCGCCAACTGTACGAGATACGTCCCGAGAACGAAGGAGATGGCAACGAACGGGACGCGAACGTTCAGTGACAGGTTTTCCACAATCTGTTGGGGTGCAGCGCTAAGACTTGGGAAAATACCTCAAGAGGTGGTGGTATTGACGGGTCCCATGATCTTTTTTTCGCGTCGTAAACGGCTCTCAAACCTGAACTTGCGGTCAGGTGACAGGTCATCCACAGGCGATCACCAGCATTTTGTGCTCAACTCCGCTTGATGGCACGATCTGTAGTGGTATTCTGTCGCCACGACACAGGTCTTCGCGACTCTCAAACGCCAAGATCGGAATGTGTTCAGGACAGATTGGTTGATAGAACGGGTTCTGGTTGGTATAGTTAGGTTTCCGGTGGGATCGTGGAGTGGAGCCCGGCCAAGCCGGGCAGCGGTGGTTCGAAAGTGATCTGAAGAACCAGGGGGCGGTTCAGAGTGCCGGTGCTCAAGGGCCGGCGAGGGATGTCACGTGGCTGTTTTGTGCGATAGTCAGATCCGCGAGTTGATCCGCATCGAGCCCTTCGAGGAGGCGGTGAAGCGCCCGGGCAAGATCTCCTACGGCGTCTCGAGCTACGGCTACGACGTGCGCGTGGGAACGCACTTCAAGATCTTCACTCCAACGCCCCGCACCGGCGGCATCACCGTCGTCGATCCCAAGCACTTCAGCGATGCCCTCATGGTGCACGTGGACACCGCCGAACTGGGCACCGACCACGTCGTGATCCCCCCCAACTCCTTCGCCCTCTGCGAGACGATCGAAGTCTTCGAGATCCCGCGCGATGTCCTGGCCCTCTGCGTCGGCAAGAGCACCTACGCCCGCTGCGGCCTCATCGTGAACGTCACGCCCCTCGAGCCCGAGTGGCGCGGCAAGGTGACGCTCGAGATCAGCAATACCACGCCCCTCCCCGCCCGGGTCTACGCCAACGAGGGCATCGCGCAGCTCGTCTTCCTGAAGGCCGAGATGGTCTGCGAAAAGAGCTACGCGGACAAGGGCGGGAAATACCAGGACCAGGGCGGGTTGACCTTGCCGAGGGTTGATTGATGGAAGACATGATCGAGCAAATCCGACTTGAAGCGGGCGGAGTCTCGCAAGCTGCCGAAGCAATCTTGAAGCTGCACGGCGATTTGGCGGTTCCAGCGATGAAGGAGCCGCTCAATCGTCTCGTTGCGCTCGCCAAGACGCATCTCGGGCAGTTCGTGACGGTCGGCGCGTTGCCACTGTTTGGCGACACCGATGAAGTGCGCACGGGCAACGTTTGCATGATGGCGGCCGTGCTGGTTCGTGCCGCCTGCGCTGCTCAGCGAGAAGCCAGAGCGTCGGAATCGCCAAGCCGAATTCGCGGCCTCGCCTTATCGGAGCGGTTGCGATAGCGCGGATAAGGAGGCTCTGTCATGCTTCAACGGTCGGACCAGACACTTGCAAAGATCGGCCGCCTCGACACTGAAGCTTCCGCGGTTAGTAGAGCCGCCATGGGAGTCTTGAAGCAGAATGGTGACCTCAAACTGCCCAGCATGAAGGAGCCAGTAAACGCGCTGATTCGTCAAGCGAAAGAGATGCTCCCGGAGTATCCGAGCGTCTGCGCAATCGGCGAAGTTGCCGAATCGACGATCAGCGCGGCTGACGTTTTTTCAATTACTCAGCTAATTCATGAGATTGCTGCGGAGAAGTGGGGAAAGTTGCAGGAAGAGCGAGATGCCGGTCGGTTTCGAACTCGTGACCACGAATCGATGTTTTGATTCTTGGAGAGTTCGTCTTGAGCACTAGTGTCGGTCCATCGCATCTGAATCACGCGTCCAGTTTGGTTGCCTCCGAGCTTCAGAGCCTGGCGCAGTCGCTCGACAGTCATGCTGCAGTTGTGGAATCGCTCAAGCACAAGCTTTCGGAGATTGAAGGCGGTGTCAACGGGGTTGTTGAGACGATCAATCGGGGGATTGCGTCGCAGGTCAAAGTGAGCGACTCGAACGAAAAACTGAGCAAACAGATGGTGTATTGGACGCGATGGATGGTGATTCTGGCGGGGCTCTCGATTCTCGCGACCGTCGGTCTGGGAATTCTGAACGCGTGTTTGACGACGATTTCGAAGTGAAGGCGGGACCATGAAGGTCATTCGGAAATTCACATCCGCAGGAAGCGACCCATTCTCCACCGTGCAGTGGACCAAGCGATCCTCGCGCATCTCGAACCCCGACGGCTCGGTCGTCTTCGAGATGAAGGACGCCGAAGTCCCCGAAACCTGGAGCCAGCTTGCCACCGACATCATGGTGAGCAAGTACTTCCGCAAGGCCGGCGTCCCGCAGTTCGACGAGCGCGGCACGGCCCGCAAGGACGCCGAAGGCCGCCCCGTCACCGGCCCCGAGCGCTCCGCGCGCCAGGTGATCCACCGCCTCGCCGGCTGCTGGCGCTTCTGGGGTGAGAAGCACGGGTACTTCGACACCGCCGAGGATGCGCAGGCGTTCTACGACGAGCTGGTGTACATGCTCGTCCACCAGATGGCCGCGCCCAACAGCCCGCAGTGGTTCAACACCGGCCTGAACTTCGCCTACGGCATCACCGGCCCCGCCCAGGGCCACTTCGTCGTCGAGCCCCCCGACACGGCCAAGCACGGCGAGGTCATGCTCGCCGCCGACGCCTACACCCACCCGCAGCCCCACGCCTGCTTCATCCAGTCCGTCGTCGATGATCTCGTCAACCCCGGCGGTATCATGGACCTCTGGGTGCGCGAGGCCCGCCTCTTCAAGTACGGCTCGGGCACCGGCACGAACTTCAGCCGCCTCCGCGGCGAGGGCGAGCCGCTCTCGGGTGGCGGCAAGTCCAGCGGCCTCATGTCCTGGCTCCGGATCGGCGACCGTGCCGCGAGCGCGATCAAGAGCGGCGGGACCACCCGCCGCGCGGCGAAGATGGTCTGCCTCGACATGGACCACCCCGACATCGCCACCTTCATCGACTGGAAGGTCCGCGAGGAGATCAAGGTCCAGGCGATGGTCGAGGGCCTGCGGTCCCTCAAGAAGAGCGACGAGGATCTCAAGAAGTCCTGCGAGGAGCTCGGCCTCGACCTCTCGTACGACTTCAACGGCGAGGCGTATTTCACCGTCAGCGGCCAGAACTCCAACAACTCGGTCCGCATCCCCGACGAGTTCTTCGCGGCGGTGGACGACGATGCCGACTGGGTCACGACCTGGCGCACCAGCGGCAAGCCTGCCCGCACGTTCAAGTCGCGCGCGCTGTGGGACAAGATCGCCTACGCCGCGTGGCGCTGCGCCGACCCCGGCGTGCAGTTCGATACCACGATCAACGCGTGGCACACGTGCCCGGGCGCGGGACGGATCAACGCGAGCAACCCGTGCTCCGAGTACATGTTCCTCGACAACACCGCCTGCAACCTCGCGTCGCTGAACGTGCTGAAGTTCTTCGACTCTGAGAGCGGCGAGTTCCACGCCGAGAGCTTCGAGCACGCGATCGACCTGTGGACGATCGTGCTCGAGATCAGCGTGCTGATGGCCGCCTTCCCCAGCCGCGAGGTCGCCGAACTGTCGTGGAAGTACCGCACGCTCGGCCTGGGCTACGCGAACCTCGGCGCGATGCTGATGCAGGCCGGGATCGCCTACGACTCGGACGAGGCCCGCGCCGTGTGCGCCTGCCTGACCGCGATCCTGACCGGGCGCAGCTACCGCCAGTCGGCGCTCATGGCCGCCGAACTCGGCGCGTTCCCCGGCTACGCCCCCGAGCGCGACGCCATGCTTCGGGTGATCCGCAACCACCGCCTCGCGGCACACGGCGAGGACCGCGCCAGCCCCCGCTACGAGCAGCTCGCCATCCGCCCCGTCCCCATCGACCACGCCCTCATCGCCTCGGGCTCGGTCCGCATCGCCAACATCGACGAGCTGCTCGAGCGCTCGACCGACGCGTGGGACGAGGCCCTCAGCCTCGGCGAGCAGCACGGCTACCGCAACGCCCAGACCACCGTCATCGCGCCCACGGGCACGATCGGCCTGCTCATGGACTGCGATACCACCGGCGTCGAGCCCGACTTCGCCCTCGTGAAGTTCAAGAAGCTCGCCGGCGGCGGCTACTTCAAGATCGCCAACGAGTCCGTCGAGCCGGCCCTCCGCTCCCTGGGCTACGCCGACGCCGAGATCCGGGCCATCATGGAGTACCTGCTCGGCACGCTGCGCCTGAGCGTGCCGCTCGCGGGCGGCGCGGGCGGCGGCTTCTGGGCCAAGGTCGCGGGCATGACGACCTCGCTCGAAGGCGCGGCCAAGGGCAAGGTGAAGACCTTCGCCGACTTCCTGAAGGCCAGGGGCCTGAACGACGACGACCTGAAGCGCATCGAGGCCTCCCTCCCCGGCGTCTTCGAGCTCTCCTTCGCCTTCGCGCCCTGGTCGCTGGGCGATGAGGCGCTCGGCCGTCTCGGCATGGACGCCGCCAAGGCAAAGGCCGACCCCTCGTTCAACGTGCTCAGGAAGCTCGGCCTCTCCGACAAGCAGATCGACGAGCTCAACCGCGTGATCTGCGGCACGCAGACCGTCGAGGGCGCCCCGCACCTCAAGCCCGAGCACCTCCCCGTCTTCGACTGCGCCAGCACCTGCGGCAGGCTCGGCAAGCGCTTCATCGCCCCCGAGGGCCACATCCGCATGATGGCCGCGGCACAGCCCTTCATCTCGGGCGCCATCAGCAAGACCATCAACCTGCCCAACAGCGCCACGGTGGACGACATCAAGGCCGCCTACCGCCTCTCGTGGGAGCTCGGCCTCAAGGCCAACGCCCTCTACCGCGACGGGTGCAAGCTCAGCCAGCCCCTCTCGGCCACCGCGGACGAGGCCAAGAGCGAGGTGGCCCGCGATGCCACCGGCGAGGAAGTGACCGACGAGTTGGAACAATCCGGCGTGCGCGAGGAGGTCGCGGCGGCTGTGGGCGCGATGGCGTCCGCGGTTGCCCGGGCTGACGCCGAGGCGGTGGAGGCCGCGCGCACGGAGATCATCTACCGCCCGATGCGCCGGCGCCTCCCGGACACCCGCCGCAGCGTCACCCACAAGTTCAACGTCGCCGGCCACGAGGGCTACGTCACCGTCGGGCTCTACGAAGAGGGCAAGCCCGGCGAGCTCTTCATCACCATGAGCAAGGAGGGCTCGACCACCGGCGGCCTGATGGACGCCCTGGGCACCGCCACCAGCGTCGCGCTCCAGTACGGCGTGCCCGTCGAGAGCCTCGTCAACAAGTTCAGCTACCAGCGCTTCGAGCCGGCCGGGATGACGGAGAACCCCGACATCCCCTTCGCCAAGAGCCTCGTCGATTACATCTTCCGCTGGATGGGCATGGAGTTCATCCCCGGCTACCGCGAGGCGCACGCGCCCAAGCGCGAGCCCGCCGCGGGATCGTTGAACCCGTCGGGGGGGATCGTGGGGGGAGTGGTGGGGGGCGTCGTGACGGGCACGGAGCGCCCGGAGAACCACACGCCCGAGGCACCGCGGTGGAACAGCGGGTCCGTAAGGGAGAGTTCGCGGTCGAAAGGCGCGTGGTCCCCGGCCGGCGCGCAGGTCGAGCCGCGCCACGGGCTGCCCAACGGTCACTCGGTCTCGGTCGTGTCGGAATCGCTCGTCGTTTCGGCCGCGACCTTGTCGGTCGCGCTCGAGACCGCCGGCGACGCCCCGCCGTGCGATACCTGCGGGACGATCACCGTCCGCAGCGGCACGTGCTACAAGTGCCTGAACTGCGGCGCGAGCCTCGGGTGCAGCTGACGCGCGCCGCCCCGCCGCGCTGGTGCAGGTGATTCGAGTTGAAGAAGATGCAGGCGAACCAGGTGAAGCAGAGTCATTGAAAGGAGATCGGCCCCCCGGAGCGGGGGCGTCGGACGAGAGGGGCTGGTGGAGCACGGCGCACGCCGGCGTTGAGCCGCGTCCCGCGACCACGAGTCAGCATGCGGAAGGAACCCTGCTGGAGCGTCGGATCTGGAGATCCGCGCTCTTCGAGCTCGCTTCCGCCGCGAGAGCCAGACGGCGCACGGCGCACACCTTGAAGAGAGGTGCGCCGAGGGGTTGAAGAAACCCCCGTGCCAGGGAGGTCTTTCGCGGGAGCACGGCCCGGGTCCGGCCCGCGTCGACAGACGGGCGCTGCGCACGCCCGTCACGCGAGCGGCGGACTCCCGGCCCCTCTCGTCCGACACCCCCGGATCCCTTTGGAGATCGTTCGACCGCCCGATCGACGAACCGTTCGACAGCTTGACCCACCCAGCGGGGCCGCGGCGCATCCCACCCCACCCACCACGCCGGTGGCCCCGCACTCCCTGACCCCCGGGCGCTCCCACCAGCGCCCGGGGGTCCTCTCTTTCCTGAGCGCTCTCTCGCCCCCGCAAGAGCCCGGATCACGCCGCGCCGGGTTGACTCCGCGCACCCCGCACAGTTGGATTGCCCATGGACCGCCGCACGATCGTGAAGATCGCCAAGGCCTTGGCCGACCCGACGCGCCTGGGCATCCTGCACGATCTCCGAAAGAGCGGCGAGATGACCTGCTCGTGCGTCTGCGAGCGCTTCGCGCTCAGCCAGCCCACCATCTCGCACCACCTGAGGACGCTGGAGCGGGCCGGCGTGGTCCGATCGCGCCGGGACGGCCTCTTCCGGCGCCTGACCGTGGACGAGGAACTCCTTGGACAGTTCGCCGCGGCCCTGGCGGGCCAGGAAAAGCAACCCCGGGGCGCCCGTTCGGGGAAGGGCCGGGCCCGCGCGAAGCGCTGATTCACGAGCCCCTGCATTGACATTCATCGATATGGACTGTATTGATGCTCATCGATACAGTCCCGGCGGAAGACCGCGGAGATCCCCAGGGAGCACCGGCCATGGCGCACGAGACCTCGTTCGATTTCCACAAGAAGACGGCCCTTGTTACGGGCGGCACCAGCGGCATCGGGCGTGCCGCGGCACTGAGCCTGGCCCGCGCCGGCGCCAACGTCGTGTTCACCGGCCGCCGCGCCCCCGAGGGCGAGCGCGTCCTCGCCGAGCTGAACGCGATCGGGAAGGAATCGGGCGCCAAGGCCGCGTTCGTCCGCGGCGACGTCACCGACGAGAAGCACGTGCAGGACGCCGTCGCCCACGCCGCCCGCCTCGGCGGCGGGCGCCTGGACTTCGCCGTCAACAACGCCGGCGTCGAGCTCATGGGCGTCGAGACCAAGGACGCGACCGCCGACCACTACCGCAGGGTCTTCGACGTCAACGTCCTGGGCGTGCTCCTCTCGATGAAGCACGAGATCGCCGCGATGCTCGGCAACGCGCCGGGCCCAGGGAGCGCGGCCGGCGCACGCGGCTCGATCGTCAACACCTCGTCGGTCGCCGGCACCATCGGCATGGCCGGCGTGGGGATCTACGTCGCCAGCAAGCACGCCGTCCTCGGCCTGACCAAGTCCGCGGCACTGGAAGTCGCAAAGCAGGGGATCCGGATCAACGCCGTCTCCCCCGCCGCGATCGACACCGAGATGTTCGACCGCTTCACCGGCAACAAGCAGCCCGACACCATGGCCTACATGGCCTCCCTCCACCCCATCGGCCGCATCGGCACCGTGGACGAGATCGCCCGCCCCGTGCTCTTCCTCCTCAGCGACGCGGCAAGCTTCGTCACGGGCGCAGACTTCAAGATCGACGGCGGCCTGACGGTCCCGTGAACCAAAGCCACGGCGAGCGGTAATCAGTACGACGTGATCAGTGATCAGTGAAAAGCGGACCGTGGTGGCCGCTCATAGTTCATCGCTCATACGCATTCCGATTGTTCCCAGCGCGAAACCGGGGGCATTCACCGCAGAGGCGCACAGAACGCAGAGCCAATCCAGCGGCGGAATGCGTCGGATCCCTGTCTTCCTTTCCGGCTCTGCGACCTCTGCGCCTCTGCGGTGAATCCCGTCTGAAGCCGCGCAGGAACCTGGTCGAGTGCGTATCAGTGATCAGTGAATAGCGGACCGCGGTGGTCGCTCGCGGTTCATCGCTCACCGCTCATACAGGGTGTCGATCGATCACGCGCGTGCGGGTCCGGATCCTCGCCCGTTTCGGGCGCGCGATCGTGCGAGGGGCGCAGCGCCTCGCAAGCCCCTCGTAGTTCATTCATCGCGCACCTCCGCCCCCGGGGCGGACGAGTCTCGATCGAAATCGACCAGGCGCGATCCATCGAGAAGCCATATCACTGCTCACTTCTCTCCAACGCCGCCCGCCCCATCGCCATCTCAAACCGCTCGTTCGTGCGGCAATACCCCAGCCCCCCCATGCGCCCGATGGTCCGCAGCGCCGCCGGGTCCACGTGAAACCGCTCGTTGAGCACGCCGTCGCGGGCGAAGATGTGCACGACCTCGCCGAGCACGACATTCCCGCCCGCGGGCCTCCCGGGGTTCGTGCGGATCACCTGCACGGTCCGGCACTCGAAGCTGACAGGCGACTCGGCGACCCGCGCCGGCCGCACCTTGGCGCTCGCCGCCGCGTGCAGCGATGAGAGCTCGAACTCGCTCTCGCCGTAGGGCAAGGGCTCCGCGCACGCCGCCATCTTCCGCTCGAACTGCTCGCTGACCACGTTGACCACGAACTCGCCCGTCCCCCCCTCGGCGACAGACTTGCAGTTGCGCAGCGTGTCCTTCTCCGTGCCGTCGGGCTTGTTCGCCGGGCAGAACAGCAGCATCATCGGGTCCGACCCCACCCCGTTGAAGAACGAGAACGGGGCGAGGTTCAGCCGCCCGTCGGGCGACACCGTCGAGACAAACGCGATCGGGCGCGGCACGATGCACCCGATCAGCAGCTTGTACCGCGTGGGCTGGTCGAGCGCGGCAGGGTCGAGTTCCATGGGTGACTGTAGAGTTCAATCGGCGTTGCCCCCCTCCAATCCGTCGGGCCTTCAGCCCGTTTCAGCGGGCTTGCTCGCTTGCAGGCCACGCCTTCAGGCGTGGTTGCCGACCGCCCCACAACCCCAACCGCCGGGGCGTGCTGGCAGCCCGTTTCAACGGGCTTGACCGAGATGCCGCCTTCAGGCACACGAACAGCGTCTGCCGGCCCTCGTGCGCCCGAGCAGCCTCTTCGACTACTTCTCTACGATGTGCGCGATGGATGACCCTCGGCTGCTCACCTGGGCCGCGCTCCTCGGCAAATGGACCGAATTCGCCCAGGCCGCGCTCGCGCTGCCGAAGGAGGGCGAGGCCGGGCTCCTCCGCGCCGGCGTCCCCGACATCATCGGCCTCCAGGCCATCACGCACGCGCTCGGAGAACTCGACACCCTGACCACGCCCGGCGAACGCGCCCTCGCCCTCGACCGCGCGGCAGTCGGGATCCGCGCGCACGAATCGTCCCTCCGCTCCACCTGGGCCGGCCGCGCCCTTCACCCCGAACTCCGCGCGCTCATCGACGATGCGTTCCGCGCGCTCCGCGCGGCCCGCGAGGGCGGCCTCGAATGGCGCGTGGCCGCCCCCGCGATGATCGCCGCTCACCCCGCCGAACTGCTCGAAGCCCTCGCCGCGGCAGGCTTTTCCGGCGACCTCTTCGTGCCCGCGCCCGGCGTCGTGCTCTTCCAGCACTGCCCCGCCGTCTTCGCGCGCGGACCCCACGGACAGCCCGCTCCACCCGGGGCGCGCACCGCGATCGAAACTTTCTATACAGACCTCGGTGATCCCGAGTTTCGACCCGTCATGCGCCAGGCGTACCGGCAGTTCGACTTCGCGAAAGGAAGGCCGGTCCGCGACCTCGTCGTGGACTCGAACGATGCGCCCCCCGGCGGCCAGCCGTTGCTGGTCGCGGCAATGGCGGCCGGGAAGATCGTCCCCGTCACGCTCCCGCCCCGCCGGGTGGAGGATGTTGGGGAGTTGCCGGTCGAATTCGCCGGTGATGCGCGTAATTGACGGGATGGAAACAAACCATCACGCGGCCCGGAACCGCGGAATCACGAGACAATCCAGCCGGTCCCAACCTAGACTTCCGCCCCTCCGTCCAGGACGCGTTCGCGCTGGGCGGGCGGTGAATCCAGCCAAAGAAAGGACCGGGCCTCATGGCGATGCGTCGGGCGAAGATCTCGGTGATCGGGGCGGGGAACATCGGGGGCGAATGCGCCCGTTCGGTCGCCATGAAGGAACTCGGCGACGTCGTCCTCCTGGACATCCCGAACAAGGACAAGCCCGAGCTGCACATGCCCCGCGGCAAGGCGCTCGACCTCTCCTGCTGCGGCCCGGTCGAGAACTTCGATGCGAGAATCACCGGCACCTTCGAGTACAAGGACATCGCCGACTCCGACGTCGTGATCGTGACGGCCGGCGTGCCCCGCAAGCCCGGCCAGAGCCGCGACGACCTCGTGTCGATCAACGCCGGCATCGTCAAGAGCGTCGCGCAGAACATCAAGACCTACGCCCCCGACGCCGTGGTCATCGTCGTCAGCAACCCGCTCGACGCCATGGTCTACGTGATGTGGAAGGTCACCGGCTTCCCGGCCCAGCGCGTGCTCGGCCAGGCCGGCGCGCTCGACGTCGCCCGCTTCAAGACGTTCCTGGCCTGGGAACTCGGCGTCAGCGTCGAGGACATCCAGGGCCTGCTCCTGGGCGGGCACGGCGACGACATGGTCCCCCTCCCTCGCCTGACGAGCGTCAACGGCATCCCCGTCCGCGACCTCCTCCCGGCCGAGAAGATCCAGGCCTGCGTGGAGCGCGCCAAGGTCGGCGGCGGCGAGGTCGTGAAGCTGATGGGCACCAGCGCCTGGTACGCCCCCAGCGCCGGCACCGTCGAGATGGTCGAGGCGATCGTCCGCGACAAGAAGCGCGTCATCGCGTGCGCGGCATACTGCGAGGACGAGTTCGGCGTCAAGGCCGCCAACAACGGCAAAGGCCTCTTCGTCGGCGTGCCGTGCGTGCTCGGCGCC